>JADFIA010000029.1 GCA_022566895.1 Pseudomonadota bacterium
CGGCGATCTGGGCCGCTTGGTTGCTCCTCGCGGCGAGGCTGCGCATGAAATCGACCCCGGTGCCGCTGCCCAGCAGCCCGATGACCGCGTCCGGATTTCGTGGCAATTCGGTCGCCGGATCCATGAAGCCATTCAGCACCTCCGAGAAGGTGCCGTCGCCGCCCAGCGCAATGACCCTTGAGGCCCCGGCCTCGAGCGCCGCCTCGGTCAAGCCGACCGCCTCGCCGGCGCGGGCCGTAAAATGCGCTTGAAGCGGCCCGATCGCCGCCTCGAGCCGCGCTTGCGTGGCCGGCCACTGGCGCCCGGTCCTGCCAACCGCCGAGGCCGGATTGACAATCACATGGGTCTCCAATGCGCCTCCCCTTCCCGGCTTTCCTAGCACGGTCCAGGGGACCGACAAAGACGGGTTGGACTTGGGCCGGCTTCGGAGCTAGGCTTTGGCGTGCGAAAAAACGGGGCGGGTCATGGAAGTCGAGGACAAGAGAAAGAAAATGCTGGGTTTCGTGGTGGCCATGGCGGTCATCCTGGCCCTGATCCCGATCCTCGAAAGGGAGGCCCAAATGAGCAAGCGCCAGCAAGAGCCGGAAGCAGTGACCGCAAAGGCCGAGCCGGCCGAGGTCATCTCGGCCGAAATGCCCTATGAATCCCGGTTCATCGAAGTGCTGGGCTCGAAGATCCACTATGTGGAGGGCGGCCAAGGCGATCCGATCCTGTTCCTGCACGGCAATCCGACCAGCAGTTACCTGTGGCGCAACGTCATGCCCCACCTCGAGGCCCAGGGCCGGGTGATCGCCATGGATCTGATCGGCATGGGCCGCTCGGACAAGCCGGATATCGGCTACCGGTTTTTCGACCATTACGCCTATGTGGAGGGTTTCATCGAAGTCCTGGAGCTTGAGAACATCACCCTGGTGATCCACGACTGGGGCTCGGCGCTGGGTTTTCATTACGCTTCGAACCACGAGGAGAACGTCAAGGGGGTGGCCTTTATGGAAGCCATTTTCCCCTCGCCTTTCCTCGAACGGGTGCCGGAGGAAGGCAGCCTGTTCTACCAGTTGCGGCATCCGGAGATCGGCCCCAAGCTGGTGCTCGAGGAAAACTTCTTTGTCGAATCCGTCCTGCCGGGCGCCATCATGCGCAAGCTGACCGCTGAGGAGATGGACCACTACCGGGCCCCCTACCCGACCCCGGAGAGCCGCAAGCCGACCCTGGTGTGGCCCAACGAGATCCCCTTCGCCGACGGCCCAGAGGACAACGCCGAGATGGTCCGCGGCATCGGCCAATGGCTGGCGACGACCGAAAAGCCGCTGCTCTACCTGTGGGTCAAGCCGGGGGCGATCAACCGCGAGGGCGCGGCGGAAAAGCTCGAGGCCATGGCCCGGAACATCGAGACCCACTATGTCGGCGCGGGCATCCATTTTATCCAGGAGGACCGCCCGCACGCCCTCGGCCGGGCCATCTCCGAGTGGTATGGACGCCTCGATAGCCGCTGACCGCTGCGGCCCGCCAAAAGGACAGCCATGAAGTTCGACGAGCCGCTGGTCAAGGCGACTTTGCTCAAGCGCTACAAGCGTTTTCTGGCCGACGTGCGGCTCGAGGACGGCAGCGAGCTGACCGCCCATTGCGCCAATCCCGGCTCGATGATCGGGGTGATGGAGCCGGGCTCGGTGGTGTGGCTGTCGCCCAACCGCAACCCCAAGGCCAAGCTGCCCTACCGCTGGGAGATGATCGAGGTCGAAGGCGGCCTGGTCGGTATCAATACCTCGCGGCCCAACCGTATCGTCGAGGAGGCGATCACGGAAGGGCAAGTGCCCGAGCTGGCCGGCTACGAGACGCTGCGGCGGGAGGTGAAATACGGCCAAAACTCACGCATCGATCTGCTTTTGGAGGCGCCGGGGCGGGGCGATGGGCCAAGGCTTTGCTATGTCGAGGTGAAAAACGTCACTCTGCGTCGCGAGGGTTTGGCGGAATTTCCCGACGCGGTGACGGCCCGCGGGGCCAAGCATCTGCGGGAACTTTCGGACATGGTGGGTCAAGGCCACCGGGCGGTGATGCTTTATCTGGTCCAGCGCACGGACTGCCGGAGCTTCCGCCTGGCCCGCGATATCGATCCCGGATACGGCGCCGCTTTCGATAAGGCGCTGGCGGCCGGGGTCGAGGCGCTGGCCTATGCCTGCCGGCTCAGCACCCAGGAAATTACCCTCGATACGCCGGTTCACATCGCGGGCTAAACAACGGTCTTTCTTGAAAAGCAAAAAAATTCGTTTAGATACTCCCCTTCCGGCCACCAGAGGAAAGAACCGGTAAATGACCTATATAATGGCCGACGAGGCCCCCGAGATCGCCACACGGGCGATCAAGATCCACCGGCCCGAGGACTTCGAGGGCATGGGCCGGGCCGGCCGCCTGGCGGCCGAGGTCCTGGATATGCTGACCCCCCTGGTGGTGCCGGGTGTGACCACCGCGGAGCTCGACCGGATGGCACACGAATTTATCCTCGATCACGGGGCCACCCCGGCCCCCTTTGGTTATCGCGGTTTTCCCAAGTCGATCTGCACCTCGCTCAATCATGTGGTCTGCCACGGCATCCCCGGTCCGCGGGTGCTAAAGGACGGCGATCTGATGAATATCGACGTCACGGTAATCCTGGATGACTGGCACGGCGATACATCCCGCATCTACTTTGCCGGCCGACCGTCGATCAAGGCCCAGCGATTGAGCGATATCACTTACGAGTGCATGATGCGCGGCATCGCCGAGGTGGCGCCGGGCAAGCAACTGGGGGATATCGGCCACGCCATCCAGTCCTACGCCGAGGGCCAGCGCTGCTCGGTGGTCACCGAATTTTGCGGCCACGGGCTCGGCCGTGTGTTCCACGATGCGCCCAATATTCTCCACTACGGCAATCCGGGCAAAGGCATCGAGCTGAAGGAAGGCATGTTCTTTACCATCGAGCCGATGATCAATCTGGGGCGGTCGCAGAGCAAGGTTCTGGCCGACGGCTGGACCGCGGTGACCCGCGACCGTTCGCTCTCGGCCCAGTTCGAACATTCGATCGGGGTCACGGCGACGGGCGCAGAAATCTTCACACGGTCCGCCAAAGGGTATACAAAGCCTCCATACAACGCCTGATCGAAAAATGCAGGGGATGGTGGATCGATGGCTGAAGCGCCCCATTATCTGGGCCACCGCAAGCGGCTGAAAGAGAAGTTTCTGAAGCACGGCGCCGAGCGGCTGGCCGACTACGAGCTGTTGGAGCTGTTATTGTTCCTGGCCCTGCCCAGGCGCGACGTCAAGCCGATCTCCAAGGCGCTGCTCAAGAGATTCGGCAGCTTCGCCGAGGTGGTAAGCGCCGACCCGGCCCGCTTGAGGGAGGTCGACGGGATCGGCGAAGCGACCCTGGTGGCCCTCAAGACCGTACAGGCGGCGGCGATCAAACTGACCCGCGAGCAAGTGATCGAAAAGCCGCTGATCGGCTCGTGGCAGGCGCTGTTGGATTATTGCCGGGCGGCCATGGCCTACGGCAAGAAAGAGCAGTTCCGGATCCTGTTTCTGGACAAGAAAAACGTCCTGATCGCCGACGAGCGCCAGCAGGAAGGTACGGTCGATCATACGCCGGTCTACCCGCGCGAGGTGATCAAGCGGGCTTTGGAGCTCGGCGCCTCGGCGATCATCATGGTCCACAACCACCCGTCCGGCGATCCCACCCCGTCGCGGGACGATATCGAAATGACCCTCGAGGTGATGGAGGCCGGGAAAAAGCTCGGCATCAAGCTCCACGACCATATCATCATCGCCAGGTCCGGCCACACCAGCTTCAAGTCCATGGGATTGATCTGAGCCAGGGGTTTGATTTAGGTGACCCGGCCCTATCTCTGGGCGGCCATGCGTTTGGCCAGATCTTCGAGGCGACCATCGATAAAGGCTTTCGAGTACCAGCGCCCCTGGACCATCACCCCGGCCTGCTTGGCGAGGTTCATGATGTCGTCCAAAGGGTTTGCCTCCAACAGCACGGCGTCGGCCCGGGCCCCCGCCTCGATGATCCCGAAGCGGTCTTTATCGGCGAAATAAATCCCCGCAGCCCGGGTGCCCGAGATCAGGATCGCCTCGGCCGACATCCCCGCCACTTTCATCGCTTCGATCTCGCGCAGGATCGAAAAGCCGGGCACACTGAACAGCTGCGGCGCGTCCGAGCCCAACACGATCCGCGCCCCGGCATCCGAGAGTGCCTTTAGAACCTTCCTGCGGTTTTCGACCGCCACCAGGTTGCGGCTGTAGTTACCAAGACGCCGGCGCCAATTCTCGAGGGTTCGCGGATCGACGTATTTCAGCTCCTCGCGATGCTTCAAGTCCTGGTAGCTGGGGGCCAGGCCGAACAGCTCGAACAGCGCCTCGGTGGGCACCAGCCAGACCCCCGATTGGCCGACCAGATCGACCGCCCTTTGAAGATCGGCGGCGCTGAGCTCCTTTTCCAGGCCGCCAAGCGTGCGCAGGAAACCATCCAGATGATCGATCGAGACCTGGCCGCGGGCGATCGCATGGGCCAAGGGCACCTCAGCCGGTACGTGACCGCCGACCGGGAATCCGAGCGCGTTTGCGACGTCGAAGATGGCGTCGTATTCATCGAGCGTCAGGCCCGGGTGAATCTTCTGCAGATCCCAGCCCTCGGCGTGATATCTGCGCACCAGCCGGCGGGCCTGTTCGGGCGAGTCGACCGTATTGCCGTTCAGGCTGGGGGCGGCCAGATAAAGATTGGGGCCGATAATGCGGCCGGCCTTGATCTGATCGCGCAGCTCGAACTGCAGCGGGTGGCCGAGCATGCCGCGCACCACCGTCACACCGCGCGCCACGTAAAGAAAAAGCGTGTCCAGCTGGGCCTGCCGGCCGACCCTGGCCGACGGCAGGTGACCGTGCATTTCGGCCAGCCCCGGGATCAGATATTTGCCGCTGCCGTCGATACGCCTGGTGGCGGCGGAAATCTGATCAAGGCCAACCTCACCCACGGCGAGGAAACGATCGCCCGCCACCACCACGGTGGCGCCGGGCAGAATGCCCCGCTGGCCCATGGTCAGAACCGTGACGTTCTCAAAAACGATGTCCTCGGCCCTGGCGGACCCGGCAAACAGGGATGGAATCAAAGCCAGCGAGACGATCAGCAGATGCCGCATTTTAGACCCCCGGGTTGGAATTGCGGGGCCAAGATTGCCGGGACCGGAGGCCAATTTGCAACTCATTTCTTATGGCCCGGCAAAGGATATTTGCCGGGCCGGCGCCGGGCGCTTCCAAATAAAACTTGCTCGATTGATTGACTCCAGGGGTCAACTGCGAACATCATCTGCCGTCGGCGCCCCTCGCGGGGGGGTCTATCTGGAAATTCGATCGAGAGGGGAATCCCATGGCTTTTTTCGGCAAAGTGTGGCGCGGTGAATATTCGCTGGCCAAGACCTACTGGCTCTTCGGCGTGGTGGTGGGTGTCGTTTACAACGTCTTTCTCAACATGGCGGCGATGGCGACCGGCGAGGTTGGCACGGCTTTTTTTCTGATGATTCTTTACCTTCCCTGGTACGTGGTTCTGACCGGCGGCGTGTGGCGAAGCGCCAATATCTATTGCGCCACCGAAGGCAAAAACTCCTTGTGGGGCCGGCTGGCACAGATTGCTGTGGTTTTGGGCTGGGCCGTCACCTTGGGCAATCTGGCCAACACAGCTGAATACATGTAGGAATAGGCGCTGGAGGATTTGGGGGGCTTTGTGGCAGGCGGCCTAGCCGCCTGCCACGCTTGTTTTTGCGGCCAATGTTTGATAGGAACTCCTTTCTTTGACGCCAACCCCCCACAGGAGGCGTACCCATGATCCCGCGCTATTCGAGGCCTGAAATGGTGGCCGTCTGGGCGCCGGAGGCTAAGTTCCGCATCTGGTTCGAGATCGAGGCCCACGCCATGGACGCGCAGGCCCGCTTGGGCGTGGTGCCCAAGGCGGCGGCCGAAGCGGTGTGGGAGCGCGGCAAATTCGAGGTCGACCGGATCGAGGCGATCGAGGCCGAAGTCAAGCACGACGTCATCGCCTTTTTGACCAATCTGGCCGAGCATGTGGGCGAAGAGGCGCGTTTTATCCATCAGGGCATGACCTCGTCGGATGTGCTCGATACCTGTTTCGCGGTCCAACTGGCGCGGGCCGCCGATCTCCTGATGGCCGACATCGAGGGGCTTCTGGCGGCGCTCAAGAAGCGCGCCTTCGAGCACCGGGACACCCTGTGCATCGGCCGCAGCCACGGCATCCACGCCGAGCCGACCACCTTCGGATTGAAGCTGGCCGGCTTTTACGCCGAGTTCGAGCGCCAGCTCAAGCGTCTCAAGGCGGCCCGCGACGAGGTGGCGACCTGCGCCATCTCGGGCTCGGTCGGCACCTTCGCCCATATCGATCCCGAGGTCGAAGCCCATGTCGCCGAGCGCCTGGGCCTTAAGGTCGAGCCGGTCTCCTCGCAGGTCATCCCGCGCGACCGGCACGCGGTCTTTTTCGCCACCCTGGGGATTATCGCCTCGTCGGTCGAACGGCTGGCGCTCGAGATCAGGCACTTGCAGCGGACCGAGGTGCGCGAGGTCGAGGAAGTTTTCTCGGCCGGCCAGAAGGGCTCCTCTTCGATGCCCCACAAGCGCAATCCGGTGCTGTCTGAAAATCTGACCGGCCTGGCCCGGATCGTGCGCGGCTACGTGATACCGGCCATGGAGAACGTGGCCCTGTGGCACGAGCGGGATATCTCACACTCGAGCGTCGAGCGCATAATCGGCCCCGACGCCACGGTGACCCTCGATTTTGCCCTGGCCCGGCTGACCGGGCTGATAGAAAACCTGGTGGTCTACCCGCAAGCCATGCAAGCCAACCTCGACCAGCTCGGCGGCCTGATCAATTCCCAGAGGGTGCTGTTGGCCCTGACCCAGGCCGGGCTGTCGCGCGAAGAGGCCTACGACCTGGTGCAGAAGCACGCCATGTCGGTGTGGCAGGACGGCGGTCAGCTTCTCGATCGCCTTAAAGCCGACGCCGCGGTCACGGCGGTGCTCCCGGCGGACGCCTTGGAAGCGCTGTTCGACCTGGCCTATCACACCAAGCACGTCGGCACGATCTTCGCGCGGGTGTTCGGCCAATCCTGATCAAGGCTTTCTACTCGGGCCGCTTGGCCGCCGCGGCGGCCACTGGGTGGCGCCGGCGTATTATCCCAGGACAAAATCGATGCTGCGCGAAATCCAATCGCTCAACCGGCTATGGTCGTCAAGCAGTCGAGATGGCAGCACCGCGTAGTCCTTCTTTATTGGCGCCTGGGGAAAATATTGCAGAGATTTCGCACCCTGATCAAAAAGCGTGCTGCGGTCATCTTCCGGTAATTTCAGGGCCAGCCCAACCGTGGTCAGCGTCATGAAAATGTGACCGTCGACATAGGCCGCCGCACCACTGAAAAAATGCCTGCACAAAATGCCGCCTGGCGTTTTGCACCGCAGGTTTGCCTGTTCAACGATGGACCGCAGTTCACTCAGGTATGGTTCTGCCATGACGCCACATCACACTTGGTTTCCAGCCGGGCCAAAATAGCCTGGTGGAGCCCATGCTCCAGCCGACGGCCAAAATGGTGATGATTTTGATACCAGAATCCGGGCGCTCTGCGGTCAGAATACAAGGTCATCCGGGCCCTGCGGCTGAAGAATTATTCGGGCAGCTTGGCGGCTTCCCCGGCCACCTGGCGGTAGGCTTCTTCCAGAAAATCGGCCATCTCGCGGCGCAGGCGATGCTCCGACATCTCAACGCCTTTTTCTTCAAGGTCGCCCTTGACCTTGCGGTAGATGTCTTCATCGCCCGGCTCCGCAAGATCGGACTTGACCACATCGAGCGCGTAGACCTTGGCCGTGGCCTGGTCGAGGCCCATCAGCTCAGCGGCCCACAGCCCCAAAAGCTTGGCCCGCCGCGCGTTGGCCTTGAAGGCGCTCTCGGCCTCCATCACGAACTTGCGCTCCTGCGCTCTTTCACGGTCGTCAAACTGGGTCATGGGGGTTCTCTCCGTTAGGCCGCTGCTCTGCAGCAACGAATAGGGCCCTGCCTTTCCAGAATCAAGCGCCAATCGGCCCTTGTGGCGGCCGGGGCCGGTCCGATAGAATATCGCCAGGCGAATTCGAGGGAGGTAGGAACATGGAAACGCGCGCCGCCGTGGCCGTCGAGGCCGGCCAGCCGCTGGTCATCGAGACGGTCCAGCTGGACGGCCCCAAATCCGGCGAGGTGATGATCGAGATCAAGGCCTCGGGCATCTGCCATACGGATGCCTTTACGCTCTCGGGGGACGATCCCGAAGGCCTGTTCCCGGCCATCCTGGGCCACGAAGGGGCCGGGGTGGTGGTCGAGGTGGGGCCCGAGGTGACCTCGCTGGCGGCCGGCGATCACGTGATCCCGCTGTATACGCCGGAATGCCGCGTGTGCGCTTACTGCACCTCGGGCAAGACCAACCTGTGCCAGGCCATCCGCGAGACCCAAGGGCGCGGCGTGATGCCCGACGGCAGCAGCCGCTTCTCGCTCGGCGGAAAGATGATCCATCACTATATGGGCTGCTCGACCTTTTCGAACTTCACCGTCCTGCCGGAGATCGCGCTGGCCAAAATCCGCTCCGACGCGCCGTTCGAAAAGGTCTGCTACATCGGCTGCGGGGTGACCACGGGGCTCGGGGCGGTGATGAATACGGCCCAGGTCGAGCCGGGCAGTACCGTCGCCGTATTCGGGCTCGGCGGCATCGGTCTCAACGTGGTCCAGGGGGCGCGGATGGTCGGGGCCGAAAAGATCATCGGCATCGACACCAACCCCGCCAAGCGGCCGCTGGCCGAGAAGTTCGGGATGACCGAATTTATCAATCCCGAAGAAGTCGAGGATGTGGTGGCGGCGGTGATCGAGGCCACCGGCGGCGGCGCCGATTACAGCTTCGAGTGTATCGGCAACGTCGAGGTGATGCGCCAGGCCCTCGAGTGCTGCCACAAGGGCTGGGGCGAAAGCGTGATCATCGGGGTGGCCGGGGCCGGCCAGGAAATCTCCACCCGCCCCTTCCAGCTGGTCACCGGACGGGTGTGGCGCGGCACCGCCTTCGGCGGCGCCAAGGGGCGCACCGACGTGCCGAAGATCGTCGACTGGTACATGGAAGGCAAGATCAACATCGACGACCTGATCACCGCCGTCCTGCCCCTGGAGGAGATCAACTCGGCCTTCGATATGATGCACGCCGGCCAAGGCGTGCGCAGCGTCGTGGTGTATTAGGCCATGGGTACAAAGATCGAGACCCTGTCCCGCCAGGCCGCTCACGGCGGCCTGATCGGCACTTACCGCCACGCTTCCGCAGCCACCGGCACGGATATGACCTTCGGGCTTTTCGCGCCGGCGGCGGCGTTGGACGGCCAGCACGGCCCGGTGCCGGTGCTGACCTGGCTGGCCGGGCTGACGTGTACTCACGAGACCTTCATGATCAAGGCCGGGGCCCTCAAGCGGGCCTCGGAATTGGGCCTGATGCTGGTGGCGCCGGATACCAGCCCCCGCGGCGAGGGCGTGCCCGACGACCCGGACGGCGGCTGGGATTTCGGCCTCGGGGCCGGCTTTTACTTGGACGCCACTCAAGCGCCGTGGGCCGAGCATTACAAGATGGAGAGCTACATCACGGTGGATCTGCAACAAGCGGTGTTCGATAACTTCGCCGGCAACCCGGCCGCTCAGGGCATCTTCGGCCATTCGATGGGCGGCCACGGGGCCCTCACCCTGGGGCTGCGCCACCCTGATCTTTATAAAAGCATCTCCGCCTTCGCGCCGGTCTGCGCGCCGCTGCAGGGACCCTGGGGCCAGAAAGCCTTTTCCAACTATCTGGGCGAAGATCAAAGCCATTGGGCCGAACACGACGCCAGCCGGATTATGGCCCGGGTGCCCGAGGCGGCCTTGAGACCAACCATCCTGGTCGATCAGGGGCTGGCCGATGAATATCTGGAGCGTGAACTCCACCCCGAACGTCTCGAGGCGGCAGCCGAGGAATCCGGCTATCCCTTGCAGCTGCGCCGCCACGAAGGCTACGACCACGGCTATTATTTCATCCAGAGCTTTATCGACGATCACCTGGCCCATCACGCCGCGATTTTGCGGGACTAAAAGCTTTTCGCACCGCTCTAGCCAACTCGTGCGCGGAATTTCGGCCGGGGCCGGGGATGTGATAAGCTTGGGGGTTCCCGGGGAGTTGGCAGATCAAGGAGCGCGGTCTTGAGGATTTTCGCTATATTTCTTTTGGTTTTGTTCGCGGCCCGACTGCCGGGGCCGGTGGCGGCGCAGACCCCGCAGACAACTTTGGCCGAGATCGAGCGGCTGATGACGGCCGCCGAAGCCGATCAGCCGGAGGCGCAGGCGCGGCTTGGCTACCACTACGAGGTCGGCCTCGGGGTCCCCCAAAGCGATAAAGCGGCCTTTTATTGGTACCACCAGGCGGCCATCGGCGGGCATGCCTATGCGCAATCCAGGCTCGGCGCCTTTTATGCGGCCGGCCGAGGCGTCGCCCAAAGCGACCCTGACGCGGCCAACTGGTTCCGGCGGGCGGCCGAGAAGGGCGATGCCTTGGCCCAAACCAGCCTCGGCCTGATGTATCAGAACGGCAAGGGGGTCCGCCGCAGCGATCTCGAAGCGCTCGCCTGGTACCAAAGGGCGGCCGAGCAGCGCCACGCGGTGGCCCAGGCCAGGCTCGGCCACATGTACCTTCTGGGCCAGGGGGTGCGGCAAGACCTGGCCGAAGCGGCCCGGCTTTACAGGCTCTCGGCCGATCAGGGCTATCTCCATGCCCAGACCAACCTCGGCTTCCTGTACCAGAACGGCCTGGGCCTGGCCCAAAGCGATAGCGCAGCGATGGTCTGGTACGGCCGGGCGGCCGAGCATGGTTACGGGCCGGCCCAAAGCAGCCTTGGCCTGATCTATGAACAAGGCCGCGGCGTGACCGAGGATCCGGTGGCGGCCTATATGTGGTTTCTGCTGGCCGCCGATGCCGAAGCTCTGGACCGCTTGGACCCGGAGCTGAGCGCCGATCAGCGCCTCCAAGCCCTGCGCCGGGTCGCGGCCTGGAAAAAGGCCCATAAATAGGGATCGGGTGGCCGGCGCTGGCGAGCTCCAGGCAATGCCGGGAGATGAATAGCCCCATGCCAACCATCCCACCGCGCTAGTTGCGTCCGGCCATCACTCCGCCGTCTACGTCCCAGACCGCGCCAGTCACCCAATCGGCCTTGCTTGAAAGCAAAAAAGCGATGGTATTGGCGACATCCTCCGGGGCGCCTATGCGTCCGATCGGATGAAAGTCATCGAAGGCTGCTAGCGCAGAATCCATCTCCTTCGGATCGATGAAGGATTCGTAAATCGGCGTCTTCACCACGGCCGGGGATACGGCATTGACCCTGATATTGTCTGTGGCCAGTTCCATTGCCATGTGCTGGGTAAGGGCGTGCAGACCGGCCTTGGCCATGGAGTAGGCCGAAGACGGGGTCGCCTTGATCGCCTGCTTTGCCCACATCGAACCAATATGCACGATGGATCCGCCACCGTTGGCTTTCATGTTCCTGGCTACCGCTTGGGAAATGAAGAAGATGGCCTTGTTAAGGCCCATATAGGCTTCATAATCATCCTCGCTATGATCGAGGAATGAAGTGGGCCTGAAATAGCCCGCTGCATTGACCAGATACCCGATATGACGGCTGTGGTCGTCAACCATGGCGACGATCTTGGTGAGGTCTGAGGGCTTGTATAAATTGGCTTGTATCGACTGTACGGTGCCGAAGTGGGACAGCTCTTTTTGGGCCTTTTCCAGCTTTTCTACGTTATTGCCGACGATCAAGGTGGCGATACCGGACTGCAGAAGCTGTTGGGCTACCGAATAGCCCATGCCGCTGGAGCCGCCAACGATCAAGGCCCAGGTATTGTTTGATGAAGTCATAATAATCTTTCCGTAGGTTTGTTGAATGTTAGAAATCAACTTAGTAAGCTTGTAACCTATTGAAAAGTACGCACAAACCGGTGGGGTAGGTACCTTTTGGTATGTTATTATGAAAACCCAGGCAAAAAAAATTTCGAGAAAGTCAGCGCCTGATCAAAGTGCGCGCATGGTTGAGGCCATCTACGGCTGCAAATGGTCTCTGACCGTATACCAACTGCTTGCGAGCGGCATAAAAAGACCCGGAGAAATGGTGCGCCATGTTGAAGGGCTTTCGACCAAGGTATTAAACAGCTGTCTGCGGAAAAATATCGAGTTTGGTATTCTCGAGCGGATCGCTTATCCGGAAATCCCGCCCAGGGTCGAATATGTTGTCACCCCGTTTGGCAAGAAATTTATCCGCATTATGGATCAACTCGAGAAGCTGCAAGAAGAAATCGAAACCGCAACATAGCCCTGCCATCAAGCTTGCAGCGCTGGGTCTCGGCCTGGAAGCAGGCCCATAAGTAGGGCTGACGTAGCCGGCGCCGCCGCGTCGGCTAGGGCGCCACCATCTCCATCAGGGTGCCGGTGAACAGGGCGGCGTAGGTGCCGAGCGCGTAGCCGAGGACGGCCAGGAGGACCCCGACCGGGGCCAGCGAGGGATGGAAGGCGGCGGCCACAACCGGGGCCGAGGCGGCGCCGCCGATATTGGCCTGACTGCCGACCGCCAGATAGAAGATCGGCGCCTTGATCCTGGCCCTGACCGCAAACAGCAATCCGGCATGGACGGCGATCCAGATGGTGCCGACCATGAACATGCGCGGGTATTCGAATATCGCCAGCACGTCCATCTTCAGGCCGATGGTGGCCACCAGGATATAGATAAAGACCGAGCCGACCTTGGAGGCGCCGACGCCCTCGAGGCGGCGCACCGGGGTGAAAGACATGGCCAGGGCCGCGGTGGTCACCAGGACGACCAGCCAGAAAAACTGGCTGGCCAGGTTCGAGGTCTCCCAGCCCTCGATCGCCTGGAAGGTCGAAGACAGAGTATCGGCCGCGAAATGGGCCAGCCCGGTGGTCCCGAAAGCGACCGCCAGCAGGATCATCAGGTCTTTCAATTGCGGGATCTTGGCGTGCTTCTTCTGGAACGCCTCGACGGTGATCTTGAGATCGTCGATGGCCCTGGTATCGGCCCCGGCCCGGCGATCGATCTGCTTGGCCCGGGCGGCCATAAACAACAGACCGGCCACCCAGATATTGGCGATGATCACGTCGATGGTCACCCAGACCGAAAACATCTGATCGCCGACCCCGTAAATCTCCTTCATCGCCGCCTGATTGGCACCGCCGCCGATCCAGCTGCCGGCCAGGGTGGTCATGGCCCGCCACACGGCCTCGGGGCCCTCGCCGCCGACGCTCGCCGGATCGAAGACCGAAAAGATCAGGATGGCGATCGGGCCGCCGATGACCACACCGACGGTGCCGGTCACGAACATGATCAGGGCCTTGGGTCCGAGGGCCAGGATGCGTCTGAAATCGATACTCAAGGTCAACAGCACAAGGCTGGCCGGAAGAAGATAGCGCGAGGCGACAAAATAGAGATTGGACTGTTCGAGGTCGACCAGACCAAAGCTGTTTAGAAGCGACGGCAGGAAATAGCACACCAGAAGCACCGGCACGACGCCATAGAACTTTTTCCAGAAGCGGTTATCGCTGGTCGAGGTGTAGAAAACGCCGCCCAGAATGAGGGCCAGAATACCGAACAAAAAGGCGTCGTTGGTAATCATGCGGCCCCCACAAATAACTCGCCATCACTTTGACCGGCTGGGGGCCTGAGATCAATCCCTGAATGGCGCCTGGATTTCGGTTGGCGGGACCGGCAAACTGTCGCATTCTGCGGACCTGGAGACTTGGCCATGAAAGGGGACCCGAGATGACCGAAGCCTGGCAGGAAGACGCATCTTACCAACCCATTCCCTATCCCGAGCGCTTTGATTATCCGGACGCCGAGATGATCGCCCGGGCCGGGGCCTTTCACGCCGCCATGAAAAAGCGTCACACGGTGCGCGAATTCTCGGATCGGCCGGTGCCCAGAGAAGTGATCGAGACGTGTCTTTTGACCGCCGGTCTGGCCCCCAACGGGGCCAATCGTCAGCCCTGGCACTTCGCGGTCCTGGGGCCCGGCGAGAAGCGCCGCCTGATCCGCCAGAAGGCGGAAGCGGAAGAGCGGGAATTTTACGCCGGCCGGGCCGGCCGGGAATGGCTCGATGCCCTCAAACCCTTGGGAACCGATCCCGCGAAGCCTTTCTTGGAGACCGCGCCGTGGCTGATCGTGGTCTTTGCCCAGCGCTATGACCTCAGCCCGGACGGCGAAAAGCGCAAGAACTACTATGTCACGGAATCGGTCGGCATCGCCTGCGGCTTTCTGGTCACGGCTTTGCATAACGCCGGGCTGGTGAGTCTCACCCATACGCCGAGCCCGATGGGATTCCTGAACCAGATCTGCGGCCGGCCGGAGAACGAAAAGCCGCTGATGATCGTGGTCGCCGGGCACCCGGCCGCCGACGCCACCATCCCCAAAGAAGCGCTCAATAAAAAGAGCCTCGAGGAGATGGCCAGCTTTTTCTGAGCCGGGCCCAGCGGCGATACCGCAAGATGGCGGCGATACCGCAAGATGGCGGGGGCCCAAGATGGCCGGGGCCGAGGCGGGCTTTAAGAGAATTGCGCCATGACCGCTATAGGCCATCAGCGGACCTTGGGATGCGGCACGGCTGTGATTGCCCATCCCAGGAGTTGGCGAAGCAGGCACGCTAGGGCTTGGCATCCCCTTGTCATTTTGCCAAATGGGCCAGGAATCGACGAATTATGGTTGCCGCGATTGGAGTTTCGACCCAGGTCGACATGCATTGATCGAGCGACCCGCCGCCTATTTGTTCGACGTATTTTGGGTAGGATTTGAGTCGTATGGCGATATCGTTTCGACTGAGTTCCGGATGAAATTGCGTGCAATAAATCGGCTTTCCGGCAAACCGGAAAGCTTGATTCTCGACCAACGCGCTCGAGGCCAGCAATACCGCGTCGGATGGAAGTTCCGTCACCGTGTCCTCGTGGGCCGCATGGGCTCGAAACGGACTTTCGATGCCGCCGAAAATCTGATCGGCGCGTCCCTCGGCAGTGAGATCAATGCTGACGCTACTGATTTCCGATAGCCCCGGATCCCGCACCACAACACCGCCAAGTGCTTTGGCCATGGCTTGAAACCCCCAGCAGGAAGCGAAGGTCGGTTTTGACATTTCGTGCAACTCTCGCATCGCCTCCAGGGCCTGTTCCATCCATCGTCCACTATCCAAAACCGAATAGTCGCCGCTGCCACCCATCAGGACCACATCGGCGCTTTGAAGATCGCCGGTGCTTGGACGCCTGGATAATAGATTACAACACCGAATCCTGCTTACCGGGCAGCGCAAGTTGCGGGCAAAGGAACGCACCTCGTGAGCGCGCATGGGATCGCCATCGTCTCTCACTTGAAGCAGAAGATAATGCGCCTTCATTTATTTTTCCAATGTTTGAACCGAGGCGCCGCTGTGCGTATCAAGCAGGTCCGCCTTTAGCCATAAGCGGACATGGCGATCAAATGGCCAGCTTTCTTTAGAGCCGATTTATCGGGCCACCGGCCCCGGAGATCGGCGCCTGGCGTTCCCAGACGAAATAGCCGAGCGTCAGCGTCAAGCCGGCGAGCACAGCGACGATAAAGAAGGCCGGGGCCCATTCGGGCAGGCTCATCATCGGCGCGATGGTGTCCGAGACCTCGACCAGCACCCATGAGATGACCAGATAGGCAATGCCTACGCGCACCACAATGCGGCGCTTCAATTCTGAGAAAAGTCCGCTCATTGGCGTGCCGCTCCGCAGGCAAAGTCATATTCGCCCAAAGGCCAGCAGACCTTGGGCCAGCCCCGCTGACGCCAGTAATCCACGAAGCCGCGGTGGAGGACCAGGGCCTTAAATCGCTCGCTGGTTCTTATCCGCGCCATGCCCTCGAAATTATAACTGAAATAGGGATTTCCGTCCCCGAACATCCAATATTCGAGGGTGTCGAGAAACATGTCATCGCCGCCCAAAAAATAGGCGTAAACCGGGGACCAGTAGGCTCCCGTCCAACCTTCGGGCGCCACCCAGGCCTGGCCTCTGAGGCGGTCCCGCAGGGGAGCAAAATCCAACGGCGGGCTCGCAGACTCTTTCAAATAGCGCTCCCAATGGCCGTCGTTGGCCTCGAGGTGGGCCAGGGCCTTTTCCGGCTGTCCTTGGAGCAGATAATTTTCATAGAGCACGCCTCCCGACCAGGTGAAGTCGGGTTGAATTTGAAGCGCCTTTTGGTGCGCCGCGATGGCCTCCTCGCGGCGGCCGTTTGCCGCCAGATTGTCGGCGTAGAAGGCCAGCGCCAGCGGCGTATCGGGCTCGAGGGTGACCGCCTGTTCGGCCAGCTCGAGGGCGCGTTCGAAGTGGAGGACGGTGCCGTAGAACTCGCTGTAATCCTCCAATATCTCGATCGAACCGGGATCGAGCCCGTAGGCCTTTTCATATTCTTCCTCGGCCGCCGCAAAGGCGCCCCGGTCGCGCAGCGCGTTGGCCAGGGCATGGCGGGCGGCGGCCAGATCGGGATCGAGCGCCACTGCCTTGCGGGCCGCGATTTCCGCCTCGCTGCGCTGGCGAGCAGCATTGATCGGTTTGCCCTCAAATTCGCTTAAATAACTCGAAAGGACGCCTTTGGCCACCGCCATCGCCGCCCAGGCCGGGGCGAAGTTCGGCTCCTCGGCCACCACTCCCCGCAGGATCAGGATCGCTTCGCCGAGCCCCTCGCCACGCTCGCGGATCAGGCGCCGGGCTTTGAGATATTGATCGTAGGCCGCCATATTGCGCATGCGGGACGAGACCAGACTGCCGGCGGCCAGCCCCAGGGGCGCTTGCACCGCGTCGGCAATGGCAAAGGCGATCTCCTCCTGGATCGCGAAGACGTTTTCATACTTTCGGTCGTAGGACTCGGACCACATATGAAAGCCGTCGGCGACGCGCACCAGCTGGGCGGTGATCCTCAAGTTATCGCCGTCCCGCCGCACGCTGCCCTCGACGATGGTCTCGACCCCCAGTTCCCTGCCGATCTCGCGCACATCCCGGTTCACCCCCTTATAGGAAAAGACCGAGGTGCGGGCCACCACTTGCAGGCCCGGCACCCTCACGAGAGTATTCAGGAGCTCTTCGGTGATGCCGTCCGAGAAATATTCCTGATCCGGGTCAGCCGACATGTTGACGAACGGCAGCACCGCGATCGAGGTCATCTTTACCACGCCCTGCGGGCCGCCGGCCCCGGAGACCAGCGCCTGGCGTTCCCAGATGAAATAGCCGAGGGCCACGACCAGCGCCCCGATGATAATGAAATCCAGCTTGCGGCCGGTCGACGGCGTGATCGAAGCGTCGGCGTCGATCTCGGCGGTCTTCTTGACCCCCTGCGGGGTCAGCTCGTAGGCCCAGGAGAAAAACAGCGCCAGCGGCAAGCCGGCGAGCACGAAGACGATAAAGAAGGCCGGCACCCAATCGGGCATGCCCAGCCTTGGCGCGATGGTATCGATCACCTCGATGATCAGCCAGCCGACCACCACATAGGCGATCCCGACCCGCACCACATTGCGCCGTTTGAGTTCGTTGAAAAGCCCTGCCAACGCTCGCACCTCCCTGTCCAGGCGAAAGACTAGCACCAAAGCGCTCCGGAAGAAAATACGGTTCGCGCCAGGATTCCGGAAGGCGGACAAGCCGCGCCTTTTGGGCCCCGCACAGAGCAATCCGGCCTTGCGGCATTCATCCGGGGTTCAGATAAATCATGGTAGCAGTGCCTGATAAAAAAGGGGGGGCGAGGATCTATCGCCTCCAAAATTCGGCCACCCAAAGTTGGTGACCCAGTCGAGTATCCGCTTGGCGGCCCCGTTACCGCTCCGACGGTTTTGAGTTCGTATGGACGTTGACTGCGCATGGAGCGTCTGCGTGACGGATGAGGGTAGCGAGCAAATTCCAACCGCCGCAGGCTTAAGCCAGGTGGCGGCCGACGGCGACCTGGAGGCCCAGGCACGTCTGGCCGAGATTTATGTGGATAGCGGCCGGACTGCCGAGGCGCTGCCCCTGCTTCAGGCGGCGGCGGCAGCCGGGCATGTTTTTTCGGCTGCCCAACTGGGCGCCTGGTACATCATTGGCCATCTGGTTGAACAGGACGTTGGCAAAGGCTTTGGCCTGGTCGAGCGGGCCGGACGCGGCGGAGACGAAATTTCGCAGACCTTTCTGGCCACCCTCTGCGCTGCCGGCACCGGCACCAAGGCCAACCCCGCCAAGGCCATCGGCTGGCTTGTTCGGGCGGCCAAACAGGGGCATGCCAGAGCCCTCAGGCAATTGGGATGTTTGGTGCCGACGGCCGCTAAATCATCGGCCTCAAGGCGGCTTTTGCTTGGACTTGCTGCCGAGCGCGGCGACGACATCGCACAATATTTTCTCGGCAAATTGCTTTACCTGTCCGGCGATCCTGATGAACGGCGCCAAGCCATTTCCTGGTGTTCACTGGCCGCCCGCGCCGGCAACCCCGCGGCCAGCCGGTTCCTGGCAGTGAACGACTTGGAGCCGTCGAACCAGAGGCCGGCGCAAATCGTCACGGCTCCGGTCATATGGTCAAGGCTAAAGAAAAGCCTCAAGTTGCCGCACCGGGCCACGGGGATCGGCGAAACCGTGCTGCGGGAGCAACCGCGCATATCGACCTTCAAGGGGTTTTTGGACGATGATCTCTGCGACTATGTGATGGCCGCAGCGGCGCCATATCTCAAGCCTGCCACGGTCAATGATTCCCACCGTGGAATGGACGTGCTGGACCCCTCGCGGTCAAATTCGATGATGGGTTTTTTCCCGATCGAAAACGACGTCATCATTAACTCGATTTACCGCCGGATCGCCGACCGGGTCGGCTTCCCGGTTGAACACGGCGAAGTGTTGGGAGTCCTTCATTATCTGCCTGGCCAGCGTTACGCGCCTCACTATGATTTCTTTGACCCTGACTATCCGGTACACGCCGCAGAGATTGCCGCCGGCGGCCAGCGGTTCAAGACCGTCCTGGTCTACCTGAACGAAGAATACGAAGCCGGCGAGACCCTGTTCGGAAAGCTGGACTGGAAGTTCAAGGGCGGTCGCGGCGACGCGCTATTGTTCAATAACGTCACGCCGGACGGCGGCGTCGATCGCCAAACCCTCCACGCCGGCCTGACGCCGACCTCGGGGCAAAAATGGATCATCAGCTTGTGGATCCGCGATCAGGCCCAAAGGTAGGCCGGCGCCGTGGGTGCCGTTCAGCCGAGCGTTCAAACATTATTGGAAAAACCGCAATTTCTTCTGCATCGGATCGACGCCGCTTCGTCTCAACTTGTTTTTCTTGAAACCACACGCGAGCTTCTTTCGGCCTTACCTTTTATCGACGGACGGGTGCAGCTGTCGCCGAACCGGCGGTCCTATTCGATAAGAATTCAGGAGGCCCTTGAATGGCAAGCGAACGACGAGCGCTCGAGCCAGGCCGATCGCTTCATCTTTCACGTGTCGTTCTGCGGTTCGACGCTGCTGGCGCGGGCCTGCGACGTACCGGGCCGGTCATTTGCCTACAAGGAGCCGCGGGCCCTGATCGATCTGGCGACGATAAAGGCACGACGACTGGGCCAGTACACAGACCGGGAACTTTGGTCAAAGCTCGCGAATTTGACGCTGGGCCAGCTTCGAAAGCCGTGGTCGGCGGGCGAGGTTTCGGTCGTCAAAATGTCAAATTGGGCCAATTCCACTCTCATCGATCTGCTCCAACATGGCCGCCAGCCGCGGGCTGTTCTGTTATCAATCGGTCTGAGAGATTTTCTTAAGGCCGTGCTGCGGGGCGGACCGAGCAGGATCGACTTTACCTGTCGAGTTCTATCTCACCTTCAGGCTGAAAACGAGGAGCTCGGCCAGCTGATCGAGCAATCGGCCTCGCTCAAGGCCGATCCGATGGAAAATGTGGTTAGGCTCGCGGCCTTGGCCCGCCACGCACAAATCCGGATTTTTGATCGTGCATTGGCCATGAAATCAACCCGCTCCGTGCATTGCCTGTCCTATGAGGAACTGGTCCAACACCCGGCGGAAGCCATTAAAGGCGTATCCCAGGCGCTGAACCTCAATCTTTCTGAACAGGATATTGGCGCGGCTTTGAACAAAGCAATGGTCCGCGACGCCAAGCATCCCGAGCGGTTCTTCGATCGCCAGCGGGCCCGCCAAATCAACAGACGGGTCGAAAAGGAGTATGGTCATTTGATCGATCGGGCCATAGACTGGTATCAACTCTGTCTCGGGCATTAAGTGTCCGCTGAATCGTCTAGTGGATTGCCTTGTATTCGGGCCGATCAGAGTAGCTCATCGGTTGATTTGGTTAGGAGTGATTTGCCAACCAGGCGGCGCCACCGTCTTGAGGTGCACCGCGGAACACGTTGGGAGGCGTGGCGCCAGGACCATGAATTCGCAATCCGACCGTGGCATGAGATATTCAGACTATTTCGGGGCCCTGGCGGGGGCCGAAAACGAGGCCGACCGCGCGGCAATATTTTTCGAGCGGCTGGCCAAGTTTTTCGCCGATCTGGGCACCGATATCAGGTCGAGCGACGGCTGGAGATCCCTGGCCGCACGGCTGGGGTTTGAATATCATCCTGCAGACCGGCTGAAAGGGCCGCGAGACCCGGTATCGCCCGACTGGGAGGGTCTCGACGGGCTGCGTTTGATCGCCGATCTGTGGGCTCTTGGAATTGAGAATCAGATTGACCGCAAAGTCTGCGACACGCTAACAGGCGATGCGCCCTACAAGGACCGATATCAAGGCGACAGAAATCTTTATGACCGCCTTGGCGCGGCCCGTGTGCATTTCGGCTGGCTTGTAGAGATTCTTGACCAAGCCGAAGCCCAGGACTTCCCGGCCAGACGCGCCTTTGTCGAGACTTTTTCAGCCGCCGGGCCGGGCAAATCCGGCCAGCCCGAGTAACCAAAAATCAGGCCGCCGGGTGGCGGACCGCGGTGGCCCTTCCGGGCCGCCTTGTCCTGGTCCGCCGGCGCCGCGGATTCTCACCCCCGGCTGAGCCGCACCCAAACGTTGCCTTTACCGCCCGAGGCGTTAAACTCGGGGCCCAAACATCACCGAGGGGGGATCGATGCTTCAGAAGTGGTTTGCGATCGAGTTGTGGAAGCGCATCATGGTGGCGCTGGTCCTCGGGGTCATCGTCGGCCTGATTTGGGGCGAAGGGGCCGAGAGCATCAAATGGATCGGCGATATCTTCATCCGCCTGATCCGCATGCTGATCATCCCGTTGATTTTCACCACCCTGGTCTCGGGCGTCGTGGCCATGGGCGATCCCAAGAAACTGGGCTCGATCGGCCTCAAGACCATCGCCCTCTATATGGGCACCACGGCGGTCGCCATTGTCATCGGACTGACCCTGGCCGCCATATTGCAGCCGGGGGCCGGGGTCGATCTGGCCGGCGCCGCGCCGCAGACCCTCGAGGCCACCAAGACTGCGGCCGAGCGCATGTACGGCATTATCCCGATCAATCCCATCGCCGCCCTGGCCAGCGGCAACGTGTTGGCGGTGATCTTTTTCTCGATCCTCTTGGGCATCGGCATTCTTCTGGCCGGCGAAAAGGCGGCCCCGGTATCGAAGCTGTTTGAAGCCGGCGCCGCGGTGATGCTCAAGATCACCCATATGGTCATGGAGGTGGCCCCCTTCGGGGTGTTTGCCCTGATCGCCTGGATCATCGGCATCGGCGGTATAAAGACCCTGTTCGCGGTGGCCGCCCTCGGGATCGCGGTCTACGGCGGCTGCCTGTTCCAGATCTTCGTGGTCTACGGCAGCATTATCCGCTTTGGCCTGAGGCTGCCGGCGGGGCGCTTCTTCCAGGGCATACTGGACGCCCAGATGGTCGCCTATTCGACCGATTCCTCGGCCGCCACCCTGCCGGTGACCATGTCGGTGGCCGAAGCAAATCTGGGCATCAAGAAAACCATCTCCTCGTCGGTCCTGCCGCTCGGCGCGACCATCAATATGGACGGCACGGCGCTGTACGTGGGCATCGTCGCCCTGTTTGCCGCCCAGGCCTTCGGCATCGATCTGGATTTTGCCGATTACCTGATAATCGGCCTGACCACGACGCTGGTCTCGATCGGCGCCGCCGGGGTGCCTTCGGCCTCATTGTTCCTGCTGGCCGCGGTCCTCGAGAGCATCGGCATGACGGCCGGCCAGACGGCGATCATCGTCGGCTTCCTGCTGCCCTTCGACCGCATCCTCGATATGATGCGCACGGCCACCAATATCTCGGGCGATCTGGTGGTGGCCACCGTGGTGGCCAAGACCGAGGGCGAGTTCGACGAAGCCTCCTTCCGCGCCGCCCCGGTCGAGTGAGGGGTAAATAAGTCCTTAGCCGGGAGTTTTGCTTGCCAGCCCTTCGAGCGCCGCGGCGGCCTGATCATGGCCCTTTTGGGCGGCCCGCCGGAACCATCTGGCTGCCTTGTCATGGCTCTGAGCGACCCCCCGGCCCTCGAGATACATCAGCCCCAGGCGATATTCGGCTTCTGTGATGCCGGGGATTTCGGGGCCGGTCTGGAGGGGCATCACCCGTCCATGGGCCTGCTGTCCGACCGGCGCCACATCAACATAGCTCATGCCCCGGGTTGGCCTCGAGGCCCTTTGGTACCATTTGACCGCCTTTTTGGGGTCCGCGACCGTCCCTTCACCGGTCTCATAGACATAGCCCAGCGTGAACTGGGCAATTTTGTTGCCGGAGCAGGCCAGCTCGGCAAGCTCGCGCCCGATCGCCGGATCGATCTCCTCGGCGCAATTGGCGATCCGCCCCTCCCGCAGGCCGCAGCCGGCCAGGAACGGTATCGATAAGAGCGTGATCAGGATTCTGCAGGCCACGAGGTTCTCCCGAATTATGGCTTCCAACGGATCGCGGCACTCTATCAATCCCGCCTCGGGGTCGCAACGCAAAGCTGGACAGCATCCCGGGGCCAAGCGGCAGTCGTGGCCAAAACCGAGGGTGAATTGGACCCAGCCTCCTTCCGCGCCGCGCCGGTCGAGTGAGGGGGGATTAGTTCTCTAGCTAAGTGGTCTCGGCTTCGAGCCTTTCGAGGGTCAGGGCGGCCTCCTGATGGCCCTGTCTGGCGGCGCGTCTAAGCCAGCTTTTGGCCTTTTTGCGGCTCTGCTTGACCCCGCGGCCCGCCAGATACAAAAGTCCCAGACGGTATTTGGCGGCGGCAAGGCCGTCTATCCTGGGGCCGATCCTGACCTCCAGAACCGTGCCGAATCTCTCGTCGCCCGTGGGGGCCACAAAGACCGAGGTCGTGCCGCTATCGTAGGTCGCCGCCTCGCGGTACCATTTGGCCGCCGCCCTCGGGTCGGCCGCAATCCCGGTGCCCGTTTCGTAGGCCAACCCCACCTCATACTGGGCTTGTTGCGTGCCGGAACAGGAGAGTCCGGCCAGATGCGCCGACATCGCAGGATCAGCTCGCGCTTCGCAACTGGCTTGCTGGGTGGCCGTACAGCCGCCCATCATCGACAGGCCAATGACGACGATTAGGGGCTTTGCTGGCATTGGATACTCCTTCTATGTGCATTGTCCGAACCGGCCGCATGAGGTTAGCATTTACCATCTGCGGTCGCAATCACGCATGGTCAACCTAGCGTGATTTTCCTGCCTTGGACAAAAATCACGCGCCGGCGGGCGGCTAGCTGCTAGATTGGCGCCATGGAGATTCCGGTTATAGATTTCGCGAAAAACTCGGACAGCGAGGTGGTCGATGCGGTCGGCGCCGCCTGCCGGGATTTCGGCTTTTTTCAGGTCACCGGTCACGGCATGCCGTCGCAGACGATCGCCGGGGCTTTTGCCGCGGCAAAGGCGTTTTTCGCCCTGCCGATGGCCGAGAAACGGGCCATTTCGCGCGACCAGGACAATGCGCGCGGTTATTTTGACCGCGAGCTGACCAAGAATGTGCGCGACCGCAAGGAGATTTTCGACTGCGGTCACCTGGCCAACCCCGAGCTGCCGGACGCTCATCCGGACAACCCCTCGCAAGTCGACGGCTTTAACCAGTGGCCCCGCTCCCTGCCCGCCTTCGAGCCGCAGATGAAAGCCTACCTGGCCGCCAACCAGGCCCTGGCGCGGCGCGTTCTTGAGGCGGTCTCGTTAAGCCTCGGCCTGGCTCGCCAGCGGATCACCGATTTCTTCGGGCCCCGGCATTCAAGTTTCCTCAGGCTCAATCATTATCCGCTCAGCGATCTCCTCTCCGAGGCGGAAGCGGGCGCCGCCACCGAGCTCGGCGACATGGCCCTCCAGCACCACTCGGACGCCGGGGTCCTCACGGTCCTGGCCCAGGACGATGTCGGCGGCTTGGAGGTCTATCATCAGGAAAACTGGATCGCCGTGACCCCCCTGGCCGGCGCCCTGGTGATCAATATCGGCGATCTGATGCAGGTGTGGTCGAACGATCGCTATAAGGCGCCGCTGCACCGGGTACGGCCGGTCGGGGGCGTGGCCCGCCTCTCGATGCCGTTTTTTTTCAATCCCCCTTACGCCACCGTGGTCAGCCCCTTGACCGAGGAGCTCGGCGAGGCGCCGCGCTATAGGCCGGTCCCGTGGGGCGAATTTAGGGGCCATCGGGCGGCCGGCGATTTCGCCGATTATGGGGCCGAAGTGCAGATCGCCGATTACGCCCTCACCTGAACCCGGCCGTCCCGGCCGGCGTCTGCGGGTTCAGCTGATCGGCTCGGATGCGGCCAGCGCCGCCGTGGCTGCGTCGTCTTCCCAGACCAGCGCCTTATAATCGAAATCGCCCTCGAGGGTTGGCTTGATGACCCGGAAATAGGGCGAGACGTCGAAGTCCCGCGGCGTGTACAGGCTGTGGTGGCGGATATGCAGAATTTCCTTTTCGGTATAGCTGCGATCGCCCAACCCCTGCGGCTTGGCGGCGGTTATCGACGGCAGGATCGGGTAGCGAACCGACTGGAAGGCCTGGGCGATCAGGCTCGAGCAGATGGCCCGGGTCGGATCGCCGCTGCCCAGGGCCAGCAGGCGCCGGCGGAAACGTACCGGCACCGGCGGCAAGGGGAACAGGTAGCGCATCAAATCGGTGATGTTGCGGGTGTCGTAGGCCAGCCCGAGGCCGGCTATCATGAAATCCGCCACCTTCCGCCGGTCGGGCTCGCTCAAGCCGACCGGACGGCAGATGCGGGTATTAAACGAAGCGTATTTCGATAAGGGGACGGCCACCACGCCGTCCCTGGCCCCGGCTTCGATCAGGCTTGCCGGCTCGCCGCCGTCCGCCGCCGGCCCCAGGGCGTCGCCGATATAAAAGGCCATATGCGACCAGGTCGACTGGGTCAGATATTTTATGATCGCGCTGATCCTCAGGTTGCCCTCGACCAGTAGAACATCTCCCGGCTCGAGCGCCGCCCGCAAGGTTTCCGGACTGCTCAGCGAAAACGGCTCATAGTGGCGCAGCGGCTTTTCGATATACGCCAGCACCCATTCACAAATCTTGTCCTGGACCTTTTCGAACATGGTGATACCCCCTGCCGCGAACCCGGCTTTGTGGATCCCGGTAGTTGGAACCTAGCCGAAGTTGACCATGGGGCAAAGCGGCTTGGCCCGGAGCCAGCGGGTTTTCACGGCGCCTGAGGAGAGGAAGCCCCGCAGCCCGGCCGAAGTCGATCCGGCCGACCACGGCAGCCAGGCGCGGATGGCCGATTATGCCGCCCGCAAGCCGCCTGAACAATAAGTACCGGAGCGCCGTTGCCGGCCGCGTCGGGGCTTATTCCTCGGCCGTGGCCGGGCTGATCATGCGCATCACCTCGGAGACCTTGTTGGCCGGGAAGCCGCTGATCTCCGCGTGCCGGTGGATGTCGCTCTCGTCCTCGGCCTCGTAGATGCAATAGGTGCGATCGGCGGTGACGTAGGAATGCACCCATTTGATCCGCTCACCGATCTCGTCGAGGGCCGCGTTCGAGGTCGCCGCCGCGCCCTTCATCTGGGCGTTGTCGAAGCCGCCGATGCCGGGAATATGCCGCTCGATGACGTATGTTTTCATGGATTCCTCCCCTTTAGGCTCGGGGCCTGCCGCGCCGCGGTCAGACCCATAGAGCCCCGATCTTAAGGGTTTTGGGCGGCCGGACAAGGGCCGAGGCTGAAAGTCATGGCCAAATGCGCTATAATCGGGCCCGGCCCGGTGGCGGGCCCTTTTGGGAGAGGTGAAATGAAACAGGCAACAACGATCGCCGTGGCCCTGCTCGGGCTGGTGGCGCTGGCCCATGTGCTGCGGGTGGGCTTCGGCCTCGAAGCCGTGGTCGGCGGCTGGAACGTGCCGATGTGGGTCAGCTATATCGGCGTGCTGCTGCCCGGCGGCCTGGCCTACCTGGTCTACCGCGAACACCAGGCCGGCTAGCGTTTATGTTGCCGCCGCCGGTCTGAAAGATACAGTGATCGAATAATCAGCGATCCTCCAATCTAGCCGGGCTCAGGGCCTGGCGCCGGGTTTTGGGGCCGTAGGTCAAAAACGATTGATCCGGATGGTTCTTATAATCGGCCTTGGCCCGGGCCAGCGCCATCAGACATTTGAACTCGCTGCCGGGGCCGCCGTGCAAGCGGGATCAGGCCGGCAACCGGCCGCCGCATTTAGCCGGCCTTGGCATGGGCCGGGAAAAACACCGGGACAAATCAAGATCACAAGACGCCTTATCAGGCCCCTGCCCATCTGCACTTACCGGTGGAGGGAACAAGATATTCGGGCTAATCTAATCGGGCCGCCTGTGGATCGGCGGCGGGGAGAAAGATAGAAATGACCCAAATATACCTAAAACTTGAAATCGAGGGCAGCCGAATTACGGGAGAAAGCTCGGTACGACTTCAAGGCCGCGAGGACACGATCGAGTGTTCGTCCTTTGTCTGGGGGGGCCAGGCGCCTTTCGACCCGGTTAGCGGCGAGCGCTCAGGGAAAACAGAACATACGGCAGTAGAGATAGAAAAGCGTATCGACAAGTCGACGCCTCTTTTGATCAAGGCATTTTGCAACAACGAACCCGTCGACCTCGCCGAGTTTATGTTTTTCCGGACCGCAAAGGATGGCACGGAAGAAAAATTTTATACCGTGCGGCTGACCGGCGGCCACATCTCCAGGGTTACGCAGATCAGTCAAGAGCGTATTGTGGCCGGCGACCTGCCGCCGCCAATGATGGAAAAGGTGGCCTTTGTGTTCAAGGAAATTGAATGGAAGTACGAGATCGATGGGGGCACCTACGCTGATTCCTGGGCCTCCTGATCATCAGGCAGGTCTTGGCAGCCGGAATTCCCAAGCCCCGATGTCCGCTTATGGCTAATAGCGGATTCTTTTCATGATCGTGCAAGAGTTGGCATTTGACCACTGAAGAAGCGTCCGCTTATGACCCCAAGCGGCCGCTACTGATCAGCTTGCTATTGACCCTAGGCCGGGGCTGACACGAATGTGCCAGCCCCAATAAGGGCCTGGATTGCCTATTCTATGCGATCTTCCGCAACCGGGTCGGCGCCCCGAAGGATCAGCTCACTTTTTTCAGGCAGGCAACCGTCAATATGATCGCAATACCGGATGCGAACAGGGTTCCGACAGCCTGGACGACCTGCATGTAATCGAAGG
>JADFIA010000062.1 GCA_022566895.1 Pseudomonadota bacterium
ACGCCTCGAGATCGGCGCCACCCGCCATCATCTGCACCAGCTGCTCGAGCGGGAGCTCCTCTTTGGAGAAGTCTCCGAACACCTGCCCACGGCGGAGGATCACGAAGTGGTCACCGACCGGATAGGCATGCTGAGGGTTGTGGGTGATGAAGATCACCCCGATACCCCGGTTCTTGGCCTGGACGATGTACTTCAGCACCACTCCGGCCTGCTTCACACCGAGTGCCGCAGTGGGCTCGTCGAGGATCAGCACCTTGGCACCGAAATACACCGCGCGAGCGATGGCCACTGACTGTCTTTCGCCTCCGGAGAGGGTCCCCACCGTCTGCTCCGGGTCGCGGATGTCGATGCCCATCTTTGCCAGCTCGCTCGTGGTGGTCTCCTTGCCGAACTTCGCGTCGAAGTACTTGAACGGTCCCCAACCTTTCGTTGGTTCCGATCCAAGGAAGAAGTTCCTCCACACGGACATGAGCGGGATCATCGCCAGATCCTGGTAGACGGTGGCAATGCCCAACTCGAGCGCCTCTCGTGGCGAGTCGAAGTCTTGCGGCTCCCCATTGAACAGGTATTCGCCTTCCGTTGCCTTGTGGACTCCAGAGAGCACCTTGATGAGAGTCGACTTGCCGGCGCCATTGTCCCCAAGCAGACAGGTGACCTCGCCGGCGCGTACGAAGGCCGACACGTCTTGAAGAGCGATGACGCTGCCGAAGTACTTCGAGATGTTCTTGATTTCCAGAAGGGCGGTACCGTTGTTGCTCATCGTTGTGCCGCCTTCAGCCGTATGAAGTTGTTGAATATCACCGCGATCACGAGGACGACTCCCACAAACACCTGGAACCAATCGCCGTCCACCCCGGTGATGATGATGCCCTGTTGCACCATGGCAAAGATCAGCGCCCCGAAAGAAGCTCCGATCGCCGAGCCGTAGCCACCGGTGAGCAGCGTTCCGCCCACCACCACAGCGATGATCGCTTGGAACTCGAGCCCAGTGCCCCGGATGGTGTCCGCACCGGTGAACTGAACCGCCTGGATGACGGCCACCAGGAATGCAGCAAATGCCGTTCCCATGAAGAGCGCGATCTTCACCCGGTTCACCGGAACCCCGACGTTGCGAGCAGCGTTGGTGTCTCCACCTGTGCCGAAGATCCAATTGCCCTGACGGGTGCGAAGGAGGATCCACGTGGCCACCGCGGCCATCCCAAACCGTTGTATATTCATATTGACTCGTCTCCTCAGACACCTGCGGAAACAGGCGAAGCCGCGAGTCTAGCAAAAAACAGCCGCCGCGGCGAATAGCGACACAATCTGGTCGAAATCCGGGCCACGGCCAGGCCGATAACCCCGGCGCCAACGATGATGACGTCGCAATCGGGCCGATTTGGCTTCAGCATCAGCTCGGCTTATTCGGTCCCCCCGGTCGGCGCCACCTCGGCCGGCGCTGCGTCAGCCGGCTTGTAGATCGCCGCCACGGTCGCCCCGGCGGCAATCGAGGCCACCAAGTCGACCACCCAGCCAACCGCCGCATCGCCCATGGCGATGGTCGTATACCCGAACCAATCGAGATTGATGCCAAGCAGCAGCAGACCGATCAGGAGGCCGTAGCGGAGGCCTTCGGCGATGCCCTTGTTCTCGTAGCCCTGCACGAAAATGTAGCAAAACACCAAGGTGTAGAGCACCCGGCCGACCCAGGTGATCATGGCCGGCTCCTCGCTCATGGCGAAGGATTCCATTAAGGCCGCGAATTGATCGGCAAACAAGTACATGGCGCCGATATAGACGACGCCAAAGACCACGAAGACGGCCACTGCGGCCATCCCAAAGCGCTGCACATTCATATTAACTCCCCTTTTCACAAACCTGCGGAGGCAGGCGAAGCCGGGAGTCTAGCAAAAAATCCTGGCGGCCGCGAGTGGCGATGCGATCATCTCTATTTGGCGGCTATAAGCCGCGCTCAGCCTTCGAATTCGAGATCGGCCGGCGAGATCAGGACGGCGAATTTCATGCACCAGATGACGACGCTCGGATAGTCGGCCAGATTCACATTCTCCGGCACAGCGTAATTCTGGCTGCCCTTGAAGGCCCGCAGCCGGCCGAGATCGATGAAATTGGCGGCCTCGACGTCGGCCGTCTCGCGCACCTCCTCCTTGGCCACCAGATAGACGTGAAAGTCGGGGCCGGCGCCGACTTCGAAGTCGGCTTCCAGGAACACCGTGTGTTCATAGACCGAGACCTTGCCGCTGCCGTAATGGACCGGATCCGCAGGGTTGGCCTAGATGAACGCGCCGCTGGCCACCAGCACGCTCTGGTCTTCGGCGCTCAGGGTCTCCACCGCCGCCGGCGGCGGAAAGACGTAGGGGAAGATGAAAATTCCGATGGCGATGCCAAGGGCCGTCCCCAGGATCCCACCGATCAGAAAGCCGCTCACCGATCGTTTCATTTCAATGTCTCCATGTGCTGCCCCAGCCGCTGCAGGGCTCGGTCAATCTAGCGCCCGGGCAGGCGCATTTCAATGCACCGCCGACAAGTTCGCGCTATATTCCCCGATCGACGGAGAGAAGCGATGCTCTACAGAGTGCTGGCCGATGTGACGGTGGCGGTTCACCTGGCCTTTATCGTCTTTGTGATTTTCGGCGGTTTGCTGACCTTCCGCTGGCCCAAGCTGGCCTGGGCCCACCTGCCGTCGTTTGTATGGGGCGGCGGGATCGCCATCCTCGGCTGGATCTGTCCGCTGACCTATCTCGAGAACGACCTGCGCGCCACAGGCGCCGCCGCGGGCTACGGCACCAGCTTCGTCGAGGAATATCTGCTGCCGGTCATCTATCCCGAGCAGCTTTTCGGCGGCTTCCCGCGCGGCGGCTTTATCGCCATCGGCGTCTTTATCCTGGCCTTGAACGCCGTCATCTACTGGCGTCTTTACATGCGAATGCAGAGCCAGGTATCCGACCCCTAGCGCCGGCTCAGTCGCTTTTCAATGCGCTGTTAGCGGTGGTAGCCAGCGCGCAGGTCGGCTCTTGGCACTCGGCCGGTATTCGCCAAAGCTGGCGGCTGGAAGCGGAGTGTCCGGCGGGTTTGCGGTCGCCGAAGGCCGGGGCCAGGAATTTTTTTTGGCCGTCTTGAATAAAAACCTTGACCGATTGATCTATGTATGCCATATGCCCAGCATGACCAGAGGACCCGACAAACAGTTCGACCCGGACGCCGTCCTGGAAAAGGCCATGCAGGTCTTTTGGGCCAAGGGTTACGCAGCCACCGGCCTGGCCGAACTGCAGGCCCGAATGGGCATTGGCAGAAAGAGCCTTTATGACACCTTCGGGAACAAGCGGCAGCTTTTCATCAAGGCCCTGCAACTCTACTCGGACAGCGTCGTCGGTCAGATTTCCGCTGAACTTGACAAGAAGGGCTCACCGCTCGGAAATGTCCGGCGCTTGATGCGATCCCTTGAGGAGGATCATTCACTGCCCGAGAGCATGGGCTGCCTCTTGGGCGTGAGTATGGCCCAATGCCCGAGCGACGACGGGGAGATGGCGGGGATTCTTCGCCACCACATCCAACGCGTCGAGGAGGCCTTCTACAGGGCCTTCAAGCGGGCCCGGGATATCGGCGAATTGAACCGCAGCACGAACACCCGTGACCTGGCCCGACTGTTTATGGGCATCGCTCAGGGCCTGGCCCTGGTCGGACGCGTGCAGGATGCCCCGTCGGTGCCGCGAAGCATCGTCAACGCGGCCCTGGCGACCCTCAAATCAGCCTGATATTTTTTTGCTTTAACATAGACCGATTGGTCAAAGAAAAGGAGAAAGACAATGAGTAAATTAGAAAACAAAATCGCCCTCGTCACCGGAGGCAGCAGCGGCATCGGCTTGGCCACCGCCAAGCGGTTCATCGCCGACGGGGCCCAGGTGGTTATCACCGGCCGCAACCAGGAAACGCTTGATGCCGCCCTGGCCGAACTTGGTGAGCGAGCCACGGGCGTCCGCGGCGATGTCGCAAACCTCGATGATCTGGACCGCCTGTTCGCTTATATCGATAAGCAGTTCGGCCGCCTGGACGTGCTGTTTGCGAACGCGGGGATCGCCCCGTTCGTACCCTTCGAAGCGGTGACCGAGGAGCATTTCGACGGTCTGTTCAAGATCAACGTTCGCGGCCTCTTCTTCACCATCCAGAAGGCCCTGCCGCTGCTTTCGCAAGGCGCGTCAGTCATTCTCAATGCCTCGATCGTGGCCCAGTCGGGCCTGCCGGGCACCAGCGTGTATGCGGCCACCAAAGCTGCGGTTCGCTCGCTCGGGCGGACGCTGGCGGCGGAACTCGCGCCGCGCGGCATCCGTGTCAACGTGGTCAGTCCGGGGCTCATCGAAACGCCGCTGATCGGCAAACTGGGTCTGAGCGAAGACGAAATCGAGGCGTTCGGAGCCCAGGTCGTAGGACAGACCCCGCTCGGCCGCTTCGGCCAACCACAGGAGATTGCCGCCACCGTGGCCTTTCTCGCTTCCGACGATGCCAGCTTCTTCACCGGCGCCGAATTGGTCGCCGACGGCGGCTTGAACCAGGTTTAGCGGCGATAACCGCGAACCCGCAACAAATGTTTACAACACCAAATAAGGAATAAAACCCATGACCAATGTAACCACTGAGACGAAAGAACATGAAGCGATCGCCGAGGTCGTCCAGCACTACATCGATGGCGCCCGCTCGGGCAAGGGCGAGGACATGAAGCCGGCCTTCCACGAGGATGCGACGATCTTCGGTTATGCCGGCGACGATCTTTTCGCCGGCCCGATCCAGCTGCTGTTTGACTGGAACGACAACAACGGTCCGGCCAGCGAGCTCGAAGCCCGGATCGCCGGCATCGACCTCGCCGGCACGGTCGCCACCGTGCGGCTCGAGCTGGACAACTGGACCGGTAGCCGCTTCACCGACCTGTTCACGCTCTTAAAAGTCGATGGAGAGTGGAAGATCATCAACAAGGTCTTCCATGTGCATTCCTGACCCTTGCACCTCAGCGAAAGAGGAAAACCCGATCATGCCTACACTCTTTGACCCCATCAGGCTCGGCGAATACGAGCTCAAAAACCGCATTCTCATGGCCCCTTTGACCCGTGGTCGCACGGGCTCCGAAGGTGTGCCGGACCGGATGGTTGCTGAATATTATGCCCAACGTGCCGAAGCGGGGCTTCTGATCACAGAAGCCACGGCCATCAATGCACAGGGCCGCGGCTGGCGTAATGCGCCTGGTGTTTATACCACTGCCCAGGTGGCTGGATGGCGCGGCGTTGCCGAGGCGGTTCACGCCAGGGGTGGGCGGATATTCATGCAGATCTGGCATATGGGCCGCACGGTCCTGCCGGAATATGCAAACGGCAATCGCCCTGTCGCCCCGTCCGCGGTCAAGGCCGAAGGCGGATTGCCGGGCAAAGACGGCAACCGACGCCCCTTCGCCACACCTCGCGCCATCACCATCCCGGAAATCAGAAGGACCGTGGCCGATTTTGCGAGAGCCGCAAAACGCGCCGTCGAGGCGGGTTTTGACGGCGTCGAAATCCATGCGGCCAACAACTTTCTTGTGGATTCCTTTCTGCGCGACGGAACCAATCGGCGCCAAGACGAATATGGCGGACCAATCGAAAACCGCGCCAGGTTTCTGATCGAGGTCGTCGAAGCCGTCATCGGCGTCATCGGTGCCGGAAAGGTTGGCGTACGTCTGTCGCCCACGAATAGCTATTTCGGGATCAGCGATTCCGAGCCTCATGTCATCTTCCCCAATGTAGCGGCGCTGCTCAATCGCTTTGATCTCGCCTATCTCCATGTTCTCGAACCGAAAGCGGCAAGCGAGGTGGCGCCGGTCGCGCACCTCATCCGCGCTGCCTATAAAGGCACCCTGATTATGAATGGCGGTTTCGATCTGCGGAGCGGTAACCATGCTTTAGGCGCCGGCGAGGCCGATGCCATTGCCTTCGGCGTTCCGTTCATCGCCAATCCCGATCTGGTTGAACGCTACCGGTACGATTTGCCGCTGACCGATGCCGATCCCGAAACCTATTACACGCCCGGTCGGCAGGGCTACGCCGACTACCCGACCTACAAATCCCACCAATCACCAGCACAGCGCGCCAGCGCCGCTTAACTCCGGAGACACCCGATGACCATGAAACGAACCAAAATCATGAAACCAACCAAAATATGGACAAAAGGCCTGACCACCAGCTTGCTGTTCTTGAGCGCGCTGACGATCAGTTCGGCCGCCTTGGCCATGGAGCCGGGCCGCGATCGCGGTCGGATCGATCTTCGCCACCCGGATATTTTGCTGACCCAGATTGTCTGGCAGGACCGCAGCGAGCTCCCGACGTCCCGAAATCGATTTCAAGTCGCCTATACCGGCGACCTGGAACAGAGATACGGCAGACTCGGAAAAGTG
>JADFIA010000030.1 GCA_022566895.1 Pseudomonadota bacterium
AGACTGTGGCCTGCTCCGGCGCCTCGGGAGCGTCGCGTGAAGGCATCGTAGTTCCCCTTCCCCTACAAATTTCTGGTTCCTTATGCAGGATGATCGATTTGAGTGTGATTGACTAGCTCAGAATAATCGTAACTGTTCAACCAGCCGCCTTTTGCCTCGTGCCCAGACTCGTTAGCAGAATGCAAGAGTATGCATCAGGGCTGGGCAGCGCGCAAATATACCTTATTTTTTTGGCTCCGCCTGTCGGTCCCGAATGTCCGCTTTGGGTCAAAAGCAAACTCATCTGTTGTTGCATCGATGGGCAGCGATTGGCGGCCTCGAAAAGGGTCCGCTTTCAACCCAAAGCGGACATTATGGCCGCCGCACCCACCACTAATGGGCGGTGCTTGGAATGATGTGACAAGATCCGTAAAATGTTATGATATTAACTTCGGAGCCACGGGTGGCCCGTATCGCTGCATAGGGAGAGGAAGCCAATGAGATTCGGATGTCTACTGATCGGCGCAATTTCTTTTTGGTCATTTTCGTCAGCAGTGACGGCCAACGAGCCTATCGATCTGAGCGATGTGGGTGTGGTCAGTCTTGAAAATTCAGGTGCCCCGGACGCCCAGCAAGCCTTTCTGCATGGCTTGGCGCAGCTGCATAATTTTGAATACGGCTACGCAGCCGAAGACTTCCGTGAAGCCCAGCGCATAGACCCGAATTTTGCCCTGGCCTATTGGGGTGAAGCCCTGAGCTATAATCACGCCATATGGATGGAACAGGACAAAGAAGCAGCGCTTTCAGCCTTGGCCAGATACGCGCCGACGCCAGTCGGCCGCCGGACAAAGGCGCCGACCGCGCTGGCCCGCGACCTGATGGGGGCGGTTGATATACTTTATGGCGCCGGGGCCAAAGAAGATCAGGACGATCTCTATATGGCCGAAATGGCACGGCTGTTGGCCAAATATCCCGAGAATGTGGAGATCGCCAGCCTTTATGCTCTTTCCATCCTGGGAACCGCCCATGGGGGTCGTGAATTTTCACTTTATATGCAATCGGCCGCCGTCCTCGAAGACTTTATCGGGGCTTATCCCGGCCACCCTGGCGTGGCCCATTATCTGATCCATTCAACCGACGATCCGATCCATGCGCCGCTGGGTTTGCGCGCCGCCAGGGCCTTTGGCGATATAGCGCCCAATGCGGCCCATCCCCAACATATGACCTCCCATATTTTTTTGGCTCTTGGCATGTGGGATGACGTCATAGGCGCCAATGTGCGGGCCATTGGGCTGGTCAACGCAGCCCGGGCAAAGGTTGGAAAGCCAACCATGGCCTGTGGGCATTATCCAGCCTGGCTATTGTACGCTTATTTGCAACAGGGCCGGCGCGATGAAGCATTTGCGATTATGAACCGTTGTCATGAAATCGTCACCAATGAAGGCCGCGATAGTGAATCGACTCTCGCTTATTATGCCTGGATGCGCCCGCTTTACCTGTTCGATACCGGCGAATGGCGGGGCCAAGTGGCGGCCATGCGGGCCGATTTTGAAGCCAGCCCGGCAGCAGGGTTTGAAGATCAATATCTGGCCGGGCTAGTGGCCTTGAATACCGGCGATATTGCGGCCGCGATCGAGGCCCAGGCCAAGGCAGGGCTGCTTTTGGATCGACTGAAGGCGCATTGGGATGCCGCCGGCGTGCCGGCGGACCGCCCCTTGCGGTTCGAACCGGTGATAGAGTTGATGCAGCTTGAAGCGCAAATTGCGCTGGCCCAGGGAAAGCCGGATGCGGCCCTTTCGCTTTTGCGCCAAGCAACGGCAGTCGAGGCCAAGCTGCCGTTTGGGTTTGGCCCACCGGATCCGGCAAAGCCAAGCCTTGAATTGCTCGGTGAGACTTTGCTGGGGCTGGGCAGGATCGAAGAAGCGCATACGGCCTTGACCACCGCCTTGAGCCGAACCCGGGGCAAAGCCCTGACCGTCGCGGCATTGGCGGCTGCTGAAGCGGCGCTGGAGTTGAATTGACGACCAACCATCGTTGCTTGAATACCCGGATATTGAAAATTCAACAATCGGCTTGAGATAGAGTCCGCTTTTGGCGAAAAGCGGACTCTTTCGAAGTGCGCTGGCCCGATTCCGTGTCTAAGCCATAAGACCGATGGATTTCAGGAACCACAGCAACAGATGAATGGCGCCGTAGGCGGTCAGGCCGAAGACGACGGCGATCCCGGCGGTGCGCAGATGGCCTTTGAGGCTATGGCGGCTGCTCCTTTTGCGTTGCGCGGCCCGCAGGGCCACGGCGGTCCGGATCACTTCCCTGGTTTGGTCCCACAGATCATAATCCTCAAGCCGCTCGAGGGGCGCCCAGGCCACCTCCGCCACGTCGCTGCCGGGTCGCGCCTGGCCGGCCTCGCTCTCGGCCCAATAATCGAGCAGCGTATAATGGTGCCGGACGGCACCGGCGTCGTCGGGTTCGATGAAATCCACCACGGCGATAAAACCGGCCGGGGCGATATCGAGATTGGTTTCTTCCTTCAGCTCCCGGCTAAAGGCGGCGGCGGCCTTCTCGCCGGTTTCCTGGGCCCCGCCGGGCAGGCTCCAGGCGCCGTGGCGCGGCGGTTTGGCGCGCTTGACCAGAAGCACACGGTCGGCCCGCAAGATAACGCCGCCGACGCCGACGATCGGCCGCTCGGGATATTCGCGGAAATTGTCCTTATGGCTCATCTTGGCTCCACAGGCTTGCCGCCCGCCCTTGGGTTAGGCGATAGTGTAGGGGCTTGTCCAGTCTCGGCCGGTCCTGGCCAGGCAATAACAGGCAACGAGGAGAGAGCCCATGTGCGGGCGCTACATGCTCACATCACCGGTCGAAGCGATCCGCCAGACCTTCAAGGTCGAGGGTCGGTTCAATCTGCCGGCCCGCTACAATATTGCGCCGGGCCAGCAAATCCCCATCGTCCGCGCGGCCAAGGACGACCGTGAGCTGGTGATGGCCGAATGGGGGCTGGTGCCGTCGTGGATGAAGCGAAAGCCGAGCGCCAAGCCGATGATCAACGCGCGCTCGGAGACGATTGCGGAAAAGCCTTCGTTCCGCGCCGCCTTTGCCCGCCGCCGCTGTCTGGTCCCGGCCAACGGTTTCTATGAATGGCAAAAAGGCGAGCACGGCAAGACGCCGATGCTGATCCACCTGGATGGCTGCGAGCTGTTCGCCTTCGCCGGGATCTGGGAGGCCTGGTGGGGCCCGGACGGCGACCAGCTTCTCGAGACCGTGGCCATCGTCACCCGGTCCGCCTATCCGATTATCGCGCCGGTGCACGAGCGCATGCCGGTGATGCTGGCCGAAGCGGATATCTCGCTGTGGCTCGGCGAAGACGATCTGGCGCCGGTCGAAGTGTTGCCCCGGCTGGCCCAGCGCCAGGCCGCGGAGATTCACTTTCATGCGGTCTCGAAGCGGGTCAATGCGGTGCAAAACGACGATCCCGCCCTGATCGAGCCGGTGATCATCCCAACCCAAGGCTCGCTTCTTTAGTCGTCTTCGAGCGTCCCGGTACGACGGCGCCCGGCCGGGGCCAGAAGTTGGGGAGCGGTCACCCCAAGAACGAAGAAGGTGCCGGCCATGAGCGCGAAAGTGACGATGCCGCTCAGGATCGTGGTGACCAGGAAATTCAAGACATTGGCCGCCGCGGTGCCCACAAAGATGTCGCTTAGGCCGGTCACCAGGGGGCCGATGATGGCCAGAAGAACGACCATCATAAGCCACAAGATGAGGATCGAGCCAGCCAGGTCCAGCTGCTTGCCTTTTAGCGCCTTCCAGCCCTCGAGGACGCTGAGCGGCCGGTCGATCGATTCGGCCAGCACCGAGGCATAAAAGGCGGCGATGACCGCCGCCGCCACGACTATGACCCAGATCAGGAGCCCGACCGCCAAAACTTCGCTCAGCGCGGCGCCGATTAGGCCGGCAATCAGGCCGGCAAGGATAAAGCCCGGCAGGGCACAAAGCAGGATCCAGAAAATGGCGGCCAGTGAGCGCACCACCACCTTGAGGCTGCGCCGCACCAAGGCTGCGGGGCCACCGGCCAAAACCGCCTCACGCCCCAGGACAATCAGCCTGGCGATAAGGACGGTGATCAGCGAACTGACGGCCAGCAGAACCAGCCAGGAAAACAAGATCATCGGCGCCGCCTCGGCCAGCGCCTCTGGGGACGATAAAAGCGCCTCGGCGCTGGCTTCGCCGCCGATGATCAGGGCCCGAAAGGGCGATGGCATCAACAGGGTGATCATGGCGTAGAGCAGCGCCAGCAGGACCACCACCTCCTTGTTTTCAAGGAAGCTGCCCCAGGCGGCTTTCAAGAAAAAGAGGGCCGGGCGGGATGTGTGCTTATTGGCCATGCTGGTCGATGCCGCTCCCGGTTTGCGCCCGTCGCAAGGTCAGGTCCGGGCCAGCGCGTAATTGGCGAAAGCCGCCCCCACCGCCAGCCACAAGAAGGCATAGAGGCCCGCGATCAGTGAGGCCAGGACAAGATAAAGCACCAGCGCCAGACCGCCGAGCACAGCAAACAGCGCCACCGCAAGAAATATGACCGGCACATAGACCACCATAACCACCAGATAGATAACAACGTTGGCCAGGACCAAACGGCGGCGGCAGCCCTTGAGCGCGTTCCAGGTTGCCAAAATGCCGATTTTGGTATCCCGGCTGGCGGCATAGATCGACACAGAAAGCGCCCCGTAGATGCTCACGAAAACGACGATCATAGCGGCATAAAAGATGAAGGCTGTCAGGGCCAGGACGCCGACCGAGGCACCTTGGCCGAAGATGGCGGTGACCAGCGCGCCAACAGCAAACAGGACGATCATCATGGCGACCATCATCACGATCATCGAAAGCGCGATCCACCCGCTGGCGCAAATCAGCCGCCAAACGATCCAAAGCGCACGGTTTGCCAGCGCTCCGAATCCGCCCTCCAGCAACTCGGAATGCTCAAGATCGGTTAGCCGGGCCAGCAGAACATAGATCGCCGACGAGCCGGCAAACGCCACAACTATCGAAAAAAGCGCTGCCCATCCCGATATGTCCAAGGCGGCCATCTGTTCGGGCTCCAATTGACCGTCCACCATGGCCCCGAACAGCTCGAGGTAAAACCCGAACAGCGGCGTAAAGGCGATCAGGAAAATGACCATCAACAGCGCCGAAAGAATGAACACGGTGCGTAATTCCTCGTTGAGGCGTTGAAAGGCCCAAGTCAGCGCTTGGCCGATCGTCGGTGTTGACGGTGTATGGTTCATTGTTCTTCCTCCGTGGAACTGGCCGGCGCATATTGGCCGCCAACCGCCAGCCACAGATAGCCGGTCAGGAAATCGGCGCTCCCAAGGCCCAAAAAGCTGGTCACGTAATGGACGCCGCCCGGTTGCGGGAACAGGACCACGGCCAGCCACATCAGGGCTGAGCCGATCAGCGTGGTCATCGCCATCAGCACGAATAGCGTCAGCATCAAGCGCAGGCGCAGACCCTTAAGGGTGTGCCAGGCCTCCACGAGGCCGAGACGTTGATCCTGGCAGGCCGCCCAGATGGTCAGCGATACGACCGCGAAGATCGCCAGGATCGACCAGGCGATCAGGGCCATCACCAGGACCATATGGAGGATCACCACCAGGCCCTGCCAGGTCGCCTCGGCACTGAGGCCGTACAGCCAGTTTGTGATGATCATGAGCAGATAGAGCATCAGGTAGGCAATGGTCAGAAGGATCATCATTTCAGCAAACCGCCAGATGACCCATAGGCAGCGCCTGGTCAGGGCTGGCAGGCCGCCCTCGAACATGCGCTCGCGGCCCAGCGCTATGAGCCGTCCAAGCAAGGCCATGAGGATACCGCCGCCGACAAGTCCAACCACCAACATGATCGCCAAGGCCAAAAGGAGATTATCCCCTGGCGCCTCGGCGGGCCTGTAGCCCCGGTCGTGAGTGATGGCCTCAAAAAGGCCCGCATAAAGATCGAAAGGCGCCACAAATATCAACCCGGCGATCGCCAGATAAAGCCCGAACAGCGCTGCGGCGGTGGTTTTCTGCCGCCACAGGCTGCACAGGGCTGAAACCAGTCCGCCGATGATGCTCGGCCCGGTATTTGTTTGGCTCACGCTCCGCCCCCTCTTCCTTCGAACGCCTGAAAGGCTACGCCCCGCCTCGCTGCCATGGCAAGGGCAAACTGGCGGCTTGCCAGCCCGGGCCGGCTGGGCTAAGTCCTCGAAGCAAAGGAGCGGCGGGCATGGGCGCAAGCTTGAAGGGAATCAAGGTTCTCGACCTCTCGAGGGTTCTGGCCGGACCCTGGGCCGGCATGATCCTGGCCGACCTCGGGGCCGAGGTGATCAAGATCGAGCGGCCCGGCGGCGGCGACGATACGCGCCATTGGGGCCCGCCCTACTTGAAAGACAGGCAAGGCAACGAGACCGCCGAGGCGGCCTATTATTTTGCCGCCAACCGCGGCAAGCGCTCGCTGGCGCTGGATTTGGCAACCGAGGAGGGGGCCGAGGTGATCCGGCGTCTGGCCGTCGGGGCCGACGTGCTGATCGAAAATTTTCGGGTCGGCGGCCTGGAAAAATACGGCCTCGATTTTGACCGCCTGCAAGCGATCAATTCACGCCTTGTCTATTGCTCGATTACCGGCTTCGGCCAGACCGGGCCCTATAAGGACAAAGCGGGCTACGATTTTTTGATCCAGGGCATGGCCGGACTGATGAGCGTCACCGGAACCCAAGAGAGCGGGCCGCTGAAGACCGGGGTGGCCATATCCGATCTGACCACCGGCATGTATGCGGTGATCGCCATCCTGGCCGCCCTTCAGGCGCGCCAGGCCTCGGGCCGCGGGCAGCATATCGACATGTCCCTATTCGACACCCAGGTCGGCTGGCTGGCCAACCAGAATATGAATTACCTGATCGGCGGTCTGAGCCCTGAATTGCGCGGCAACAGCCACCCCAACATCGTGCCTTACCAGGCCTTCGAGACGGCCCGGGGGCAGATCATCGTGGCGGTGGGCAACGATCGCCAGTTCGGCCGCTTCGCCGCGGCCATTGGCCGGCCCGAGCTGGCCGCCGACCAGCGCTACCAGACCAACCGGGCCCGGGTCGAAAACCGTGAGGCGCTGGTGAAGGTGATCCAGGCGGCGCTCAAGCGGCAGGATTCGGCCGCCTGGCTGGCCGAGCTCGAAGCCAGGCGCGTGCCCTGCGGTCCGGTCAATACCATCGCCGAAGTCTTCGATCATCCCCAGGTCGAGGCGCGTGGCCTGCGTTTCGATCTGCCGCATCCGCTGGCCGGTTCGGTACCGCAAGTGGCGACGCCGATTAAATTCTCGGACAGCGAAATGGTCTATGAGACGGCGCCGCCGGGCCTCGGCCAGCACACCGACGAGATTCTGGCCGAGCTCGGATATGGGCCGGACGAAATCGCGGCGTTGCGTTCGGATGGGGTGGTCGAATAGGCCTATTCGGCCGCTACAGGCACCACGGTTTCCTTGATCTCGCCCGACTTCAGCCTGGCCAGATAACTCTTCAGATCGGCCTTGAGTTCCGGCGCCATAATATAGAGCCCGACGATATTGGGGATGGCCAAGAGGAAGAACAGGCTGTCGATGATATCGAAGACCTGGGCGGCGCTGAGCACCGCCCCCGGGATCAGCAGCAGGCAGAAGAGCGTTTTGAAGGTGGTCACCGAGCGCTTGCTGTCGCCAAAAATGAAGGTCCATATCTTTTCGGTGTAATAGCCCCAGGAAATAATGGTCGAAAAGCCGAACAGGAATACGGCCAGCGCCAGGACGTAGGGGAACCAGGCAAACGAGGTCTCGAAGGCCTTGGAAGTCAGCTTGACGTCCTCCAGCCCCGGGATTTGCCAAGCCCCGCTGATCACGATCACCAGCGCTGTGATGGTGCTGATCACCACGGTATCGATGAACGGCTCCATCAGGCCGACCATGCCCTCGGAGACCGGCTCCCGGGTCTTGGCCGCGGCGTGCACCATCGACGAGGTCCCTAAGCCCGCCTCGGTCGAATAGACGGCGCGGCGCATGCCGATGATGATGACGCCGATAATCGCCCCGCCCGCCGCCTGAGGGTTGAAGGCCAGCTCGAATATGGTGGCAAAGGCCGCCGGCACCTCGGTGATATGCAAGCCGATAATCACCAAGGCCGCCGACAGGTACACGAACACCATCAGCGGCACCAGCTTCGAAGTCACCCTGACGATCGAGTGGATGCCGCCGATGATAATCATCCCCACCAGGACCGCCAGCATCAGGCCGAAGGTCCAGCCCTGCGGGAACCAGCCGGTGGCCTCGTTGACCATCGAATGCATCTGGTTGACGGTCGCCCATTGGAGGATCGTCGGCAGGCCGAAGAGGGCGTAGGTACCCGACAGCACGAGCCCCAGGGTCACATAGCCGCGGTTGGCCAGACCATTGCGCAGATAATACATCGGGCCGCCCGAGACGGTACCGTCCGCGTGGTGTTCGCGGTATTTGACGCCGAGCGTACATTCGGCGAATTTGACCGCCATCGAACAGAAGCCGATGATGATCATCCAGAAGGTGGCGCCGGGCCCGCCGGCCGCGATCGCCACCCCGACGCCGGCGATATTTCCGATGCCCACGGTACCCGACAGGGCGGTGGTCAGGGCTTGGAACTGCGACACTTCTCCGGGCGCCGTGTCGTCCCAATAGCGGCCGCGCACGACCTTCCAGGCGATTTTGAAACCGCGCAGATTGATAAAGCCGAAGTAGACGGTCAGGACCAGCATCGGCAAGCCCATCCACACGACGATCCACGGGATGGCAACTCCGAAGATATCAAATTCATAAAAAACGACGCCCGAAAGAGCCTTGCCGACCGGCCCGAGAATGGCCGCCATGGCTTCATCCACCGACCCCTGGGCCAGGGCCGGCGAGGCCGCAGCGAGAACAAATACAACAGCCAGCAGCGCCGGCATGACTAATCCGAACCCCTTGGGTCTTGGCACACCTGTTCTCCCTGTGGGTCACCCAAGCCGCTGACTGTAAAGAAGTCACCCCGGCGATCAAGCCTAAAGGCGCGGGCTTGCAATACCGCGGCGAAGCCGACATTCTGGCCCCCGGGGCCAAGCGGACATCCAGCCAGACCTTATCGGGGGAGCTAATGACGGACGAAATCGCGCACGAGGCCTGGTCGTCGCGGCTTGCCTTTGTTCTGGTCTCGATCGGCGCCACCGTGGGGCTGGGCAATCTGTGGCGCTTTCCCTTTGCGGCCGGCGAGAGCGGGGCCGGGGCCTTTGTGCTGGTCTATCTGGTGGCGGTTTTCATTATCGCCGCGCCCCTGTTCATGGCCGAGACCCTGATCGGGCGCTTCGGACGGCATTCGGCTCCCAACTCGCTGCGCCTACTGGCCCGCCAGCGCGGCAAGTCCGAGCACTGGCGGCACGTCGGCTGGCTGTGCATCGTAACTTCTTTATTGGTCCTCAGTTTTTTCTCGGTTATCGCCGGCAATTCCCTGGCCTACGTCTTCAAGACCGCCAGCGGCGCCTTCGCCGAGGCCACCAGGGGCGAGATCACGCAGATCTTTGCCGATTATGCGGGCAGTCCCTGGGCGGTGCTGTTCTGGCACACGGTGTTCGCCGGGGCGACCGCCTTTATCGTCTCCAGAGGTATTCAGGGCGGCCTGGAGCGGGCCGGACGCCTTCTGCTGCCGGCCCTGTTCCTGATCTTGGTGCTTTTGGTGATCTATGCGGCCATCGAAGGGGCGTTCATGGAGGCGGCAGATTATCTGTTTAATTTTGACCTGGAGGCGATCACCCCGGCCATCGTGCTGGCCGCTTTTGGCCAGGCCTTTTTCACCATGAGCATCGGCTCGGGGGGCATCCTGACTTACGGCGCCTACATCGGCAAGCGCCTGCCGATTGCCCGCACCACCATGTTCATCGCCAGCGGCGATACCCTGGTCGCGCTGCTGGCCGGACTGGCCATCTTCCCCCTGGCCCTGGCCTTCGGCGGCGGCACCGAGGGCAGCCGCGATTACGTCTTTACCTCCCTGCCGGTGGCCTTTGCCGGCATGCCGTTCGGCACCTTGGTGGGTACGCTATTTTACCTGTTGTTTGCTTTCGCCGCGATCACCTCGACCATCGGTCTGTTGGAGGTCGCGGTATCCTATTTCGAGGAAAGCGGCAAAATGTCCCGCCAAAAGGCGGCTCTGGCCATGACCGCGGTTTTCTGGTTTGTTGGCATCGGCAGCGCCCTGTCGTTTAACCTGTGGTCGGATGTTTACCCGCTCTCTTTCCTGCCGGTGTTCGAACAATCGAACTTCATGTCGATCCTGAACTGGACCATCGGCAGCGTTATTCTCCTGGCCGTCGGCTTGTTCTTTTCGCTGTGGGCCGGCTGGTGGTTGCCCCAGGACCGGGTGCAGGAGGAACTGGGCCTGGCCGACGGCTGGTTCCGGATCTGGCAGCTGGTGGTGCGCTGGATTGCGCCGCTGGTGATCGCGACGATTTTCATCAGCCAGTTCCTGCCCAGCCAGGGGCCTGGGCCTGGGGGCGAAACCGGGATTGAGGAGGCACGAAATGCTTGAATTGAAAAAAGAATGCGAGACCTGCGGGGCCGGGCTCGAGGCCGACGGCGAGGCCTATATCTGCTCGTATGAATGCAGCTATTGCCGGCGCTGTTCGGAAGAGACCCACGGCTATACCTGTCCCGGTTGCGGCGGCGAGCTGGTGCGGCGGCCGCGCCGGCACCAGGAGTAGCCGATGTTCCCGCAACCGCGCATGATTGAAACCAATGGCATCGCTCTGGCGGTCTACGAGGCCGGACCGGAAGACGGCAAGCCGGTGGTGCTTCTGCACGGTTTTCCCGAACTGGCCTTTTCCTGGCGCCATCAGCTGCCGGCCCTGGCTGCGGCCGGCTATCGGGTGATTGCGCCGGATCAGAGGGGCTTCGGCAAAAGCGACCGGCCGCCGGAGATTGCCGACTATCACATGCGCCAGCTGACCGCCGACATGGAAGGACTGCTGGACGCCCTGGGGCACCAGCAGGCGGTCTTTGTCGGCCACGACTGGGGCTCCGTCGTCATCTGGTCATTGCCCTTCTATATGCCCGCCCGGTTGGCCGGGCTGATCAGCCTCAATCTGCCCTTCAAGCCGCGGCCCCCGGTCGATCCGATCGGTCTCTTTGCAAAGGCTTTTGGTGAAGACAATTACATCGGCTATTTCCAGCAGCCGGGTCGGGCCGAGTCGCTGCTCGAAGCGGACGTCAGGCGCTCCATGCGCTTTTTTATGCGCCGCCCCGACCCGGCCGCGGACGACTCGCACTTCAGCCGCGATGGCTTTGCCTTGCAAAAGACGCTCCAGCGGCCGGAAGAAGACTGGCCGGGCGTCATGTTCCTCGATGACCAGGAGTTGAGCTTTTATGCCAAGGCCTATGAGGCGAGCGGCTTTCGCGGGCCGTTGAACTACTATCGCAATATGACCGCCAACTGGCGGGACATGGAGCGTTTTCAGCCACCCGGCGAGCCGGTGACGATCGATCTGCCGGTGCTGATGCTGCTGGCCGAGAAGGACCCGGTGCTGCCGCCGGCTCTGGCCGCGGACTTGAAGGATTATTGCCCGGCCGCCGAGGTGCATCTGATTGGCGGCTCGGGCCACTGGACCCAGCAGGAAAAACCGGCGGAAGTGAACCGCTTGATGCTCGACTGGCTGCGGCGCCATTATGCTCAAGAGGGTAACAAGAAGAGTCCCCGATGAACGAAAATGACGCGGTCATAGCCTTAAACGGGTTCTTGATCTCCATCGGCCTGGTGGTGGCGATCGGCCCGCAGAACGTTTACGTATTGCGCAAAGGTCTTGTGGGCCGCCATGTGCTGGCGGTCTCCTCGGCTTGTTTCCTCTCGGACAGCGCCCTGATTGTGCTCGGCGCCGCCGGCTTCGGCGAAATGGTGGCCCTCTATCCGGACCTCGAGGCGGTGATGGTGATCCTCGGAGCCGGCTTCCTGTTCTGGTACGGCTGGCGGAGCTTCCGCGAGGCGGCCGATCCGCCGGCGATTACCGACCGCGACATCAGTCAAGCCGGCGGCAGCGCCCACGGCAAGGGGGTGGCCGCGGCGATCGCCATGGCTCTGGCCTTGACCTTTCTCAATCCGCATACCTACGTCGATACGCTGGTTATCCTGGGCGGCATGTCCACGCACCATGTGGGCGGCGCGCGGATCGCATTCGTCGCTGGAGCTATCGCCGGCACGGCGGTATGGTTTTACGGCTTGGGATTCGGGGCGCAGTTTTTTGGCCCGGCCTTCAAAAGCCAGTCCGCCTGGCGGGTCCTCGATGTGCTGGTCGGACTGATCATGTGGGCCATGGGGCTGATGCTGCTGGGCCGCGAGATCCTCGAGCACCAGTTGGTTTGAGACCATAGGAGAACGAGATGAAACTCTATGGACACCGGTTGTCCCCCTACGTTGAACGGCTGTGCCTGCAGATCGCCTACAAGGGGCTCGAGGACCAGATCGTGCTGACTCCGATCCCGGGCGAAGATCTGAAATCACCCGAATTTCTGGCCATCTCTCCCTTGGGCAAGATACCGCTGCTCGAGGACGGTGATTTCCACCTGCCGGAATCGGCTGTGATCGCCGAATATATCGAGGAGAAATTTCCCGAAAAACCAACCCTGCCCGGGGATCCGATTGGCCGTGCCCGGGTGCGGCTTGTGGTCTGCGCGCTCGGTCTCTACGTGTTGGGGCCGCTGCTTTATATGCTTGGCCAACTGCGGGTTCCAGAGCGTGACCAAGAGATGATGGCCGAAAAGCTGGCCGAAACCGTAAAGGGCCTCGATCTGCTCGAGGGGCTGATCGACCACGGCGGGTATATGATCGGCGACGGTTGGACCCAGGCGGATTTCGCCGCCATCCCGGCCTTTTTCATCATGACCCGTTACCTGGCCAACCTTGGGGCCGAGCCCTTCGACGGGCGGCCGAAGCTGGCGGCCTGGTTTGCGGCGGTCGGCGAGAGCGAGCTTTTCAAAAGTTCCGAGGCCGCCCAGGAGGCGGCGCTGGCCGTATTTTTAGAAACCATGCAGGCCGAACGGGAGGCCCAATAGGCCTTGCCAATCCGGCCCCACTTGCCGCAACATGGGCGGCTCGGGACCAGGCTGGGGAGAGGGGAATGGCGGTCCAAATATCGCTTCAAATCAACGGCCGGACGGTCGAGGCCGAAGTGCAGCCGAATCTTCTGCTGGTCGACTTTCTGCGCCAAGAGCAGCGCCTGACCGGCACCCACGTGGGCTGCGATACGGCCCAGTGCGGCGCCTGCACGATCCACCTTGACGGCCGGGCGGTGAAATCCTGCGCCATCCTCACGGTGCAGGCGGACGGGGCCCGGATCACGACCATCGAGGGCCTGGCTTCGGGCGCTGAATTGCACCCGATGCAGCGGGCCTTTCACCGGCACCACGGACTGCAGTGCGGCTTTTGCACACCGGGCATGGTCATGGCCGGCGTATCGATCGCTGAAAATCACGGCACTCCGGACCCGGCGGTCATCCGGGCCGAGCTCGAAGGCAATCTGTGCCGTTGCACCGGCTATCATAATATCGTCAAGGCGATCGCCGCCGGGGCCCGCGAAATGGCCGGCCGATCGTGAGCTGGGGACAGACGCATGTACCGGTTTGAATATCATCGGGCAAAGGATATTGGCGACGCCGTGGCCCGCCGCCAGGCGGCCGAGGACGGCCTGTATCTGGCCGGCGGCATGACCATGGTGCCGACCTTGCGACAGCGTCTGGCCTCACCCTCGGATCTTATCGACCTGGCGGGTATCGCCGCCTTGAAAGGCCTCGAGGAGGCCGACGGCAGCCTCCGCATCGGGGCCATGGAGACCCACGCCGACGTGGCGGCAAGCGCGCTTGTCCGGGACCGCATCCCGGCCCTGTCCGGCCTGGCCGGCGGCATTGGCGATCCCCAGGTCCGCAACCGCGGCACCCTCGGCGGCTCGGTGGCCAACGCCGATCCGGCGGCCGACTATCCGGCCGCCGTATTGGGGCTCGGCGCGACGATTCACACCGATCGCCGGACCATCGCGGCCGACGATTTTTTTTGCGGCCTGTTCGAGACGGCGCTCGAAGACGATGAGTTAATCACCGCAATCTCTTTCCCGGTACCTAAAAGAGCCGCCTACCGGAAGTTCAAGAACCCGGTCTCGCGCTACGCCATCGTCGGCGTTTTCGTGGCCGATTTCGGTGACTACGTGCGGCTGGCGGTGACCGGCGCCGCAGCTTCGATCTTCCGCCTGCCGGAGATGGAGGCGGCGCTGGCCGGCGAATTTACGGCCGCGGCGATAAAACAGATCACCGTGGAGGCGGCGGAGATGAACCGGGATCTGCACGCCGGCACCGGCTACCGGGCCCATCTGGTGGGCGTCATGGCCCGCCGCGCCGTCGAGGCGGCCAATGGCTGAGGAGGTTGACGTGGCCGAGGCTCTGCACACGGGTAGCTGCCTGTGCGGCGGTGTGACCATCGCCGCCAAAGGCGCCGCCACATGGGTCGCCCATTGCCATTGCCGGAGCTGCCGGCGGGCCACCGGCGGGCCGTTCGCGACTTTCGCCGGCTTCGAGCGGGACAAAGTGATGATCAGCGGCGAAGCCTACCGCCAGCACGCCTCATCGCCCGGCGTCAAGCGCGGCTTTTGCAAGAAATGCGGCGCTTCGATCTCCTACGAAAGCAGCAAATGGCCGGCGGAAATACATATTCTGGTCGGGGTCATGGACGCGCCACAAGACTTCATTCCGCAGGCCCATGTCTGCACCAAATCGAAGCTCGCCTGGCTGCATCTCGAGGACGGCCTGCCGACCTTCGAAGAGTTTCCAAGTTCGAACCAACAAAGGGAAGAGGCATGAGAAGATGGTTCGTCATCGCCTGCGCCGTGGGCCTGGGTTGGTTTTCCCTGCCCGCCCTGGCCGGCCCGGCCGAGGATCTCGATGCCCTGTTCGCCGACGAATGGGCCAACCGAATGAAGGAAGATCCGCTTTCTGCGACCTTCGCCGGCGAGCCCGGTTACGATCACCTGATGCCGTCGGTAACCCCGGCCGATCACGACAGACGGGCCGAGCAGGACGCGGTCTTCCTGGGGCGACTGCAGGCCATCGACCGGACCGCCTTGTCGCCCGGCGATCAGCTCAATTACGATCTTTTCGAATTTGTGCTCTCGCACCGGGTGCGCACGGCGACCTTCCGCGGCTATCGCATCCCCTTGGTCTCGGACAGCGGCTTTTTTACGAACATCACTTTTACCTTCGAGCGGGCCCGCTTAAAGACCCTCGAAGACTATGAAAACTACATCGCCCGGCTGCAAGCGCTGCCGGGCTGGTTCAACCAGCATGTGGAAAATATGCGGCAGGGCTTGGCCGACGGCTTTACCATGCCGTCCATCATCCTCGGCAATATCGAGCCGATCATCGGCGCCATGGCCGCCCGGACGCCCCAAGAGAGTATCTTCTTTCGGCCCTTCAAATCGCTGCCGGATCATCTCGGGGAAGCCGATCGCGAACGCCTCGCGGCAGCCGCCCTAAAAGCGGTCGAAGAGGGCGTAATGCCGGCCTACAGTGCCTTTCACGCCTTTTTCCGCGATGAATATATGCCCGGCGCCCGCCAAACCCTGGGGGCCAGCGAACTGCCGGGCGGCGAAGATTATTACCGCTATCTGGTGAGCTACTATACCACCCTCGAGACTACCCCCGAGGAGATCCACCAGCTCGGCCTCGACGAGGTGGCCCGCATCCGGGCCGAAATGGAGGCGATCATCGAACAGGTCGGCTTTGCGGGGACGTTCAAGGAGTTTTTGACCTTCATGCGCACCGATCCGCAGTTTTACGCCACCACCCCGGAGCAGCTGTTAAAGGAAGCCTCCTGGATCGCCAAGCAAATCGACGGGCAGATGCCGGCCTTTTTCGGCCGCCTGCCGCGGATGCCCTACGGAGTGGCGCCGGTGCCCGAGCATCTGGCGCCCAATTACACCACCGGGCGCTATATCGGCACGCGGCCGGGGGCGACGCGCGGCGGCTATTATTGGGTCAATACCTACGCCCTTGACAAGCGGCCGCTCTATGCGCTGCCGGCCCTGACCTTGCATGAAGGGGTGCCGGGCCACCATCATCAGATTTCGCTTAGCCAGGAGCTGGAGAACGTGCCGAAGTTCCGCCAGGGCCTTTATCCGCACGCCTTCGGTGAGGGCTGGGGGCTCTATTCGGAAAAGCTCGGGATCGAGATGGGTATCTACAAGACGCCGTATGAAAACTTCGGGCGCCTGACCTACGAGATGTGGCGGGCCGGGCGGCTGGTGGTCGACACGGGCCTGCACCTCATGGGCTGGAGCCGCCAGCAGGCGGTCGATCTGTTTGTCGAGAACTCGGCCCTGTCGATCCACAATATCAACACCGAGGTCGATCGTTATATCTCCTGGCCCGGCCAGGCGCTGGCCTACAAGATGGGCGAACTGACCATCCTGAGGCTGCGAGCCCGGGCCACCGAGGCTCTGGGCGCCAGGTTCGACCTCCGGCGCTTTCACGACGCGGTCATCGGGGCCGGCGGCATTCCCTTGAATATCCTCGAAGCGCGGATCGAAGCCTGGATCGCGGCCGAGCAGGCCGCGGAATAGGCGGCGGACGCTCATGTCAGAAGAGTCCGACCCCATTAACGAGGCCTATCTGGGAAGAGAATCGGTCTATCACTTTGACCAGATGATTATTCTTGCGATGGAGCTAAATGATGCTGTCGCCCGATGGACGCGAGGCAAAGAGCTTTCGCGCTTGCAGAAGGCTTCATGCCAACTCATCCCCCACGGTTTTTCGATCGCCCTTGGCATCCGGGAATTAGTTGGAACAGGCTATCTTTTCTCAGCGGAAATCTTAGTGCGGCCTCTTATCGAGCGAGCTGGAGTGCTGAGCTACCTGATAGAATCTACTGGGGACGTTGTGGGGCTTTGGGAGCAAGGGTGGCCTTACAAGACCCGGCCGAGTTTGAAGCAATTGATGGCGGCGATGAGGGATAGTGTGGGTGAAGAGATCGATTTGGAAAACGAAAAATTACTTGTTGGTCATTTTAATAGGCTAATCCACGCAGACCCGCTGGGTTCTTCAAGAAATATTGGAAGCGCGGCTGATGGGGTGTCGGGCTTTTTAGCCGGACCGAATCTTTCGGCTCCAGAGATTTGCGATGACATTTGCCTTTTGACCACCGTCGGTCTCTTAGTGCTGCATGCGCGCGCGACACAGGTTTTTCAGGAGGCAACGAGCGATCTAAATATTCAGGGCGCGCGCGAAATAGCCGCTATTGTTGCGGCTCAAAAGCCGAAATAGGGCGCTCAGACCGAGTTCAGGCTACCGTCCATGGCCAGGATTTTTTGTGGCGTGGTGTCGGCACCCTTCGGGGTGTGCAGGATAAAGAAGCGCTGGGTGGCGATCGCCTGGTCGAACCATGAGGCGACGATGGTGTTGCGGCGGCCAAGATTTCGGCGGCCCGATTCGTCCCTCGCCCGCGCCCAGTCGCGGTTCAGGATGCCGGCCCGGAAGTTCACATACTGGGCGATAAACTTGGGCACCCCGAGATTGAACGCCATATCGGTGATGACCATCTGGACGCCGCCCGGATAGGTCCCGAAATCCGGGTACTTGCCGGTCCCCAGGGCCTCCGCCAAATGTTTCTCGGCCTCGGCCTTGACCAGCACCTGAGCATCCGCTTCCTCGACCGTCAGCGTGGTCACGCTCTGATAGGCCCCGGCGCCGCGGCTGGCCAGATCGGTCAGCACCTCGACCCGGCCATACTCGGCCCTCACCTCGTCATCGCTGGCCCGCGAACCTCCCAATTTTTTAAAGAAGGGCAATTGGCCCTGATTGAGCGTCACCGCGGCCTCCGCATTCGGCATCATCTGGCCGATGGCCACGGTCACGAACTTGTTGATATCGAGATACATGTAAGGAAAATAACCTTCGAGATCGGCCAAAAGCGGCAGATATTTGGCCCAGGGCAGCTCGACATCGGGGTAGCTCACCGAGCGGTCGCGGCTGATCGGCCGGCCGTCGAAGGCTTCGATCCTCTGGCCGCTGCCCGCCTCCACGAGGGCCGCATCGCCGGCCCCGGCGCGGCTGGCCCAACCGATTTCTTGGGCCGCCAGAGCCGCCTTGAGGAGCTCGCTTTGCCTGGCCGCCAAATCAGCAAGCGCGCCGTCCCGCTGGGCCGGGTCCTCGAGCTGCGCCTGGATGGCGGTGGCGCTGCTGGCATTGGAGGCCGTGCGCCCAAGGTTGGCGATCACGCCCGCGGGGTCGAGATTCAAGAGCGTATCGGAGACCATATGTTCACTCATCGCAAGTCGATAATTATAACATTGACGGGCAGCGAGTCTATAGTGTGCCAGTTAAACGGGTTTAATTCGGATTCGATCGGCAGCGGCCTTGTCAAGCCGGGCCGGCTATTTTAGATAGAGGAATCGAGAATTGCCTTGAAAGGGTCCGCAACATGCTGGTCGTCGTGTCGCCCGCCAAACGGCTCGATTTCGAATCGGACACCCGGTATCCCAGGTTCAGCCAGCCGGCCCTGCTGGATCAGGCCGAGCTGTTGGCGGCGCGGGCCAAGCAGCTCAGCCAGCGCCAGATTCAGGGTCTGATGGGGCTCTCGGAGCGGCTGAGCGAGCAGACCTACCGGCGCTTCCAGGATTTTGCAACCCCGTTCGATCTGGCCAACGCCCGGCAGGCCATCTTTGCTTTCAAGGGCGATACCTATCTCGGTCTCGATGCCGCCAGCCTCGACGATGACGACCTGGCCTACGCCCAGGATCACTTGCGTATTCTGTCCGGGCTCTACGGGCTGTTGCGGCCCTTGGATCTGATGCAGGCTTACCGGCTGGAGATGGGCAGCAAACTCAAGACCCGGCGCGGCAAGGACCTTTATGCTTTCTGGGGCGACCGGGTCACCGAGGCGTTGGCTGCCTCGCTGAACGGCGCCGCCGAGCCGCTGGTGGTCAATTGCGCTTCCAAGGAATATGCCAAGGTTCTCAAGCCGGCCCGCCTGCCGGCCCGCATGGTCACCCCGGCTTTCAAGGAGGTCAAAGGCGGCGTGCCGCGGATGCTCGGCATGTTCGCCAAAAAAGCCCGCGGCATGATGGCCCGCTATATCGTCCGCCAAAGGGTCGAGACCTTCGATGATCTTTTGGAATTTTCCGCCGGCGGCTATGCCTACGCGCCGGAACTCTCGAGCCCCGAAGCGCCGGTCTTCACCCGCCCGCAGCCGGCCCCGCTGCGCTAAGCTTTAATCCTGGTCCAGCCCCCGCAGGCGGAAGCTCAGGACCTGATCGCTGACCTGCTGGCCGGCGAGCATGCCGCCGAGCGTATAGAAATTATCTCCGACCTCCAAAAGGCCCCGGTGATCCATCGTCGCCACAGGCTTGCGGCCCAATTCTGACCAGGCGCCGCTGGCCGGATCATAGGCGAAGACGAGCGTTGATGGCTCGGACGGTTCGCCGTTATAGCCGATGCCGTTGAAATTGTAGGGGTTGGGGCTGCCGCCGGCGAAAATCACCAGGCCCAGGCGCTGGCTGCCCACGGCGGCCATCCGGTAGAGCCCCGGTCCCGGGTGCGGCGGCAGGGCCTGCCAGCGGATGACCGACGGATCCGCGGGATCGATGACCCCGAGCCAGGCCGTCTCGGAAATGCCGAATTGTCGTCGCCCTGCCGCATCGCGGCCGCGGACCGCGACCCCGTCGGCGATCACAAAGCGGTTGCCGACGATGCCGCCGGCGTGGCCGAAGACCGGCCGGCCGGGGTAGGGGGTGGCGGCGAACCAGCGGTCCTGCCAGCTGTCGAAGACCTGCACATCGGCCACATTGCCGTCGTCGTGCCAGCCCGAGACCAGGTAGATGTAGCGATCGGCGTAGGCCAAGGCTACCGTGTCGTCGACCGGCAGCGGCATCGGCGCCCGGGCCTGATAGGCGCGGGTTACCGGATCGAAGGCGTAGACTTCGGGGGTCGAGATCTCGCTGCCGTCCGCCCCGACCGTATAGCCGCCAAATATAAACACCCGGTCATGAAGCCCCACGGCGATGCTGGCCAGGCGGTCCTTGGCGCCGGGCACCAGCCGGCCCAGCACCTCGATGTCGCCGTTATCGAGATCGACCGCGAAGGCCCGCGAGTGGATATCGCTGCGCTGCTTGCCGGCTCCGAGGCCCGAAAAGCTGTAGAGATACGGCCGCCCCCCAATCTCGAGGCTGGCCACCGCATTGTTGGTCGTGGCCATCGGCAGCCGGGCCACCAGAGCGCCTTCAAGCCTCACCGCATCGGCCGGCGTCGGGCCGGGCTCTGGCGGTGCCGTCAACAGGAAATAATCCCCGGTCAGGCCGGCGATCACCAGGAAGAGCAACAGCAAACGGTAGTTCTGCACCTCGGGACCCCTTCCATCATCCGCCGTGCAATGTTCCTCCGCCGGGCTTGAGATTGCAAGCGAACTCGGATGCCGGCCGGTGTTGATCCGGCAAGCTAAAAAAGTTCTGTCCAAGCCATTGAAACGGCCAGCCGAGCGGCGCCCCAATCGTCAGGAAATCGTTCTGAATTGTTGATGCCGGGCCGTGAAGCTGGTGAGCATGGAGCTGGCATTTAGCGGCCGTTCAGGATGGGTTCAGCGAGGTTGGGCTAGAAAAAAGGTTCAAGGAAAGGTATTGGAAGACCGATGTTTAAAGCGATCCTCATAGCGATTGCCCTGTCCATGGTCATGGCGCCTACGGATTCTGCGGTTGCGGCCGAGAAGAAGCGCGACCACGATGAAGTCCGCGGGGTGATGAAACAGCAAAAGATCCTGCCCTACGGAGAGATCGCGCGGCTTGTGAAAAGCCGTTACAACGGCCGCATTGTGGGCCAGGAGTTGCGGAAGTTCAGCCGCGACCGCTGGGTCTATGAAATGAAAGTGCTCAGGGACGACGGCCAGGTGATCATGGTCCTGGTCGATGCCCATTCGGGCCGGATCATGGGCGGTCCAGGGAGACGCTGATGCGGGTATTGGTGGTTGAGGACGATCCGGACCTCTTGCGCCAGCTCACTACCGGGCTGGAGGAGGCCGGATATGTAATCGACCAGGCCACGGACGGCGAGGAAGGGCATTTCCTGGGCGATACCGAGCCCTATGATGCCGTGGTCCTCGATCTCGGCCTGCCGATTATCGACGGGGTCAGCGTCTTGGAGCGCTGGCGCGCCGCGGGGCACCAGATGCCGGTGCTCATTCTTACGGCCCGCGACAGCTGGAGCGACAAGGTTCAGGGGCTCGACGCCGGGGCCGACGATTATCTGGCCAAGCCGTTCAAGATGGAGGAGCTTTTGGCCCGGCTGCGGGCCCTCATTCGCCGTGCTTCGGGCCTGGCCTCGCCGGAGATCGAATGCGGACCGGTGCGGCTCGATACCCGCAGTTCGAAGTTCACGGTCGATGGCCGGGCGGTCCGGCTGACGGCGCTCGAATTCAAACTTCTGTCCTATCTGATGCATCACCAGGGCGAGGTGATCTCGCGGACCGAGCTGACCGAGCATATTTACGACCAGGATTTCGACCGCGATTCGAACACCATCGAAGTGTTCGTGAACCGGGTCCGCAAGAAGCTTGGCGTCACCGTCATCCACACCATTCGCGGCATGGGGTACCGTCTCGCGGCGCAGGCGGAAGATGATCAGTAAGCGCTTCAAATCCCGCTATCTCTTATGGCTGAGGCCCAAATCACTGACCCGCAGGCTGGTCCTGGCGGCCGGGCTGTGGACCCTGGTCGGTTTGGGCATCGGCGGTTTCTTCCTGGCTTCGGTATTCAGAGATTACGTCGAATCTTCATTCGACGAGCGCCTGGTGAATACCATCGACAGCATGGTCGGGGCCAGCGAGATGGCCCCCGAGGGCTACGTGCGTTTTTTGCGGCCGTTGAGCGATCAGAAATTTGTGCGGCCCTATTCGGGCCTTTACTGGCAGGTCTCGAACCCGGATCAGGAGCATTTTCGCTCGCGTTCGTTGTGGGACCAGGAGCTGGAGGTCGACTATAGCAATCCCGCATTTGTACTGCGCTTCCGCGCCGCCACGGGCCCGGACGGGCAGCGCCTCAGGATCGCCGAACGCGATATCGAGCCGCCCGGCAGCGCCAGCTTATTCCGCTATATGGCGGCGGCGGATGTTTCGGAAATGGAGGCCGAGATCGGGCGCTTCAATACCATCGTCACCTGGTCCCTGGGGGCTCTGGGGGCCGGGTTGCTGCTAGCTATGATCCTCCAGGTAACCTTCGGCCTCTATCCCCTGAACCGCCTGCGCCGGGGCCTGGCGGATGTGCGGGCCGGGCGGGCCAGACGCCTCAGTCCCGACGTGCCGCCCGAGATCGAGCCGCTGGTCAAGGAAGTGAATGCGGTGCTCGATTTCAACGACCGGCTGGTCGAGCGGGCCCGCACCCATGTCGGCAATCTGGCCCACGCCCTGAAGACGCCATTGTCGGTGATCGCCAACGAATTGGACCGGGCCGAAAAAAGCGAGCTCAATCTTCTGCTGGCCAAACAGGCCGAGGTGATCAGCCGCCAGGTCGAGCATCACCTGATGCGGGCCCGGGCGATGGCCCGCGGTTCGCTGCCCGGCATCCGCACCGAGGTCGGGCCGGCGGTCGGCGATCTGGTGCGCACCCTTGAGCAAATCACCAAGGACAAGAATATTGAATTTGTGATCGACGTACCGAAAGACCTTTACGCGCTGGTCGAACGCCAGGATCTGGACGAGCTGTTGGGCAACCTGCTCGAGAACGCCACCAAATGGTGCCGCCGGAAGATTCGCGTCTCGGCCGCCGACTTGGGTATCGAGGCCGGGCAGGCCTGGCTGTGCGTCGATATCGAGGATGACGGGCCCGGTGTGGCGGCGGGTGCCCTCGAGGCGCTTTTCGAGCGCGGCAAGCGTTTGGACGAAAGCATGCCCGGTTCGGGCCTCGGCCTGTCGATCGTCCGCGACATCACCGAAATGTGTGGCGGCGAGGTGAAACTGGCCCGGGCCAAGCTCGGCGGCTTGAAGGTATCGCTGGTTTTACCGGCCGGCAGCGATCTGCCCTAATCTGGCCCAACTTTTGGTTCATCAAAAGTTAAGGTTCGGGCCTTTAACCTGAGCCGAGACGACGCGGCAAACCCTGAAGGAGAGGTCCGATGGCGCGAAAAGCAGGATTTAAGATGACGGCGGCTCTGGCTGGCCTTTTGACCCTCGGCGCTTGCGCCGAAGGACAATCCAACCAGCAACTGGGAACCCTTCTCGGGGCCGGCCTGGGGGCGCTTCTGGGCGCCAAGATCGGTCACGGCGACGCCGGCGTGGCGCTGGGGATTGCCGGCGGCATCATCGGCGCCTCGGTCGGCAGCTCGATCGGGGCCCGCCTCGACCAGGCGGACCGCTTGGAAATGGAACTGGCCCGCGCCCACGCGCTGCAGTACGGCCAGCCCGGTGAAACCACCAAATGGTACAATCCCGATAGCCGTAACGGTGGTGCATTCGTGGCGGGTCAGGCCTATCTGGACGCCAAGGGCGCTTATTGCCGCGAGTTCACCCAGACCGTGATTATCGCCGGCCAGGAAGAAGAAGCCTACGGCCGTGCCTGCCGGCAGCCGGACGGCAGCTGGCTGATCGTTTCCGGCTAAACTCTCGAGAAATTCAGGATTGAGGGGCGGCGGCCAGACAGGCCGCCTCTTTCTTATTGGCCGTAAAGTCGCCGTCGGCCTTGCGGAAATAGACCATCTGGACCACCACATTACCCGGCGAATGGACCCGGTAGGCCTGGCAGCCGTCGCCGTCCGGCTGGCCGGTCGGGATCATATACATATTGGGCCCGGTCTGGACGCTGCCGGTGGGCAGGCCCTCGAGCCCCGAGGCGGCCTGCTTTTCCTGGCACGCCGTCAGCCCAACCGCCACCAGCGGGATCAACACAACTTTGCTGAGCGCCCGATTCATCGTCTCCACCCGGTCAATGGCTGCCGGTCTCGCAGTTAAACATCCATTTCACGCCGAAGCGGTCGGTGAACAAGCCGAAGCGGGCGGCCCAGAAGGTATCCTGCAGCGGCATGGTAATCTCTCCGCCTTGGGACAGCTTATCGAATATGGCCGTCGTCTCGTCCACATCGTCCATACCGATGGTCAGTTGGACGTTGCTGTCGGCCGGCGGCGCCTCGATACTGTCCGCGCCCATGATCACATTGTCACCGAAGCGCAGGGTCATGTGCATGACCTTGTCCTTCAAGTGCTCGGGGACTTTAGTGCCACCGATTTCGTCCGGTCCGGCGCTGAAACGGTGGAGTTCTTCAATCTCACCGCCAAAGCATTCCCGGTAGAAATTGAAGGCTTCTTCGCAATCGCCGCCGAAGGCGAGATAGGGATTTAATCGCATGGCTCAAGTCTCCCTGGCTGTCCTTTGGCTATCTTACATCACCGCGCAGTCCTTCCAAACGAGTATTGGCGCGTGGTGAGAAGAATAGCTGTTCACTTGCGGCCAAAAATATGATTCTCTCTGGCCCGGAGGTGACGGTGATCGAGGACGCAATCATTTTTGTCGACCTACTGGCCGAGGGCACGGGCGAGGCGCCGCGCTGCCTGGTCAAGGTCGGCGGCCTGAGCCTTCTCGAGCGGCAATTGCGGCAACTGGCGGCTTGCGGGGTGCGCAACGCGCGGGTGATCAGCCAGCGCTTTCCCGAAGTGCTGCACAAGCGGCTGGCCTCGTTCCGCCAGATCCCGGAGACCGAGATTTTGGACGGCCGTTATCTCGAAGCGGATCTGTTCGACGAGAACCAGCCCTTTCTGGTGCTCGAGGAAAGCACGCTGATCGATTTCCGGCTGATCACCGAGGTCGCGGCGACCGGCCCGGAAGCGGCGATCGCGCTGTTCCCACTGGACGAGGTGCGCTACGGGGCGGCCGAGGGCCTGAAAATCGAAACCAAGGAGGGCAGCCGGCTGTTCGCCTCGGCGGCCAAGTTTACCGGCCGCGGCTTCAAGGCGGCGCAGGCGCACCCGGCCTTTTCATCGCTGTCCTTACGCACGCTGATCGAAGTGGGAATGAAAAGCCAGTCCTGCGACATCGTGGGCACCGACCTGATCGCCACCTACGACGAGAGGGTCTGCCGTGAGCGTCAGATCCTGTGGCGGCCGGTCACCTCGAGCGTCGAGGCCCGCCGGGCCGCCGAAGTGCTGCTGATGGACACCGACCACGGGGCCGCCGATTGGGTCGAACGCTTCGCGATGCCGCTGTTCGAGCAGCTGCTGGTCCTGCGTCTGGCGCCCTTCAGGCCCAACCGCTCGCTGGTCCAGCTCACGGTCGTGGCCCTGGCCGGGCTCATATTTCTGGTCTTGGCCAGCGGCCGGCCGGGACTCGGCTTGGCTTTGGCCATGGCTATGAGCGCCGGCTTCGGGGCCCTGCGCCGGATGCGTGGCTTTTACCTGTGGACCCAGCGCGGCCTGCTGCCGGAGCCATTGATCGAAAACTTCGCGGAATATCTGTGGTACTTCGGGTTGGCCGCCGGGCTGGCCGCGATGCCGCTCGGCTGGAGCGCCTGGGGCTTGGCCCTGGCCATGGTCGTGACCTCCTGGGCCCGTGATAAGCAGATCGAATTTACCACCGACCAACTGGGCTCGAACCACTGGCGCTCGCAGGGCGAGGGGCGGCAACTGAGCCTCATGGGCGCCAACCGCAACACGGTCCTGTGGTTGCTGGCCCCCTTCGCGGTGACCGGCCTGTGGCTCCACGGGCTGATCCTGGCGGCGATCTATTGCGCGGCCAGCCTGATGTTGTGGCAGCGCTACTCGTTCCGCACCATCCGGCGCGAACACTGGCCAGGCCCCGAGGAGGGCTAGGGGCTGTCGGCGGCTTTGACCGCCGGGTGCAGGCGGGCCGCGATCTCGGCCTCGGTGACCCCGGCCTCCAGAAGCCGAGCCTGGAAGTTGGGCGTCGCCTCGATGTGAAACGGAAAGCGCCAGTTGGTGTAATAGAGCAGATCCTGAAAGCGCAGACTGCCCAGAGGCAAAGCGTCGATCTCCGTGGCCAAGCGGTCGGCTTCGGCCTGGTTGCCCAAGAGCATGTGAGCCACAATCGAATTTTCGCTATAGGGCGTTCGGGCATCGATCCCGACCATCAACGCGAGCGCCTCATCGCGACGCCCCAGTGCGGCCATATACATTGCCCCTTCGGCCCGCCATCTGTCCGGATGCCGGGCCAGCGTCGCCTCGAGCGCCGCTGTGTCTCCCATGGCCAGATAGAGATTGAGCTCGGAGCCCTCAATGAAGGCGTGGCTGATGCCGCGCGCGCGGGCTTCCTTTACCTTGGCCGCCGCCTCGTCAAAGCGCTCCAATAAGGTGAGCGCGGAAACAGCCTCCGACCAAGCGAAGGGATCCAGTGGATTCCATGCGAGTTGTTCTTCCGCCATCCGCAATTGAAGGTCCGCCCGGCCGGTGGCCAGAAAGACGCTGGTGACCCAACCGCCGCCGGTCGAAAATTGGCCGCTCGAGGCGTCCATGGCCTCGAGCCTTGCGAACAGGGGCGGCAGGCGCCGCCAATCGTCGGAGAGCTGGACCCGCTCCATTTCGAAAAGCGTCCTCTGCCGCTCGTTGGGGGCGAGGCGGATGGCCTGCTCCATGTCGGTCTGATAGCGCCCGAGAGCGGCCACGGGCGTCAGGCCGGGCTCCTGCCCGCCGGCCAAATAGGGGCCGTCCGGCCCTTCCTTAACGAAATGGATGAACGCGTCGCGGTGATAATAGTAGGGCAGGTAATATTCCGGATCGGCGGCGATAGCCTTTTCAAGCAAAGCGTTGGCCTGCCACAGGGTCAGGCCCTCGACCTCATCGTGGGTCGCGTCAAAAATGGCGCGGCCGCGCAGGAGGGCCTCGTAGGCTTCGACGCTGCGGGTGCCGGAAGAGAACATGCGCTGGCGCTTTTCTTCATCCAGGACGATATCGAGGGCCCGGGCGACATTCTCGGCCACGTCCTCCTGGACCGCGAAAACATCTTCAAGCGTACGGTCGTAGGTCTGCGACCACATGTGAAAGCCGTCCGCGGCGCGGACCAATTGGGCCGTGATCCTGAGCTGGTCGCCGGCCCGGCGCACCGAGCCTTCGACGATATGGGCCACCCCGAGCTTTTGGGCGATCTCCTGGACCGGCAGGTTCTGGCCCTTAAAGTGAAACGAGGAGGTGCGCGCGGTCACCGTCAGCTCGGGCAGACGGGTCAGGGAGTTCAAAATCTCCTCGGTCAGGCCGTCGGCGAACCAGCCCTGATCGGCCTCGGGGGAAAGATCGACGAACGGCAGGACCGCCACCGATTTGCTTGTCGCTGCGGCGACCGGCCCGGCCGTGGGCGTCTCGGCGCGTTCCACCAGC
>JADFIA010000031.1 GCA_022566895.1 Pseudomonadota bacterium
AACTTTGGTGCTTTCGCCGGATAGCGAGTTTTTCAAGTATTTTGGGTTGATGGGAGGAATAAGAGACAAAAGGTAAATATGAATGCCGGAAATCGCATGGTCAGACCTCGGCGTGGCCTTGGGCCTGGTATTGGCAATCGAAGGCGCGGCCTTGGCGCTTTTTACCAGACGGATGAAGACTATGATGCGTGTTTTCCTCGAAGTGGAGGACAAGCACATTCGCACCATCGCCTTATTGTCGCTAATAAGCGGACTTATCATCGTCTGGATTATTCGCGGCTAGGGAATTGGGAAGCAGGCAGGGTTGCAATTGGTGATTACGGTGTTGAATAGGAGCTTCGAGTGAGAAATAGAGTAGTGAATAAAGGCGTCATCAAAAGCTTGCCGCGGTCCATTGAACGGGGCATCGTGTCCTTATTTGTGGTGGCTGTGTTCTTTGCTGTAGGGATGGCCGAAGTCTCGGGACGACCGGCTCCAGTCGGATTTGCCGATCTGGTGGAGCGCCTGATGCCTGCCGTGGTCAATATTTCCACTCTGCAGGTGGTCGAGCCAAGCAGACAAAGAGAACGCGGATCTCCCCCCGAAGAGGGATTCGAGGAATTTTATGAGGAATTCCTCAACGAAGACGAAAACCAGAACCCGCCCCGCCAATCGGTGTCGCTGGGATCCGGATTTGTAATCGATCCCAAGGGTTATATTGTCACCAACAATCACGTCATCGGTGAAGCAGATGAAATTACCGTCACCTTTACCGACGGTACGCAGTTTGTGGCGGAAATTATAGGGCGCGACGCAGTCGAAGACATCGTGCTTTTGAAGATTGAGACCGATCATGATCTGCCGATCGTAAAGTTTGGAAACTCTGATCTCATGCGGACCGGTGACTGGGTCATGACGATCGGCAACCCCTTCGGGCTCGGTGGCTCTGTTACGGCCGGGATTATCTCCGCACGGCATCGCAATATTAACGCCGGCATTTACGACGACTTTCTGCAGACCGATGCGTCGATCAACCGCGGCAACTCGGGTGGCCCGATGTTCAACCTTGCCGGCGAGGTTGTGGGCATCAATACGATGATCTTTTCGCCTGGAGGGGTTGGAAATATCGGGATTGGATTTGCGATTCCGGCAATTCGAGTCAAGAAGATCGTAGCCCAATTGATGACCGGGGGACGTGTCGCCCGGGGCTGGATAGGTGTTGGGATCCAATCACTGACCAAGGATATATCGGCCAGCATTGGATTTGACGGCACCAAGGGAGCTATTGTCACGTCGGTCCAGCCCGACGGACCGTCCTTCAAGGCCGGCGTACAGCCCAGCGACATTGTGCTTGGGTTTAATGGTCAATCGATTACCGATTCCAACCAACTGATCCGGCTGGTCGGCGACACACCGGTCGGTATTGACGTGCCGCTCAAGGTTTGGCGGAACGGTGAGGTGTTGGAGCTCAGCCTTACGACGGTGGAAAGGATTTTTGCAGCGCTCGAACCGATCAATGCATCGGAGCAGAAAAAGCCGCCCGAGATCGAACCGACCGGGATTGTCGAAGGGTTGATTCTCAGGCCGCTCGATGCTGCGGCGCGCCAACGTTATGAGGTCCCTGATAGCGTTGTAGGTGTGGTTATTCGCAAAATGGCCGCTCAAAGCGAAGCCGCCCATCGCGGGCTGAGGCCGGGCGATGTGATTGCCGAAGTAAATCTGACGCCAATCCGTTCCGCTGAGGACTTTTCAAAGGAAGTGGCAAAGGCCAAAGAAGCCGGGCGCAAGGCGGTTCTTTTGAGAATATATCGGTCGGGGTTCCTGATCATCCCTTTGCCGCTTAGCCAATAATCCAACGAACGTCGTCCACGCTCACCATGGATTCGGGTTCGCATTAGCCTAACGACGCTGAAGGAAATCAACGAGTAATGACAATTAGGACCAATATACACGACAGGAATTTAGGCCGGTTTCGGCATGTCCGTACAACCATCGCACGGGCTGCGATGGCGCTGATGCTTGCCTCGACCCTATCGCTAATGGGCCAATCTGCGAGCGTCGCCCAGGAGCGGGCAGACCGTGCGTTGACAATGCAAGCAGCGCCCGACAGTTTTGCCGACTTGGTGGAAGAGCTTTCCCCGATTGTGGTCAATATCTCGGCTCTGCAAGTGCCTGCAAGCGGTACTGAGGAGGGGCAGCCCAATCTGCCGCCGGATTCTCCGTTCCGCGAGTTTTTTGAAGAGTTTTTTGGGGAGCAGGGCCGGCCGCAGCCTGACAGGCAAAGGAGTACGCGGGGGTCGGGTTTTGTGATCGATACCTCGGGTATCCTAGTTACCAACGAACATGTCATTCGTGACGCCGAGGAAATCACGGTGACCTTCTCGACCGGCGAATCCTACGTAGCTGAAGTGATTGGTCTCGATAGGGTTGAGGACATCGCACTATTGCAGATCGAACCAGAGCACGAACTCGTTGCCGCAGAATTCGGAAACTCAGATGAGCTTCGGGTCGGTGATTGGGTCATCGCAATTGGCAATCCCTGGGGCCTCACAGGTACAGTGACTGCCGGCATCGTTTCGGCCAGGAATCGTTTCGTTAACGCCGGGCCGTACGACGATTTTATTCAGACTGATGCCTCGATCAATAGGGGCAACTCGGGCGGCCCTCTGTTCAATATGATGGGACAAGTGGTCGGTGTGAATACGCGAATCTTTTCACCCAGTGGTATCGGCAATATCGGAATCGGGTTTGCCGTACCCGCCAAGCGGGTTCAGCGGCTGATCCGCCAACTTAGAGCCAGCGGCAAAATCGAGCGTGGTTGGATTGGGGTGAGTATTCAGCCGGTCTCCAAGGAGGTGGCTGAAAGCCTCGGGTTTGGAGAAACAAGAGGGGCGATCATCAGTTCGGTCAACGAGGACGGACCGGCCGATAAGGCAGGTATCGAGCCGGGCGACATCGTGCTGGCCTTTGGCGGAGAGGAGATCGAGGATGCCCGGCAGCTTGTGCGCGTGGTCGGTGACACGCCACCCAATAAAAAGGTCCCGATCACTCTGTGGCGGGCAGGCAAGGTCTTGGATTTCGAACTGACGACCGAACGGCGTGTGTTTGAAAGCGGGCCTGAAGAACCACCGGAACCACCAGAGGAGGAAGAGCGGGGCGATATGTTCCTCGATATGCGGCTGGACTCGCTGCTGCCTGATGATCGAGAGCGATACGAGATTCCGGACTCGGTTGATGGTGTACTTGTCAAGAACCTGCACACGCGCAGCGACGCCGCGCGGCGAGGCGTACGGCCGGCCGACGTTATTGTTCAGGTTAATCAAACCAATGTCGATACGGTCGATAAGCTCAAAAACGAGGTCGAAAAGGCGCGTGAAGCCGGCAGGAAGACGGTATTGTTGCGGATCTACCGCAGCGGCGGTTATGTACTGATCCCAATTTCAGTCGAGGAGCCGACCGAGGCCCCAGACTAGGTGGTCACTTCAATCCGCTGTGGCTCAGAGCCATGAGCGATTACGCGGTTACGGCCTGTAGGACTCGGGTTTGGCCTCGTCCGTGACAAATTCCGACCGGCGGTAACCCTGGAAAAACAATATGGCCTCAAGACCTGCAAAATCGATTCTTGCATCTGCCACGGCTACCGTCTTTTCCTTGGCGTGGTAGGCGATACTTATGCCTGCTTCCTCCAGCATTGGTATGTCGTTTGCGCCGTCGCCGACCGCCAACGTCTGATCCGACGGTATTTTCAGAGCGTTGCGAACCTCAATGAGGGCCTGCCGTTTGCTTTGGGCAGTGAAGATCGGCGGTCTTAGCCGGCCGGTAAGGCGGCCCTTTTTGATTTCAAGACGATTGGCTCTTGCTTCGTCGAAACCCAGCTCCCTGGCTACAAAATCACTAAAAAACGTAAAGCCGCCGGACACCAGGAGCGTATTTGCACCCGCTCTTTTCATGGTGGCGACCAAGGTCTTGGCGCCGGGAGAATAACTCAGGCGCCGGTCGCGAATACGTTCCACCTGTTCGACTTCAAGTCCTGTAATCAGGCGTACTCGAGCTTTAAGTGCCTCCCCGAAATCGATTTGACCGTGCATTGCGGCTTCGGTAATCGGTGCGATCTGGTCTTTGACTCCCATCGCCGCGGCGAGCTCATCGATGCACTCAATCTCGATCATCGTGCTGTCCATATCCGCAATCAACATACGGGCTTTGCGGCCGGCCTGGGTCTGGGCAAAGGAATCAATTTGAAGCTGCTGCATCGCCGCGCCAAGCAGCGGCTTGATCACGGCAAGGCTGGCGCCGGAGAAAAACAGGTCAACTGCTTGGCCTGGAGAAAGCCAATCCATGCCGCCAAATTCAGCGCCTGCCTTTTCGATGAGCTGACGTGCCAGCGCCACGCCCTTCTCCAATCTCTCGGGGCTTTGGGTCTTGACGATCAAGGTGGCGACATAGTTCATAAGGAGGGCTTTTGGCTGAGCGAGCAGAGTATGGCAAATTTCGAAGCACTTCTTATCGCAGGACCGACCGCAAGCGGCAAGACCGCACTCGCAATTGAGCTGGCTTGGGCGCTTGATGGCGTCGTCATCAATGCCGATAGCATGCAAGTCTATCGCGGCCTCGAGGTCTTAAGTGCGGCTCCGCCCGCGGCCGAGCGGGCAGGGCGTTCACACCGTTTGTTCGGTGTTATCGAGCCCGACACAAACTTTTCGGTGGCCGACTGGCACACAATGGCGAGCTCTGAAATATTGGACTGTAGAAAACTGGGAACCATGCCAATTTTGGTCGGTGGTACCGGCTTGTATTTCAAGATCTTGCTGGGCGGTCTGGCCCCGATTCCAAAAATCCCCGACGCGGTGCGAGATCCAATTCGAAGGCGCCTACGGGAAACAGGCCCGAAACCTCTCTACAGGGAGCTCCAGAAGGCTGATCCGGAAATGGCTGGGCGATTGAGTGAAAACGATGGCCAACGGATTTGCAGGGCGCTTGAGGTTTGGCAAGCTACCGGGCGATCGCTGCGTGACTGGCAACGGGAATCTCACCAAGGTGCACTGCAAAAAGCTGATGCCGCGGGCCAGGTATTAAAGCTGGTGCTGGACCTGCCGCGCCAATTTCTTTATTCCCGAATAAATAATCGCTTCGCAGGAATGGTCGAGTCGGGCGCGCTGAGTGAAGCCAGGAAGATCAGGGATCGAGGGATTCCTGAGACCTCACCGGCCATGAAGACCTTGGGTCTACGGCCACTGATCGATCATCTTGAGGGTGGGTTAACTCTTGAAGCGGCGATTGAAGAGGCGCAAAAGCTGACGCGCCATTATGCAAAGCGCCAGCTCACATGGTTCAAAAATCAGTTTAAAAGCTGGTGTTGGATCGATGCCCAAAGGGACGACCTGAAGGACCAGGTTCTCATGGACATCGGATATGGGAAGACAAAACATGCAGGTCTTTAAGGACGGCGAAAAAGACGTTGATCCTAGCCTGATTTGTAGGCGCAGTTTGGCGATCATTGGCTACGGAAATCAAGGGCGCGCGCATGCCCTGAACTTGCGGGATTCGGGGGTCGGCAAAATCACCATCGGCGCCCGTCCTGGCAGCGCAAACATCGGCCGCGCGGAGACCGACGGGTTCCAGGTACTTAATCCAGCCGCCGCTTGTGCGACCGCTGATCTGGTAATGATCCTGACCCCCGACGAGACCCAGGGAAAGCTTTATGAGGAAGAGCTGGCCGGCAATCTCAAACCAGGCGCAACAATTGGTTTTGCGCACGGTTTGGCGGTGCATTTCTCAATTATCGTTCCGCGCCAGGATTTGGACGTGATTTTGGTTGCACCCAAGGGACCGGGAGCGACACTTCGGGATCTCTACCAGAAAGGGATGGGGATGCCGGCGCTGTTTGGGATCGCGCAGGACGTTTCCGGATCAGCCAGGGCGCTGGCATTATCGTATGGTTCAGCGCTCGGGTGCGGCCGGGCCGGGCTAATCGAAAGCAGTTTTGGCGAAGAATGCGAGACCGATTTGTTCAGCGAGCAGGTTGTCCTCTGTGGCGGTCTGCCGGGCCTTATTAAGGCTGCCTTCGAGATTCTTGTCGAAGCAGGATATTCACCACAAGTGGCCTATATCGAGTGCCTTCATGAGGTCAAACAAATCGCCGATCTTTTGTGGGAAGGCGGATTGAAGCTTATGGACGAGTCGATCTCAAACACTGCCGAATTTGGCGGCTACCTGGCAGCTGACAGGATCGTCAACGATCAGGTCCGCGAGCAGATGAGAGCCATCCTCGAGGATATCAAAAGCGGTCGTTTCGTGGCGGCACTTATGTCAGATACAAAAGCAGGCGGGAAAGAGCTGCGCAGGAGGCGGCAAACCGACGCGGCACATCCCCTGGAGGAGCCAGGCCGAGAGGTTCGGGCGCTCATGGAGCGGTTTGAAAAAAAGTAAAAATTAAGACATTTTTTCCTAGAGATTTCGGTGCGATTCTGGTTCGTCCATTAGCAGGCATGAAAATGCACATAAAATGTCCAAAGGCATAGCACACACGGATTTTTAATAGTAAGACTTGCTCTTTGGGGCTCGGCTCGACACGGAAAGGCAATAATAAAATGTTCTCCAGAATTTTGGGCATGTTTTCCTCGGATATGGCAATGGATTTGGGTACGTCGAATACCTTGGTCTATGTCAAGGGACGGGGGATCGTTCTCAACGAGCCCTCGGTTGTTGCCATGAAAACCGAAAACGGCCGGCGTCACGTGCTCGCGGTTGGAGACGAAGCCAAGCTCATGCTCGGGCGCACGCCCGACAATATCGAATGTATTCGGCCCTTAAGGGACGGTGTGATCGCCGACTTCGACGTTGCCCAGCTCATGATCAAGCACTTTATCAAGGAAGTTCATAATCGGGCGTTCGCCAGTCCCCAGGTTGTTATTTGCGTGCCGTCCGGTTCAACCGCGGTCGAGAGGCGGGCGATCCAGGAAGCGGCAGATCAGGCGGGTGCAAGCAAAGTCAGCCTTATCCTAGAACCCATGGCCGCCGCGATCGGCGCCGGGCTTCCGGTCACAGAGCCCCAAGGCTCGATGATCGTTGATATAGGTGGCGGCACCACCGAAGTCGCGGTCATTTCGCTTGCCGGTATTGTCTATTCCAATTCGGTGCGGGTTGGCGGCGATAAAATGGATGAGGCCATCATCGGCTACACGCGCCGCAACCACAATCTTCTCATCGGCGAGGCAACCGCCGAACGGATCAAGAAGCAGATTGGAACCGCCCTCAAGCCGGAACAGGGGGTCGGCAAAACCATGAGCGTAAAGGGCCGAGATCTGATGGATGGTGTGCCGAAAGAGATCGTCATTAACCAGGTGCAAATCGCCGAGGCCCTATCGGAGCCTGTGGGTGCAATTGTTGAGGCCGTCAAAGTGGCTTTGGAGCAAACAGCACCCGAACTGTCGGCCGACATTGTTGACAAGGGGATCGTCGCGACCGGCGGTGGGGCTTTGCTGAGTGGTATCGACAAGGTCCTGCGCAAGGCAACCGGATTGCCGGTTACAATAGCTGAAGAATCGTTGACCTGTGTCGCATTAGGGACCGGCCGAGCCCTCGAAGATCCAATGCTGCGCAGGGTTCTGACGCAGGAGTACTGATAGAGAGTAGGCCTTGGTTGCGGCTAATCGCAGAATCGCGGAAAATTCCTGACTTTGGCAGAGCCAGCACATAGAAAAGGCGCGACGCGCCAAAAGCTTTTTCGAAAACCAACCAAGAAATTTGGGTTTGGATTTTTCTTCGCCATCTCGTTGACCTTGATCGTTATCAACACGGTTAACAGCCCGGTTCTTGTCAGCCTGCGCAAAGAGGCGGCGGACCTTTCGGCGCCGGTACTGGAGACCCTTTCCGTCCCGGCTATCTATTTGCGCCGATTTGTTAACAACCTCGGTGACCTTGCCGATTTGCGTGACCAAAACAACCGGCTTCTTGAAGAAAACAGACGCCTTAAAGATTGGCAGCGGCTGGCGGATTTGCTGGAGATTGAAAATTCGCGTCTGCGCGAAGTCCTGAATGCCAAACTCGTCCGGCCACAGACCCTGGTGACAGCCAGGGTCATTGCAGTGGTCGGTGGCCCCTTTGTGCGCAGTGTGCTGTTGAATGCGGGCAGTGATGAAGGGGTCCGGGAAGGCCTTTCCGTTGTCGATCAAAACGGCGTTGTAGGCCAAACCGTTGAGGTGGGAAGGCGGGCCGCCCGGGTGCTATTGCTGACGGATTTTAATAGCCGAATTCCGGTACGCCTCGGCAGATCCAAGGACAATGGTATCCTGAGAGGTCGCAACGAGGATCTTTTGGACCTGGATTTTCTGCCCGTAAGCGCCGATGTCGTTACGGGCGACAAAGTGCTGACGTCGGGCGACGGTGGTTTGTTCCCGCCAGGACTATTGATTGGTATCGTTACCTCCGTCGGCAGCGATCATGTCAAGGTTCGGCCGGTGGCGGATCTCAAGGCTCTCGAATTTGTCCGGATACTGGACTTTTCTGCCAGCGAAATGGAGCCGGCCCCGCAAGTGTCCATAGAAGAGGAATCCTAAGGTGCCGGCCAAAGCAGATAACATTGTTGTTTCGGCAGTGCAATCGATCGCCCCTTTCGTACTGGTCTTTCTATTGCTTCTGGTGACGCGAGTTCCATTTCGGGCCAGCGATATGAGCATGTACGTGCCTTTGATTTCATTGTCGTTTGCTTTTTATTTTACGATCCACCGACCCCGGTTTACGCCGATCTTGTCGCTTTTCCTGTTAGGTCTGGCCGACGACTTTTTGGCCGGCGGCGTCATCGGCTTGACCTCATTGATCCTGGTTTCGGTGCCGGCCTTACTCCTCAATCAGCGGAGGTTCTTCAGGAATCGCTCGTTTGTGGTGGCCTGGGCAGGATTTGCCTTGGTCTGTCTGGGGGCCAGTGCAGTCATCTGGCTGGTCGAGGCTTTTCGCATCGGTGCTCCGATATCCCCTTTCCCGGCAATTGTGCAAATGGCCATGACCCTGCTGGCCTATCCGGTCCTCAGTTGGATTTTTGGTACTTTCGAAAGGATGGTATTACGTTCATAAGCAAGAGTAACGACTGACGAGACAGATATTGGAAACAGAAGGCGAAAGATACAGGCTTTATTCCCGCAGAGCGTTAATGCTCGGCGGCTTTCAGGGCTTATTGTCGATGGCATTGATCGGTCGTCTCTATTACCTCGGCGTTATTGAATCGGGTCAATACAAGATGCTGGCCGAGGAGAACCGGATCAGTCTCCGCTTCCTGGCCCCCGAAAGGGGTGAAATCTTTGATCGAGCAGGCAGGCTCATGGCCACCAACCGGCGGGATTACCGTATCTTCCTGGTGCCCGAACAGACCAGCGATGTTGAAGCCACACTCAACTCGCTTGGCCAGATGATCGCCCTTAGTGACAGCCAAACCAGACGCCTTTTGGACCGAATTCGCCGCCAGCGCAGTTTTCAGCCGGTGAGTGTCGCCGAGAATCTTGATTGGAAGACGTTTGCAAAAGTTAACGTGGCCAGCATCAAACTGCCAGGGGTGCAGCCGGATGCCGGGCGGACGCGCTTCTATCCCGATGGGCGCGCAACCTCGCATGTGGTGGGTTATGTGGGACCAGTGACGAAAGAGGACGTGAAGGATGATCCGATTTTCCATATCCCCGGGGTCAAGATTGGGCGGGCTGGCCTCGAGGCTACATTTGATTTGGCGCTGCGGGGGCAGGCGGGGACAAGCCGGTTTGAAGTGAACGCCTATGGACGGGTGGTGCGCGAATTGACACGTCAGGAGGGCGAGGTCGGGCAAACTCTGACGCTTACGATTGATCTGGAGCTGCAAAAATACGCCGTCGAACGTTTGGCCGAAAAGAGCGCAGCCGCAGTCGTGATGGATGTGGAAAACGGCGACATCCTGGTTCAGGCTTCGACGCCGGCATTCGATTCCAACCAATTCAATCTGGGCTTTAGCCAGGAAGACTGGAACGCGCTGGTCCAGGATCCGCGAAAGCCGCTGATCAACAAATGTCTGGCCAGCCAGTATCCCCCCGGTTCAACTTTTAAAATGATTGTTGCACTGGCGGCGCTCGAAGCTGGGGTGGTCAGCAGCTCGGAGACGGTCCTGTGTACCGGCGAACATGAGCTCGGGAACCGAATCTTTCACTGTTGGAAAAAAAACGGGCATGGTCGGCTGAGCATGACCGACGCGATCGGCCAGTCCTGTGATATTTATTTCTATACAATTGCTCGTCGTGTTGGCATCGCAAAAATCGCTGCAATGGCCCGCCGCTTTGGTTTCGGCGAAGCCCATTCGATCGGTCTTGGCGGTCAGGCAAAGGGGCTGGTGCCGGACAAGGTCTGGAAGATGGCCAATTATGGAGAACGCTGGCAGATTGGCGAAACGCTGATTATCGGGATCGGGCAGGGTGCTCTCCTGACCACACCTCTCCAGCTGGCCCTGATGACGGCACGGATTGCAAATGGCGGCAAACAGATTCGGCCGCGCCTGGTACAAGCTCTCGGAACGGAACCGTTCCCGTCTGCTCGGCGGCCGGAAATGGGAATAAACCAGCGCCATCTTGATCTGGTGAGGACCGGTATGATCAAGACCATGAAGGCTGGCGGGACCGCCTTTCGGTCAAGAATTGCCAATCGTCAATACAGCATGGCCGGCAAAACAGGTACTTCGCAGGTGCGCCGAATTACGGCGGCCGAACGGGAGGCCGGGCTGGAAAAGCTAAGTCAACGCCCATGGGAGGAGCGCGACCATGCTCTCTTTGTTGGCTATGCGCCGATTGACTCTCCCAAGTATGCTGTCGCGGTCTTGGTTGAGCATGGCGGTGGTGGCAGTGCCGTGGCTGCTCCGATCGCGCGTGACATCCTGAAAAAAACCATGGATATCGATCCGGTCGAATCGGTTGCGGCGGGCGTGGTTTCGCTGGGTGCAATAAAATCCAGCAGCTCAAAGGGATAGGGGAATGGGCACAAGCCTAATGTTCGGACCGAGGCGGGTCGAGCAAACTTTCCTGCAAAAGCTCAGGCAGCTTAACTGGCTTTTTGTGCTCGTGGTTTGTGCAATTGCAGGAATTGGTTTCGTGGTTCTTTATTCCGCCGCTGGCGGCGAGTTGGATCCTTGGGCATCAACACAAATGATCCGCTTTGCTGTCGGATTGGCTCTGATGCTGGCGATTGCGCTGGTTGATCTGCGGTACTGGATGGTCGCCGCATACCCTTTGTTTGCCCTTGGTTTGCTTTCCTTGTTGGCCGTCGAGTTTTTCGGGGTCTCCGGCATGGGCGGTCAGCGCTGGCTTGAATTGGGTGTCGTGCGGGTGCAGCCGGCCGAGTTTATAAAACTCGCGCTGGTATTGGCGATGGCCCGCTATTTTCATGGCTTGAATCCTCCTGATACGCTCAAATTGAGAAGCCTTGCCGTGCCTATCATACTGATTATTCTGCCGGCGGCTCTGGTGGTCAGGCAACCGGATCTGGGTACGACCTTGATGCTGGTATTGGCCGGAGTGGGAATGATCTATCTTTCCGGGGCCAGGGTCTGGATTTTTGGCGTCGGCGCGCTGGCGGCTATTGTTTCTGTGCCTATCGCTTGGCGTTTCCTGCGCGATTATCAACAAGAACGGATATTGATATTTTTCAATCCCGAAAGTGATCCCCTGGGGGCGGGCTATCAAATCATGCAGTCCAAGATCGCCTTGGGTTCCGGCGGCATATTCGGCAAGGGATTTCTGCAGGGCACCCAATCGCATCTGAATTTCCTGCCGGAAATGAAGACGGATTTCATTTTCACCGTGCTGGCGGAAGAATTTGGCATGATTGGCGGGCTTACGCTCTTGGGGCTCTATGTGGTCATTCTGGCCTACGGCGTTTATGTCAGCTTGACATGCCGGAGCCATTTTGGACGGCTCTTGTCGATCGGCGTCGCGGGGACTTTGTTTCTTTATGTTTTTATAAATATCGCCATGGTCATGGGTCTGTTACCGGTGGTGGGAGTGCCCTTGCCGCTGGTTTCCTACGGTGGTTCGTCAATGCTGACCATGCTCGTTGGTTGCGGTTTGATTCTCTCGGTGGCCCTGCACCGTGGTCTTTCCATTCCACGCAAAAACGCTTTCGGTTAGTGCGATTTTCAGGGATGGCTAAACGTCGTCATCTTCAAGCCGAAAGAGGTCGATATTGCCGCCGGTGGCCGTTGTATTGATGCTGAGTACACGTTCGGTCGAAAAACGTTGAAGATAGTTTGGCCCGCCAGCTTTCGGACCGGTTCCCGAAAGACCCTCGCCACCGAACGGCTGCACACCGACCACGGCGCCAATCATGTTGCGATTGACGTAGGTGTTGCCAACCGAAGAGGCGTTGAACAGATCGAGCCAGCGCTCTTCGATTCTGCTGTGGATGCCAAACGTCAGGCCAAATCCGGTCGCGCCGATCGATTTCAGTACGTCCTCGATATTATCCGCCTTGTATCTTATTACGTGAAGGACCGGGCCGAAGATCTCGCCCTCTAGGATCGAAAGATCGGGGATTTCGAAGATGTGAGGAGCGAAAAAGCTGCCATTTTCCAGGTTGTCATCGATCTGGCCACGGGCGACAAGCTTGGCTTCTCTTTCCATAAACGCCACATGGGTTTCGAGATCCCGCAGGGCGCCGGCGTCAATCACCGGACCGATATCGGTTGAAAGTAGCCGCGGGTCGCCCACTTCTAGCTTGGCCAGCGCCCCTTTGAGCATTTCAAGCATGGGATCGGCGACGCAGTCCTGGAGAAACAGCACACGCAGGGCGGAACAACGTTGGCCGGCGCTTGAGAATGCCGAGGCCATGACATCGTCTGTGACCTGTTCAGCCAGGGCCGAGGAATCGACAATCATGGCATTTTGGCCGCCGGTTTCGGCGATGAGCACACAGATTGGCCCGTCCTTGGCCGCCAACGCCTGGTTAATTCCTTTGGCGACCGCGGTCGATCCGGTAAAGGCGACGCCGCTTACGCGCGGGTCCTCAACGATCGCCGCGCCAACCACTCGGCCGTCTCCCGCCAACAAATGGAGAACCTCAGGAGGCACGCCGGCCTGGTGAAAGAGCTTTGTTGCCTCGATGCCTATCAGGGGCGTCTGGCCGGCCGGTTTGGCGACAACGCTGTTGCCGGCCGCCAGGGCCGCGGCGATTTGGCCGGAAAAGATAGCGAGGGGAAAATTCCACGGACTGATGCAGGCGAAAACGCCGCGGCCATGGAGGCTAATCTGATTGCTTTCACCGGTTGGCCCCTTAAGGACAATGGGCTGTTCGAACTTGGCCCGCGCTTCCCGGGCGTAGTAACGGCAGAAATCAGCCGCTTCGCGCAGTTCCGATATGCCATCCTTGATGGTCTTTCCGCCCTCGCGGCTCATCAAATCGATAAACCGGGCCCGGTGCTCCTCAAATAGATCTCCGAGGCGCTCAAGGATTTCGGCCCTCCCGGCCCCTCCAATCGCGTTCCAGCTGAGTTGCGCGGCAGCGGCGGCCGTGATTGCGCGGTTGATGTCGTCGCCGTCAGCCACCCGAACATTACCAACCAAATGCCCATCAATCGGTGACCGGCTTTCGACCGGTCTGCCCTTGACTTCCGAGCCCGAGACCAGAGCCGCGCGGCTGTATTTTGCTTCGGCTTGCTTGCCTATCTCGGTTAGCAATGCATCGGCCTCCAGACGATTGCTAAGATCGATCCCCTGGGAATTCTTTCTGTCAGCGTAAAGTCTGGGCGGGGTCGGAATGGCGCCATGCCTCTTGCTCTTAAGGGGCATGATCAGATCGACCGGATCGGCGACGATGGTTTCGACCGGCACGTCGGCATCCATGAAACGGTTGACGAAGCTTGAATTCGCACCATTTTCGAGTAGCCGCCGCACCAGATAGGGCAAAAGGTCCTCATGCCGACCGACAGGTGCGTAGGTGCGCAATCTTATCTCGCCACCAATCACGTCGCGCACCGCCCGGTACATCAATTCGCCCATGCCATGAAGACGTTGGCATTCGAACTCCTGTTCGCCTGCCAAATGTGCGATGGTGGCAATGGTGTGGGCGTTGTGGCTGGCGAACTGCGGATAGAATGCGTCAGGGGCCTTGAGCATTTTTGCTGCGGTATGAATATAACAAATATCGGTCGTTGCCTTTCGGGTCCAGACCGGATAGTCGGCAAATCCGAGCTCCTGAGCGTGCTTGATCTCGGTATCCCAATAGGCGCCTTTGACCAATCGGATAGGGAAGCGCCGTCCGGTTTCCCTGGACAGCTCGATTAGCCAATCGATCACCAAAGGCGCGCGCTTTTGATAGGCTTGCACGGCCAGCCCAAGACCAGACCAGTCGGCCAGGCGAGGATTGCGCGCCAGGTTTTCGAAGATGGTTAAAGAGATATCGAGCCGGTCCGCTTCCTCGGCGTCGATTGTCAGGCCGATCCCATACTCCCGCGACAAGAAAGCCAGTTTCTCAACCCGAGGCACCAATTCGGAATTAAGCTGCTCTGATTTGGCTGCTTCGTAGCGCGGATGGAGCGCCGAGAGTTTAATCGAAACGCTTGAGCGCGTTTGATGATTGACGCCCTCATCGTGCGCCGCTTCCCCGACCTTTTGAATGGCGTCCTCATAGACGTTTTGGTATCGCCGCGCGTCGGCGTCGGTGCGCGCGCCTTCGCCAAGCATGTCAAACGACATCAAGCGGTCTTCGGCGTTTTCCTTGGCGCGCCGCGACAGCGCCTCTTCGATCGTGCGGCCATAAACGAACTGCCGCCCGATGATCCGCATGGCAGCGAGGGTGGCTTCACGGATAACGGGCTCGCCGGTCTTCGAGACAAATGTTTTGACCCAGCTTGCCGGATTTGCCGTCATCTTCTTGTCGAGCTTGATAACTCCGCCGGTCAACATCAGCGCCCAGACCGATGCGTTGACAAAAGGGCTTTCTGAGTGGCCACGGTGTTCACCCCAATTTCCGGCCAATATCTTTTCAGCGATCAACATGTCCTGGGTTCCGGCGTCCGGAATTCGCAACAACGCCTCAGCCAGACACATGAGGGCCACCCCCTCCTGATTGGACAAGCCGAACTCCTGAAGAAAGACATCAAGGGTGCCGCGCTCGGCCCGCATGGCGCGGGATGAGGAAACGATTTTGTTGGCGATTTCCTCAATGATCCGGCGCTCTGATTTCTTGGCCCAAAGATTGGCCAACATGCGCGTGACTGCCTCTTCCTCGTCCGCGTGCGTTGCCCGCAGCAGATTGTCACGAAGGGTCGCTAATTTCTTGGGTCGGGCCGCCGCCATCGATTGCTCCTTCCTGGCCTCTTTCTTCACCTGTTTTAAGGTGGCCAAGGCCCTTCGGCAATGGGGATTTGCTGTCGGCTCAGTTTCGGCTGCTTGGTGGTCCGCATGCAAAAAGCCCGCTAACCGCATTGATATCAAAATAACTATTAAACTGTCATTGACTGGTTATAGAAGAGGCATTATATCACTCTTGAATAGTGGGTTGATGGCTTCAATCTGCAAGCGAGCCTAACCGCTCTTTGCTAGGAGGAACCACCATGTCAAATGTTGGACAGGCCGTAAGGGGTGAATTTCTGGTCGGCATTCAGCTTTCCGGGAAATTGTGGCTGGGCCTGGTCCTGGCCATAACATTGGTTTTGTGGGCCTCGGCATTTACGGCCATTCCGATCGCACTTGAAAGTTTTTCTCCCGGACATTTGGCGGTAGCGCGGCAGCTTTTGTCGGCCGCGGTCACGATCCCGGGCGTTTTACTTTTGTGGCGCCACGAGCTTTGGCCGGCTATCAGGACGAATTTTCTCCTGATTCTGATAATGGGTCTGACCGGTATCACCTTCTATCATTTAGCACTTGGAGCCGGTCAAAGGACGGTTGGTGCCGGCTCGGCAAGCTTGCTGATAAACCTCGGGCCGCTGGTGACGGCACTCTTGGCGGCGGCGATCCTCAAGGAAAGATTGACACCACGCTTGATCGTTGGAGGCTTGGTGGCTTTTCTAGGCGCCAGTGTCCTGGTTTTGGTTGGCAACGGCGATTTTGCGGTTGATTGGAATGCTATGCTCGTGGTCCTGGCGATGGCGCTCCAATCGTTCTATTTCATTATCCAACGCAAGCTGAGTTTCCGATATTCGGCGGTGGCTCTGGCTCTTCTTACGATCTGGGTCGGTGCAATTACGCTCTTGCCTTGGGGCAGCGGCGTCTCCCAAGCGATCACACTTGCTTCAGCGCGATCGATATGGGCGCTCATTTATCTCGGCTGCATCTGCGGTGTTGTACCCTACATCGGCTGGGCTCTGGTGCTTTCGCGGCTCCCGGCAAGCCGAGCCGGGGTGTGGCTCTACTTGATCCCACCGCTGTCGATCTTGATCGGCTGGCTGGTCCTCAACGAAACGCCGACCCTGGCACTCCTGGCGAGCGGCGCGGTCATCCTTACCGGCGTTGTTATCGCCAAGAGCCAGCCACGCAAAAATGCGAGCTGATCAGATCGCGAAATCTCCGAATTCTTTTTGTGCGCCGCCTCAATATCAAACGCCGCGACAACCCTTCTGGGTTGGTCGCGGCGAATGAGTCTCGGTTTAGGCTCGACTTGGCAAGCTAGTCGGAGCCGTTTTCAATAGCCCCGGCCCATAGCGAGGTCGTAAAGCCCGCCATCACAGCCATTACGATGCCGTGCATATAACCATCTACGTCCAAGAACTCACCATGGAGAAATTGGAAGATGGTCGCTCCGGTTACGACAGCGACGAAAAGCCACAGCAGATTGGGCAAGAAGTCGGTAACGGTTTTGATCAGTTTATCAAACATGTCTTCTCTCCCCTAAGCCGTGTGTTTCGTGCGATGAATGAGAACTAGGCTGATCAGGGTAAAGAGCAGATATACGTTGCTCCAATCGAACCCTTCCGCGCCTGGATTCAGATAAGCCCACTCGTAGCCAATCCACCACCAAAGATAAGTAAAGGCGCCGACGAGCACCCATGAAACGACTTTATTGAGCATTAGCTGCCTCCCTCTAATTAAAAGTGCCGCACAGGGTACCTCAAAACGCCCGATTTGCCCAGAATTGCCTGAATTCGGTTGGTCAATCCCACGAAAAGCGTTTCTGAGACTGGGATTCCGGGCTCTGCTGCCAACCGTGCTTACGACCCAATGAGCTGCCAGAATTCGTGATCGGCCTCCGGGAGACGGACATATTTTGCCCGGCGCCTTTGCCAGAGGAGGTAGGAATTTAGGGATTTGAGCATTGTCTTTTGCATGACCGCACTCCAAACGATCGCGTTTTCAGTCGCCCATTTCCACGCCCCGGCCTCTTTATAGAGCCTTGGCTGTGACTGCCAGGGTCCCAATATGTGACCTAGCTCATGCAGGGCCACGGCGTATGTAATCGCGCTTTTTACCGGCCTTATGTTTATGAACCGGCCGCGCCTGGAGGCGCTGCCGCCTCGTGAATGCCGGCCGATCCGAATGGAGTTTTGGGCACACAGAATCTCGATATGCTCTCTCAAAGCCGCAAGGTCAGTCATATTCAATCTCGCTCAGGTGTCTTCCGGTCTGGCCGGCCGCCGCAGTTTCTTCAGTGCCCCGAGCCGGCGCTTGCTATCGAGCCGCGCCCGGCGTGAGGCCGGCGGCGGCCTGGTCTTGCGGCGGGGTTTGGGTGGTGTCGCGGCGTCGCGTATCAGAGCAATCAAACGCTCACGCGCGTCCTGGCGATTTCGCTCCTGCGAACGAAATCGGTTGGCGGTCAGAACGATTACGCCGTCCTTCGTCATGCGACTGCCTGCAAGGCGGGCCAATCTCGCAAAGACATCCTTTGGGACATTGGGGCTATGAGCTGCATGGAACCTCAACTGAACCGCGGTCGCCACTTTGTTTACGTTCTGGCCGCCCGGCCCGGGAGAGCGAATAAACCTCTCCTCGATCTCATTCTCGGCGAGCGTGATGGCGTCGGTGATCTCGATCATCAAAGAACAGTAGCTGCATTCAGTCTGAAATCAAACGGTCAGCCCAGAGCATAATTCTCAACCTAGCGCTTCCGTTGGCTCATCCCGAGTTTCCGCACGGATCAGCCGCAAACGGCTGGCGCCACAAAGTCCCTAAACCCCGGCCCCGGAATCATCCTGGCTCGAAACCTTGTTAATGACAGGTTGGCGGATCGATATTACAGGCGTCCAAGGCTCCCCAAAGCGCCTTCAGTCCGGCCTCGGCGGCGCTCAAGACCTCATCGGCATCAATATCGGATTGCGCCTCGAGCCAGCCGCGCCATTGTTCGCGGTGCTTTTCATCGGCCACCTGGTGGACGGCGAAATAGCCAAGCCCCTTCCAGCTGTCGACGCCGTAGTGAGCCTTCAGCCCCTTGATCTTCGCACTGGCGATCTCGGGCACTTGCGATTCGTAGGCGTAAAAGGCAGCCACGGCAGCGGCGATCGAACGCCGGCGCGTAATCTCGTCGTAGGTCGATATCAGCGTCTTTATGCCTTCAAGCGGTTCGGCCTGGTCAATTTCTTGGTCGCTGACGCCAACCGCATGGGCGAAGTCACGCCACAGATCCGGATGCGGTGCGGCCGGGTCCAACTCCTCCCGGAAGTTTTCCTTTGCCAGTTCGTGAATCTCGCCCTCGCTGCGGTCCATCAGCTGCAGAAGATGCTGCGGGAAGGCCTCGACATGCTTGTAGTATTGGACGGCGTAGAGCTTCAATGCCTCTGCGCTCAACCGGCCCTCGCTCCAGGCCTGGTAAAAGGGGTGTTTGAGAAGATGGTGCTGCTCGACCAGGCGGTCCAGAGCGGCCACCAGTTCCGATCCTTGTGGGGTCATAATTCGCCTCTCTTTACTGCTCGATCCTGCCGCTTGCCGGCCCCGGCAATCGACCGAATTCGATGCGCAAAAGCAACCTAAACCACTCGACGCGGCCAGACAAAGATTATCTTTTAGGCCGGGCAAAAATTCATAATCAAACTTCAATCTGTCATGCACCTGCTCATGGACTGAAGCCGGAATACAAATGCCGCCCGGCTGGACAAGCTTCTCGATGTGCGAAGTGTCCGCTCCTGCGCGAGTCGGGCGTCTTGCTGGTCCAGGGCCCTTCCCCTCCGCTTGAAGTTTGCCCCCGCCAAGCGCCGGTTTTTTGCAGCGCGATGGCCTTGCTGAATTGCCCCGAGAATGGAATTGATGCTTGCCAGTAGAGGAATTCTGGTATCGGCCAATAGATATTTCCCCCAATGTATTTGACCGGGCCGTTTTCATCGCAGAAAAACACCCCCCAATATGGGGGATGACACTCACCTTGGTGAAGTCTTTTGCTATGTGTTCAGATAACAGGCGCCTTGGGGACCAAGTATCGCGTGAGGGACGGGCAGTGCCATTATCGCGACCGAATGGGGCGTCGGTGAAAGGTCTTCGAAGTGGCACGCCTGGTCGGTCGTGATTTCAAAAGCGGTTCCGGCGTCCAGACGTGGCCGCAAGAGATGCAGGTCACGGGCTCGTCCTTTCCCAAGTCGTAAAACCGCGTACTGCACTCGGGGCAGGTCCTCTTTGATCCCCATTCAGGTTTCGCCATATTGAACATGATACCACAACCGCTTCTTAATTGTCCGCGAGATGGAACCATCACGGTATTATCACATTAGGCCGGCTGCGGACACAGGCATTGCCGGCCGAGATTCTTCACGCGGGCATAGCAGCGTTTTCCCAAGCAACGAATGCTCCGGAGCGATACCTTCGAGCTAGGGGAAAGTGCAAGAACGGCTTGGTGAAAAACCTCTGTGCGGACTCTCGGCGTCCGCAGCAGGCCTAATGTGACAATACCGTACAGATACTAACGTGAGCTGACAGTTGCCGCTTCTGCTGGTTGAAGGTTTTGGCTGCTTTTTGTCCGTCGTCCGCCGCTTTTTGGACCAGCGCCAGACCCTGTCCCGCGAGCGTCTAATCCAGCCGATTTTTCCAGCCGGTAGGCGGCAAAAAAGCGAATGAATTGCGACTCCTTTGGGAATTCGCCTATAGTTCCTGCGATCACCAAGACCGCAGGGTTGGATCCCGCTTGATTCATGGTATTAACGCCAGAAGCGACAGTGTGCCCTTGCCGGACAACATGGAGACAAAATCATGGCGGATGCGTCAACAATAGCAAAAGATGTTCGTCGCGACCGGCTCATCGTCTTGGCGGCGGTCGTCGCGGTGATCGCAGTCGCCTGGATCTACGTCGTGATTCGGGCTCAGGGCATGTCCGATTTGGCGGCGATAGGGGTGGCGACGCAGATACAGATCAAGGCCTGGACCACGGTCGATCTGCTGCTGTTATTCGTGATGTGGACGATCATGATGGTCGGCATGATGCTACCGAGCGCGGTGCCGCTGATTTTGAATTTCACGGCCGAAGCCCGCCAGGAGCCTCACCAGGCAGGGGTGCTTGCGCCGACTACCGCGTTGGTGCTGGGCTATGTCGTTGTGTGGACCGGATTCAGCGTTCTGGCCACGACCGGCCAGTGGGCGTTGCACCAGGCGGCCCTGCTTTCGCCCATGATGGTGAGCACCAGCCCGGTGCTGAGCGGCGCCCTGCTGCTCGCCGCGGGCGTCTACCAGTTGACCCCGATGCAGTACAATTTGTTGAAGCGTTGCCGGCAGCCGCTCCATTTCCTCAACCTGCATTGGCGGGAAGGCACCGGCGGCGCCTTCGTCATGGGGCTGGAACACGGCGCATATTGCCTGGGTTGCTGCTTCGTCTTGATGGGTATCCTGTTCATCGGCGGCGTAATGAATCTGCTGTTGTTGGCAGCGGTTACAGCGTTCGTGCTGTTCGAGAAGGCCTTGCCTTACGGCAACATCGCGGGACGGGTCAGTGGGCCGTTGATGATTGCAGCTGGCATCTACTTCCTGGCCCAGCCTTGACACTGGAAATCGTGCGCCGGGCAACCGGACCGGTGGGCGCCGGCGCGCTTTAAACCTGCCCGATGCAACTGGAAATCGAACAGATCGGCCGCGGAGCCTGACCGCTTGGCGGCCTGGCTCTGGAAGCCAAGACCTTGGCGGCGCCGAAGGCGGTCCGCTCGGTCGAAATCGAGCTGACTATCACCGAACCAACCTTGGAGGCCGACGCCAGCTCCCGCTGGCCGCGGAAGCGGGATATGAAAAGGCGTCTCCGGAGACGAATTCAGAAATCACGCCGAAAACGCCCCAAATCGCCGTCTCTCGGTCCCCGTCAGCGCGCCGGATATGTGGCTAAGTCATTGAAAAGGAGGGATTTATACGGAGACACCCGGAGAGCACCGGTTCGACAAGGAAAGATTGGGGGTGGGCGCAGTCTAGAGCGAACTCGTCTCCGGAAAAATTTGGAGTGATTTCCCTGTTAAACAGGGAAAATACAGGGAAATTTTGCGATTTCGGGCGATTTTGGCCAATTCCGTCGGTCTGTAACCCGCAAAAACAATAGGCTTTCGGGCAAAATTCCCTGGGCAAATGAACAGGGAGATGTTTTCAGGTATCAGGGAATGAAATCAGTGAAATAGGAATTCTTTGTGACATTCAGATGCCGCCGAAGCAGAGGTATTTTGTCTCCACATATTCCTCAATGCCCTGGTAGGAACCCTCGCGGCCAATACCGGATTGCTTGACGCCGCCGAAGGGGGCCACTTCGGTCGAGATGATCCCGGTATTGATGCCGATGATGCCGGCTTCGATGCCTTCTCCGACCCGCCAGATTCGCCCGATGTCGCGGGCATAGAAATATGCCGCGAGCCCAAACTCGGTATCGTTGGCCAGCGATATAGCCTCTTCTTCGGTCTCGAAGCGGATGACGGGCGCCAGGGGGCCGAAGGTTTCCTCGCGGGTCACCTGCATGTCCTGGGTGGCGTCAGCGATAATCGTCGGCTCATAGAAAGTTCCACCCAGTGCGTGGCGTTGGCCGCCGGTGACCAGACGCGCGCCTTTCTCGAGGGCATCCGCAAGATGCGCTTCGACCTTTTCCACGGCGGCCATGTCGATGAGCGGGCCCTGTGTGACCCCCTTCTCCAGGCCGGGGCCGACTTTCAGCTTCTCGACCTCGGTCTTGAGCTTCTCCAGGAAGGCATCATAGACCCCAGCCTGCACATAAAGCCGGTTGGCGCATACGCAGGTCTGCCCTGAGTTGCGGTATTTGGACATAATCGCCCCTTCAACTGCGGCATCCAGATCGGCGTCGTCGAAGACAATGAAAGGCGCGTTGCCACCCAGCTCCATGGAAACCTTCTTTACGGTTGCGGCTGCCTGTACGAGCAGCTTCTTTCCGACCTCGGTCGAGCCGGTAAAAGTGATCTTGCGGACCACCGGGTTGCTTGTCAGTTCCCCACCGATCTCGAGCGCCGAGCCGGTAATCACATTGAGTACGCCTGCGGGAACGCCGGCGCGCTCTGCCAGCACGGCCAGCGCCAGGGCCGAGAAAGGCGTGGCCGAGGCCGGTTTGCAGACAATTGTGCAGCCGGCGGCCAGGGCCGGGCCGGCTTTGCGGGTAATCATCGCGGCGGGGAAATTCCACGGCGTAATCGCGCCAACGACGCCGATCGGCTCTTTTGTCACAATGATACGTTTGTCGGTGGCGTGCGGCGGGATGACATCGCCGTAAATCCGCTTTCCTTCCTCTGCGAACCACTCGAGGAAGGATGCCGCATAAATGATTTCGTCCTTTGCTTCAGCCAGTGGCTTCCCCTGCTCGTGGGTCATGATCAGCGCCAGATCGTCAGCGTTCTCGATAAGCAGCTCGTACCAGCGCCGGATAATGACCGCCCGTTCCTTGGCCGTCTTGGCCCGCCAATCAAGAAAGGCCACCTCCGCCGCCTCGATGGCGCGCCTGGTCTCGGCACCACCCATATTGGGGACCGTTCCCAATACTTCGCCACTGGCCGGATCGGTTACGGCAATCGTCTCGCCGCTATCAGCAGAGACCCAGTCGCCACCGATACAGGCTTCTTGGCGAAGCAGTGATGTATCATCGAGCTTCATCGTCCTGTCCTTTGATAAAGTGCCAGATCTGCCTTCATAGAGTGGCCCATTTTGGGCGGGCGTATGGTTTAATCGTCACGTCATCACCGGCGTTAATGATACCAGCGACCTCGACGACGCCAACCACACCGCGGCTGTAATGCGCAGCTTTGGAAAAGGCAGTATCCTGGATAGGTTGTCCTGAATTTGTGGTATGGATTGACGCGAGCTCTCGGCCCATACTAAGGCACGGGGGGTTATATTCCTCCACCATTAGCTCTGCACCGGACGGGAATATGAGGATCGTTCCTTTGGGCAAACGGGACAGGTGAGGAACACCAGAGAGACAAATATTCGCTCCAAGACTTGCCGCCGTTAATGGCTCTTTCAAGTCCATTGTCCGTTGAATTTCAGCAAGTTCTTCAACGGATACGGCGGACCACTGCCGTTCGTTGCGCCGGCTCGTGCCTTCGGGTTGCTTGTCCCCCACCCAGGCCTGGCGAGAATAGGACTTGTGACGGTCACCCACAAAACCATCCAACTCGGCCTGAAGAAAGGGGCGTGGTTCCTTGCCCAATTCGCCTGGAGAGCCCAAATATACCGACACCACTTTTGCGGTGATTTTTCTCATGTTCCGTCCATTATCCGTAGGTGTCGAAAAGAGTCCGCTCTTAACCCAAAGCGGACATAACCGGTTAGCCCAAGGTTCCTTTCATATCCTTTTTTGGAGATTCCAAATCCATGCCGGCGAGGGCGTCGATCGGTTTGTCATCAGCTCCGACTGGCCACGTTAACATCGCCCGGTCGCGGAATGTACGTAGCGTGCAGATTGGCCTACCCTTTGCCCTCTTCCCGAGATAGAGTTTGTGATCACATTTTGGCCTATTTTTTTGATCTTGGAAAGTTCGATTATGGCTCCTCACCGCAAAATATCGCGCCGTGATTTTATGGGCGGCGTTGCCCTAGGGGTCGCCGCAGGGACAATTCTGTCGCCACTGGAAGCGATTGGCCGCATGAGCGCCAAAATCGGCAACGAAGACTATTACCCTCCCAAACTTACGGGTATGAGGGGCAGTCACGTTGGCTCATTCGAAGTCGCCCACGGCGTCGCCCGCGAAGGCAAAATGTGGCCGCGACCGGCGAAGCAGACCGACGATACCTACGACCTGATTGTTGTTGGGGGCGGAGTTTCGGGCCTATCCGCAGCATGGTTCTACCGGGCCCAAGCCGGACCCGACACAAAAGTACTTATTCTTGATAACCATGATGATTTTGGCGGCCATGCAAAACGCAATGAATTCGATGTCGACGGACAAAAACTGATCGGCTATGGCGGCAGCATGACCATCGAGGACCCGTCCCATTACTCCAAGGTTGCGGCGCAGCTTTTGAAAGATATCTCTATCGAAGTCCAGCGCTTTTATTCTTACTTTGATCAGGATTTTTTGGCCCGCTGGAA
>JADFIA010000063.1 GCA_022566895.1 Pseudomonadota bacterium
GCGGCACACGCAAATGCGCCACAAATTGACTTAGGAGCCGTCCGCAAATTTTTGAGCTTGTTTCTATTCCCGCTCTATTTTTTCGACTATGAAACCTTTGCTTCTGCCGTGCCGTTGGTCGAGGGCAGTAGCCCACACAAGCATTTCCCGGTGCAATATTCGCTGCATATATTGGATGAGGACGGGAATCTCTCTCACAAGGAATTCCTTCAAAGAGAGCCGCAGCTGCCGAGTAATCTGGTAGAGCAAATGGAGCAAGATTTCGGGATTGTAGGAAACGTGGTTTCTTGGCATGCGTCTTTTGAAAAAACGCAAAATCGTGAAATGGCGAAATGGTTTCCCGACAAGGCCGATTTTCTCGGTGATCTAAACGACAGAATGGTTGATTTGGAGGATGTTTTTAAAAAGACATACGTTGATGCAAGGTTTGACGGATCAACTTAAATAAAGAAGGTGTTGCCGGTTCTATGTCCTCAACTGGGATATGAGGGTCTGAATGTGCAAGATGGTGCATCAGCGATGGATGCTTGGCAAAAAATGATCAATGAAAACGGTGAGGAGGCTGACGCCATAGCAGCCAATCTTCTTGAATATTGCAAGCTCGATACATTAGCGATGGTTGAGATATATAAATTCTTAGAGAATGTTCTGAATAGCTAAGGTTCACCAGCGACATTGGTTGCACGGGAACTCTGATGTCGCTCCTCACGACTAATGTATTTTTTGTCGTCTATGGCGGAATTGAGGGCTCTATTGAGCAGCTAGTGAAAGGTCAACTATTTCCGCAACATGTACCTATTTTCATGCGTGCTAATTTCTGCCAAAGCAGGTTTTGTGATAGGCTCCCGGCTTTCCAGGGAAACCCGCGCCAGGAGGCAGTCTTGAGAGCACTGGCTATTTTTCTATTCATCATGTTTGCAGACCAGCTTGGCGGACAGTCCCTAGTCGCACAAACCTCACAAACCGAAGTGCAAAGGCTGCTCCAACGCGCTCGAGCCGGGGATGTCAATGCCCAGGCTCGCCTGGGCAACAACTACAAGATGGGTATCGGAGCAGCTCAAAGTGATAGCGAAGCGGTCAAATGGTACCGCCGGGCGGCCGACCAGGGCTTGGCGCGGGCCGAAAGCAATCTCGGTCTCATGTATGAGAGCGGCCGGGGCGTGGCCCAAAGTTATGCCGAAGCGGTCAAATGGTACCGCCGGGCGGCCGACCAGGGCTTTGCAATTGCCCAAAACAATCTCGGTGTGATGTATGAGAGCGGCCGGGGTGTGGCCCAAAGTTATACCGAAGCGGTCAAATGGTACCGCCGGGCGACCGACCAGGGTCATGCGACTGCCCAAACCAATCTCGGTTTCATGTATACGAACGGCCGCGGTGTGCCCCAAAGTGATACCGCAGCGTTCAAATGGTACCGCCGGGCGGCCGACCAGGGCTTTGCAATTGCCCAAAGCAATCTCGGTGCGATGTACGCCAGCGGCCGGGGTGTGCCCAAGGATCTGACCCAAGCCTATATGTGGTATGCCATTGCTAGGGCCTGGCGACAGATTGAGAGCCTGGAGCCCCATCTGACACGTCAGCAAATCGCCGCAGCGAAAAAACGGGCCGCCGACTGGAAAAGGGCCCACCAGAAGGACTAAGAATATTTCGTGCCTCCAATGTCCGCTTTTGACCCAAAGCGGACTCTTTTCGATCTCACTCTTGCGATCTCTCTGACGAATCCGTCGAACAAAGAATCTAGTTGTTTACTCCCGGGACCTAGATAAAGCGGAATTTGCGGCCGGCGTACCAGCCGACAACGAGGGCGCTGGCCAGAAGCACGAGAAGATGCGGCAGGGCGCTTAACGCCCCGGCATCGAAACTGATCAGCTTATGCAGCGCGTCCATGGTCCAGCCGGTGGGCAGGAACAGGCTCAGGGTCTGCATCCATTCGGGGGCCATCTCGATCGGCCACCAGCAGCCGCCGAGGGCGGCCAGAAGCATGGTCGCCAAGACCCCCAGCCCGGACACCTGGCCCTGGGTCTTGCCGACGCTGCCCAGCAAGAGCGCCAGCGAGGTGCAAAGAGCGCCCCAGGCGAACAGGACGGCCAGGACCATGCCCAGGCTCGATCCCCAATCCATATCGAAAAGAAAGGTTCCCACGAGTAGGGCAAAACCGATCTGGACGACGGCCAGGGCCATGCGCCCGGCCCATTTGCCGGCCACGATCTGGTTCCTTGAAAAGGGCAACGAGGCGAGGCGTCTTAAACGCTGTTTTTCGCGATCGCTGATCAGCTGCGCGGCCCCGGTGGTCAACAGCACGAAGAGTGTAAACATGACCAGGGTGCCCGGGATGGCCTGCTCGAATCCCGTGGGGATGACCTGCCGCCGGCCGGCCGGCGTGACCACCAGCCGGGTCGGCCGCTCGGCCTCGAGCAGGGTGGCCAAGGCCGCCGGGTCGATGACCGGCTCGGCGTCCTCGTCGTTCGCGTAAAGCGTCACCAGGTCGGCAAGCAGCGTATAGGCGGCCTTGCGGACGCGGATGAGGTCATAGTCGTTGCCGAACCCGGCCCGCAGTCCCTGGTAGGAGATGGTGACCTTTTGTTGGGCCAAAAGCCGCTCGGTGAAATCCGCTGGAATGGTGATCCGCCTTATCTCGCCGGCTTTTTCGATCTCGACCTCTTGGCGCCTCTTGATCTCGAAAAGGTTCTCGGCGAGGCGCGCTTCCAGGTGGTCGCCGAGAAAACCCGTATCGCTGTTTTCGACCACCAGGGGTACCGGCTCCTCGCTCGGAAGGCCGCCGCCCGCGGTCATATTGCCAATAAAAAAGAAGAAAATCGGTGGCATCACAAAAAGCCACAACAGCGTGCCGCGATGCTTCAAGGCTAACCGGAGGTCCTTGGCGGCAATCAATAATATGCTCTCTAAATATCCCATAGCCGTTGCCTAGTTCGTCAACCTGCGTCGCACCACCAGCCAAGCCAGAACGATCAGAACGATCGTCGCGGCCAGCACAGGCGCCAGTGCCTCGAGCAGACCGGAGGCCCCAAAGGTGCCAATAAAATATTGCTTCAGGGGCTCGAGGATGCGGCCGTTCGGCGTAAAATCCGCCACCGGAGCCAGCCACTCGGGCATCGCCTCGGTGGGAAAGAAACTTCCCCCCACCATGAGCAGCGGAAACATGAGCAGGGTCGCGATAACATCCGCCGAGTTGCTGGTCGCCGCCGAGACCTGGACCAGCATCAGAAAAGCAAAAAGCAGGGGTCCGGCCAGCATCAGCCAGAGCAGCGAGGGGATCAACATTTCAAACGGGATACCGACGTAAAAAAAGCCGCCGATCAGAATTGGCAGGGCCACCAGCCCAAGGAGAAGCATGGCCGAGACGAACTGACCGGCCCAAAAGATCCCCATGTGGTTGGGGCTTACGAGCCAGCGGCCCAGGGTCCCCTTTTCCCGCTCGGTCCAGTAGTTGCTGGCCATGCCGTTGCCGGCAAAAAAGACCGCCATGATCAGGACGCCCGGAAACATCAACAGGAGATCGCTGACCGGGCGGCCTTCGGGGACCGGGGTCCGGTCCACGATCTCGATTTTGGGCGGGAACAGAAACGGGCCAACCTTGGTGATCTTCCTCGATATATCGGCCGATATGAGCGCCGTGACCTCACTCAGGAGGTCGTCGGCATCATCTAGCGCCGTGATGGCCTTCAACTCATCGCCGAGGACAAGGTGCAGATAGTTTCCAAGATCGAGAAAACTCTCCAGAACGTCGCGCACGAGGCGCGGCGAAATTCTCTGCGCGGGATTGACGCTCAGCGAGATATCGACCGGGCGGCGATTGAGGTAATCATCGCCGAAACCTTCCGGGATGACCAGATGGGCGCTGGCGCCCCCCTCCTCCATCAGGGCCTTTCCCTCGATTTCGCCAATCTCCCGCACTTCGACCATGTCGGCCAGTTGGCCGCCCGAGAAGGCCGCGGGCAGGGTCTGGCTGATAAAGGAATCGTCGAGATCGCTGACCAGCAGAAGGGCCCGGATGCGCGGTCCGCCGCCGCCCATGACCGTGCTCATCAATAGGCCGAACGTGGCCGGGATGGCCAGCCACATGAACAGCGCCCACGGATCGTTAAAGCGCCGCTTGAGTTCTTTTCGAATGCTGGCCCAGAGAAAATGCATGGCTCTAGGCCCTCAGCTCGCTGCCCGTGAGCTTCAAAAACAGGCTCTCGAGATTGGGCTCGCTCAGCCGGGTCTCCCGGATTTCCGCCTCGGTCGAAGATACCGCCTGTAGGACGGCCGGCAATTGGGCTGCGGCTTCCTCGATCGCCAGGACCAGGGTCCCGGCGCTCAGCACCAGGATCTCGCTGTCGATCGCCAGCCCCAGTATCGCCGCCTCGACGGCAATCGGGTCGAAGGTTCCGGAGAGCTGGATAATATCGCTTTCGCCGACCTGGGCCCGCAGATCCTTTAGCGTCCCGGCGGCGATAATCTTGCCGTGGTCGATGATCGCCAGTTCGTCACAAAGGTTCTCCGCCTCTTCCATGTAATGGGTGGTGTAGAGCACGCAGGTGCCCTTGTCGCGCTCCTCCTTCACCAGATTGAAAAGACGCTCGCGCGACTGCGGATCGACGCCGACGGTCGGCTCGTCGAGGAGCAGAATTTCCGGCTCGTGCACCAGGCCGCAGCCAAAATTAAGCCGCCGCTTCAGCCCGCCGGAATAATTTTTCGGCAGCTCCCCGGCCCGGTCCTGCAAGCCGATGCGCTCGAGGACATATGCCACCCGGGACTTCAACTCCCGGCCTTTAAGGCCGTAGGCGGCGCCCCAATAGGCCAGATTATCGCGGGCCGAGAAGTCCTCGTAGATCGCCAGTTCCTGCGGCACCACGCCGAGCGAGCGTTTGGCCTTTTTGGCCTCTCCGACAATATCGAAGCCGTTAACCGTCACCGTCCCGGCGGTCGGCTTCAGAAGGCCGCAAATGCAGCTGATGACGGTCGATTTGCCGGCCCCATTGGGCCCCAAAAGGCCAAATACGCTGCCCTTGCGGGCTGTAAAGCTGACGCCCTTGACGGCCAGCAGCTCGCCATAGGATTTTTGCAGATCCTTGACTTCGATCAAGCCTCGTCCCCCTCGCTGGACACAGACCGATCTTAGGCAATGTGCCCGACTTCGTATAGCCCTCGCGTCGACGACTTCTTTTCAGCGAAACCCGGCGCCAGGAGCAAAGCCACCCCCCTAATCGCGGACCAGACGGAAGCCGATCAGGATGTGCTTGATGGCGGCCGGGCGCGAATGGCTGGCGGCCGGGCGGCAGATGCCGCAACCCTTATCGTCCCATGAGCCGCCCTTGACATAAAACCGCCCCGGCCCGGCCGGTTCCGCCGTCCATTCAAAGACCTGGCCCACGGCGTCCATGACCCCAAAGGGGCTGGCGCCCGATGGATGGCTGCCCACCGGGATGGTATCGAACGGGCCC
>JADFIA010000004.1 GCA_022566895.1 Pseudomonadota bacterium
AGCCTGACCAGAGACGCCTGATCGAGTTCTACGGTCGCGATGTGCTGCCGGCCGTGAGGGCCGGACTACGGGAGGTTGAACGACAAGGGAAGTAGATTGAGGCGTTGGCGTGAGATTGAGCTGGGGCGGCCGCCTTGACAAATTCCAACCTCACTGTATACTAGCCGCGACTGGTGGTGGAGCAATTCACCCCAACCTGCCCGCCTGTATCTTCAGCCCCGCCACTGGAGACGCGATGTCTCAGCGTGCCGGCTCTGGGGAGCTGGCGGCAACAACATCGACTAGAGGACTCACAGCCCGCTGGGTAAGCGGCCTTGATGCTTTTGGCGAGGATACAGCGATGAAGTACGAACGATTGCTAACTGTGGCGTTGATGGCCCCGGTCGTTCTTCTGATCGGCGGCCCGTCCACGTTACAGGCGGCACCCGACGCACGCACCGGAACTCGCACCCCGACAGCTGAGCAAACCCCCGCTGCGCCTCGTGTTACGCTGGTTCTTCCAGCGGTTTCGACAGTCGAGTCACGGGATCGCACCCTCAAGCCAGAGAGTAGCTTCGCCCAGGCAGACTCTCGCAGCGCAGCTCCTGGTGGGGACGGCGGCCCACCGTGGACTGTGATCAGCATTGGCGCAGGCGTTGGCGCAGCCGCCTTTGTGCTCGCGATAGGCGTCCTGTTCCGCGTTATGCGCGCTGACCGGCGAACGTCCTAACGTAGCAGGAGAAATGAAGATGAAAGCGATCCGTCAATTGTCCCTTCCGAGCTGGCGCTGGCTGGTTTGTACCGTGGCGTTGGGTATTTCGGTGGCCCTTGTGGTGCCGGTCCTTGGTCAGACGATCACGGTCACCACCTATTCCTCCACGGGGGCTTGGGATAAGATGGCGTTCGACTCAGCCAATAATCTGTGGGCGTCGGCGCGAGTGGGGTCAGAGAGCGGCGTCATTCGGCTAGACCCAGCGACCGACGTGCTAACTACCTGGACACATCCGAACCCGACCGTCTTCGGCACCTTCTTTCAACGGCCGCCAATCGGCGTGAGATCTACAGGGGAAGTGTGGGTAGGCGCCGATGCTCACATCAACAGGCTAATTCCTGGGACCGGAGAGGTAACGAGCTGGCCGCTGGCCGGTCGGCCTTGCGGAGATTCGGTCTACTTCGACACAGGCAGCAACGCGTGGTTCGGCCAACAGGTCCCCGGCACCTCGCTTACCTCGCCCTCGGCCACAGCCCGTTCAACGTTCTCAGATTTGGGGATTCTGGCGAGGCTGAATCCGTCTACCAACACGATCACCGAGTGGGAGTGGGAGGGCAATTGCCCTGAGGTCGTCGGGGTGGACACTTCGGGCAATATATTGGTTTGCGAGCGTGATAACTTCAATGGCAAGGTTGGCATGTTAGACCCAGCCACAAACGTGATCACAAAGTGGAACATCCCGGACGGCGTGGGCGACTGCCGGGCCGGGGCTGGTCGGTTCTGGTTCGTCTCGGGTGCGACAGAGATTCTAGCTCTCGACCCGGCGACTAACGGATTGACCGTCTGGACCTGCTCCTTAGGCTGCACGTTAGTCATGGGCGTGGCTCCGGAGTCGGCGAGCAGGGTCTGGCTCACTTTACGGCGAGGTTTATCTCAACGATTATTACGCCACCGTATCCAATACCTATAACAATGCGTTGGTCATGCGGAAGGTCCAGTGCCAGGAGATCGGGCATACCTTCGGCCTTGACCACGTCAAGAGGGACAATTCCTGCATGTACTCGAGCGCCGCCTTTGTCGGCAGCACTTATACGCCCAACGGCCATGACGGAAGTATGGTCAATAAGATCACCGATGGCCATGGCGGTTCCGAGCCAACGGACGACGGCGGCGGAGGCGGGGATCCCTGCGCCAAGAAGAACCCGCCTAAGAAGTGTGGCGCTGCCGGCGTGTTCCGCGGCAAGGCGAACTGGGCCGAAGGCTATGGTAGCCGCGGCGAAATGTACGAGGCGGCGGACCTGGTGGTCAGCGTCAGCGTACTGAACGGCTCGCTGTTTAATCGCATGGTCGGTGCACCGGGTCGTGCGCTGCCGGTCAGCCAGGCGGTGCTGCAGATCCGGGCGACCTTCAAGGGCAAGGCCAAGGGTGTGATACGGGTTGAGCATACTCGCGGCCTCGGCCTCGAGATCGTGGACGATCCCGCTTATGTCAACGGCGACAATTATCTCTTGTACCTGCGGCAGATCGGCCCCAATACCTTCCGCGTGCTCAATCCGCAAGGACGCATTCCCCAATAGGGTTTCGTCGGCTCGGCCTGTGCGGTCTCTGTTTTGGAGCAACATCTCAGGCCAACAGCTTGGCCTTTGGATCAACGCCAATCAAGAGCAGAACTGCAGATATTGCCGCCTAGTTGGCCATCACAAAGCTGATCAGATTGCGCACGCCATGGGTCTCGATGGGCTCTCCGTTTCGGATCGCCGGCGCATAACGAAAAGATTTGAGGGCTTCGAGAGCTGCATGCTCGATGTCTTTTCCCCCTTCAGATTCCAAAACCCTGATGTTGGTCACCCTCCCCCGGGTCGTGACCGTAAACTCGACCAGGACGAACCCTTCGCGGCGCAGCACACGGGCCGATCTTGGATAAACCGGCGCTAGTCTGTATAGCGGCTTATAGCCGTCAACGCCTTCCCCCGGCCGCAGAAGCGAAACAGCCAGGACATGTGCATCGGCTTGGCTGCTTTTCCCGCGCTCTTCGTAAAGTGCGATGAGAAACCCATGGGCCAGCAATTGCAATTCATGGCCCGGCGGCGAGGTTTCCTCAAACAAGCGGATCGCGTCGAGAAAATGTTCCTCGGCCGCCTTATATTTTTGCTCCTGCAGGCGCGATTTCCCCAGCCAGAAGGCCGCGAGCCCGGTTTTGTACGCGGGACGATCGTAAAGGCGTTGGTAGGTCTCGTAAGCGGCCGTCAGGTGCCGGATCGCACGCCTTCGGTTGCGCGGAAAATTGGATAAGACCAACGTCTTGCCGAGCAATTGGCTGATCTCGGCATAAAGAAGATTATTCTGGCCCCGGGTCTTTTCGACGATCCGTAAAATGCGCTTCAGATGAGGAACCCCTTGTCGTTTTGTACCGCGCCTCCCCTGTGGGCCTCAGCCAGCGCCCAAAGAGGGTCTATAAGGCTCTCGTGGGTCTTGCCGTTCAGCTTCTCCAGTCGCTTGATGCCGGCGCGCAGGGGCCCAACGGCGTCCTCGAAACGCCTCGCACCAACCAGGGCCATGCCGTAATTGACATAGAGCGCCGCCATCGACGGGCTGTCGTCGGCGAGGATGCCTGATCCAAGATCCAGCGCTTCACCCGCCGCCGCTGCGGCAGCTTCGGCGTCCTTGTCCTCGATCGCCTGTTGGTAGCGCCCATAGGCGGCCTGAAACTCGGCTTTGGCGCCCGGCTCTGTTGCTCCAAGCGCATCGGACTGGCCCAACCCGATCAGCGCCAATAGGACGAGGCCCGCCATCCAGTAGAATATTAGATATCCTGGTTTCGATTGAATTTTCATTTTCGGACGCGGCCTATTTGGCCATTATGTAGCTGATGAGATTGCGCACGCCTTGGGTCTCGACGAATTTTCCGTCCTTCATCGCTGGCGCATATCGGAAGTATTTCACCGCTTTGACCGCGTTCCGCGCAAAAGCTTTAGGGCGAGAGCCGCCTGACTCTACGACTTCAATATCCTCGACCCTGCCGCTGGTCGTAACTGTGAACTCTACGAGGACGTATCCTTCAGCGCTTTCGCGGGCGGCAACTAAAGGGTATTTTGGCATCTTCTTATACAGAGGCCTGTAGCCGTCAACGCCATCCTGCGGCCGTAAAAGAGAAACGGCCCGGCACTGCGCGTCGGCTTTATCGCTATTCCCGCGATCTACATATAAAGCGATGAGATAGCCATGAGTTCTGAATTGTATTTCATGGCCCGGCTTGGTCTCTTTGATCAAGTGAAGCGCATCAAGAAAATGTTCCTCGGCGGCATCATGTTTGCCTCTCTCCATTGCCGACTTGCCCAGAATAAAAGCTGCCAGCCCGGTCTCGAAGGCCGGGCCGCCATTAATGCGCTGATAGGTATCGTAGGCCTCCTGAAGGTAGCGAGGCGCCCTCTTTTTCATCCTGAATGAAGAGTAAAACGCCTCACCCAGAGATAAGTTAGCTTCCGCGTAAAGAACATCTGCCTTGCCCCAAGTCATTGTCACAATTTGCAGAACCCGCTCCAAATAAATGATCGTGTTATCGGTTTTGCGCTCATCGCCTCGATAGGCTATGGCCAAAGCCTTTAGTGGGTCGATCAGACTTTTGTGATGCTTGCCGTTTAGCTTCTCGAGCCACTCTATGCCCTTGTGAAGGGACCTTGTTGCCGCCCAGTATTCCCCCGCCAGGATGTGAGCCATGCCGTAATTGATATAAATCTCGGCCATCCGCGCATCGTCATGGCGAGCGAATCTCTTGCCCAGTTGCAGCGATTCCTCCGCCGCCGCCAGAGCCGCCTTGGCATCCTTGTCCTCGAAAGCCTGTTTGTAGCGTTCGACAGCGGCCCGTAGTTCAGGATTGCTTGCAGGGTCTTCCAGCTCTGCCGCATCGGACTGGCCCAACCCGGCCACGGCCAGCAGGGCCGCGGCCGTGAAGCCTATAAGTCGTCGATGCAGTGATCGCCTCATTTACCATCCCCCAATTATGCCACCTTGAATTGCTGAACCTATCATAGCACTCGATAAATTTAAAAGCCTCTTCTCCGCCGTTTTTTTCAAGGCCCGCAATCAAGCAAACAATTTGACCTCCGGCTGGTCGTCGGCAAGGCGGATCGTTCGCTCGAACCTCAGGCCGAGCTTCTCGAGCAGCCGGATCGCGGCTTGGTTGTCGGATGCCGTGACGGCCACGATGCGTTTCAGGTCGAAGTCCGCCTTGCCGTGAGCGAGAACGGCCTTGGTGGATTCATAGGCATAGCCCTGACCCCAGAATTGGGGCAGAAAAGCGAAGCCGAGATCCACATCTTCAAGCGTCTCACGCCTTAAGAGCCCGCACATGCCGATCGGCTTAAGATCATCCTTAAGTTCGACCATATAGAGTCCGAAGCCCTGCTCGGCGTAGCTTCGGCCCGGCCCTTGGCGGATATATTTGCGCGCCTCCTCGATTGTCCCGACGCCGCGGTCGCCGATGAAATGCAAAAACGACGGCTGGTTCAGCAACTCGAGGATAAACGGAGCGTCGCCAGGCTCGAGCCAGCGCAAGGTCAGACGGTCGGTCTCGAGTACTCTCACGGCAGACCCTTTCGCGGCGAAGCTGCCCTAGCGCACCAGCTTCAGCTTGGCCGCCTGATGGTAGTAGATGCGTTTGAGGCTGACCGTGCCGTCGGGCATCGGATCCAGCTTGTCGGTCATCACCTGGCGCACGACCAGAAGGATCGTGCCCTCGATGTTCGGCAGGCGCACCTTTGTGCGGATCATTTCGTGGCGGCCGCGCGGCGGCACGTCTATCCGGTGCAAGAGATTGTGATGCGGGATCGGCCGCTCGGGCCCGGCAATCGAATAGGCGGGCCCCATATCGGCGCCTGTGAGATCCTCGGTATAGAGAAAGACAATCTCGCCCGGATGATAGACGTAAACCTCGATTTCCACTTCGAGAAGCGCCCCCGCCTTGACCGTGGTCGCAGGTGCGGCAATGACGTCCAGCCCGGGTGCCCCGAAGGGCGCCACCTTAAGGGCCCGCATACTCATCGCCCGGCCGCTCATCAGCGGCTCGGGGCTTAGAAGATCGATATGAGCCAGGGCAGGCAGCGCGGGGCCCGCGAGCAGGATCGCCAGGGCGAGCGCCAGTCCTGCGGCCAAGGGTTTTGAATTCGACTTCACTTTTATGACTCCTTATTTGATCAGAATATCAGGCGATCAGAACACCCAGATAAAGGCCGAGGCCAAAGACCGTATGGGTCATCAGGTTTTTTGCCCTGACCGCCCAGGGGGCCTCGGCGTTCCTGGCCGCGACACCGAGGCCCATGCCCGGCTGCATTAAGAACCAGGGCGCCGCCAGGGTCGCCAACCCGAACAGTATCGCCGAGAGAAGGCCCGGCTCCCGGTCGAGAAAATCCCGCATCAAGATAAGATAGATGGCCGCATAGATGACCCCGGTTCCGTAATGCACGATCCAGCCGGTCGCCGCCTCATAACGGAAAGGCTCAGCCTCGCCGATCGCCCGGTGATAAAGCCGGCCGCGGGTAAAATGCGAGACCCAGCGCCCGAGATGCGCCCAATTCCCGCTCGGCACCCCGAACAAGAGCTTGAGCGCTAGCTGCCACAGGTCGAGCACTACGATGGCGATCACCCCGACGATGATCATTTCGGCTAAAGCGTCCACGGACCATCCTGCGACTTGCCGGCAACCGCGGCATGCGAGCCGGCTTCCAAGTTCTTCATTGTCCGCTTTTCGCCCGCCCGGTCAAGGCACCGGCATGAACCGCTCCCCTAAAAACAGGGAAGGGCGTTTTGACTTATCATTCCGTTGACCTAAAGGATCTTGTGTATTAGAACAAAACAAGAACAATATTCAAAACCGAGTCAAAACGCCGAGGTTCCATGCCTTTCCTCTGCCCACCCCTTGGCTTATGATCGAAGATCGAACAAGAGGAGACTATCGATGATTGGGTATGTAACCTTGGGTACCAACGATTTGGAAAAAGCCGCGGCCTTCTACGACGCCCTGCTGGGCGAACTGGGCGCCAGCCGCATGATGGAGGCCGAGACTTTCATCGCCTGGGGCACCGGCCCCGGATCGCCGGCGGTCTCGGTGATCAAGCCCCAAGACGGCAATCCGGCCACCGTCGGCAACGGCGTGATGGTGGCGCTGGCCGTCGATTCGACCGAAAAGGTCGATCAGATCCACGCCAAGGCTTTGGAGTTGGGGGCGGCCGACGAAGGGGCGCCCGGCGAGCGCGGCCCGGGCTTTTACGCCGCCTATTTCCGTGACCTGGACGGCAATAAACTAAACGCCTTCCACTACGGCACTGCGTCTAGTGAAGACTAGAAGCGCCCCCCGGAATCATTAGGCCGCTTGCGGTCTAGTCGATTGACTGGCTCTGGATGACCCGGTGCGGATAGGGAATCTCGATGCTCTCGCGGTCGAAGGCTTCTTTGATGGCCCGCGTCAGGCCCCATTTGAGGCCCCAGTAATCGCCGCTCTTGCACCACACGCGGATCAGAAGATCGACCGAGCTGTCGCCGAGGTTGGCGACCTCGACAACCGGTTCGGGGTCGGCGAGGCTGCGCGCGTCGGCGGCAATGGTCTCGCGCACCACCCGGATCGCCTTTTCGATATCGTCGCCGTAGCCGATGCCGATCGTAAGATCGAACCGGCGGGTCGGATTGTGGCTGTAGTTTGTGATCACCGAACCCCAGATCGCACCGTTGGGCACAATGATATGGACATTATCGCCGGTATCGAGATGGGTCGTAAACAATGAGATCGATTTCACGGTGCCGGCCGAGCCCCCGGCATCGACGTACTGCCCGACCTTGAAAGGCCGGAAAAGCAGAAGCATGACCCCGGCTGCGACGTTCGAGAGCGTACCCTGCAGAGCCAGGCCAACCGCCAGGGCGGAAGCGCCGAAAAGCGCCACCAGGCTGGTCGTCTCGACCCCGAACTGATCGAGCACCGCCAGTACAGTAAAGATGATGACCAGGTATCTGACCATGCTGGCCAGAAAGAGGACAATTATCTCGTCGATACGGCCGGTCTTGCGCAGCCCGCGCTGGGTAAACCGTTTGGCCAGGCCGGCAAACCAGAAACCGAGGATAAGGATGACCATCGCGCCAAGGACAGAAAATCCATAAGTGGTTAAGATTTCGATAGCCTGTTCGTAATATTTCCCGACATCCTCCGGCATTTTCCGCTCCTTATCCTGTGAAATTGTCCGGCAGTATGACGCAAGTTCGAACCCAAACCCAAGCGATAATTGATTGAAATCAAGGTCGGCTCCGGCCAACTGCGGTTCGGCGCTGGCCGACATCGCCTTGAAGCCGCGAGCCGCCCCCGGTATGCTGCCAGCGGATCAAACCGCACGAGGAACCCAACCCCGATGATGAAAAGACACGCCAGTATTCACGCCGTCCTTTTGCTCGCCGTGGCCTTTGCCGCCGGACCGGCCGCAGCCTGCGAGCCACGACCTAAGCCCTACGACATCGACCAACAGAGGGCCAAGATCGTCCGCATTCCGATGCCCGTGGACAGCTCGTTCCTGAACCAGGAGGAAAGGGCGGTGATCAACAAGCTGATCGCCGCGGCGGATTTGATGTCCGAGATCTACCTGCGCCAGGTCAGCCAGGACAACCCGAGGCTCAGGGCCGAGATCGCGGCCAGCCAGCGGCCGGATAAGGACAAGCTCCTCGACATGTTCGATCTCCACTTCGGGGTCTGGGACAGCCTTGCCCAGGGGCATCCTTTTTACGGCGACGAGCGGCGCTCGGCCGGGGCCGGCTTTTACCCCAAGGACATCACCAAGGTCGAATTTGAAAACTGGATCCGCGATCACCCTAAGGACGAGCAGGACTTTAAAAGTCTCTATACTGTGATCCGGCGCGACGGCGACAAACTCAAGGCCATCCCCTATTCGCTGCATTACCGCGAATGGCTCGAGCCGGCGGCAAAGCTTTTGAACGAAGCCGCAGACATTACCTCCAACAAGAGCCTGAAGGCGTTTTTACATCTGAGGGCCTACGCTTTTTATACCGACGACTATTATGAATCCGAACTGGCCTGGATGGATCTGGAGGGCACGCCGATCGAAGTGGTGATCGGCCCTTATGAGGTCTATACGGACCGGCTTTACGGCTATAAGGCGGCCTTCGAGGCCTTCATTACACTGCGCAACCCGGAGGAAAGCGCCGCCGTGGCCCGCTACAAGAAATATTTGCGCGACATGGAAGCCCACCTGCCGGTCGACGAGAGTTACAAGAATTTCCGGCGCGGCTTTGCATCGCCGATCGCGGTCACCGACCAGTTGCACGGCGGCGGTGATAATGTGCCCGGCGTCCAGACCATCGCCTTCAATCTGCCCAACGACGAGCGGGTGCGCGAGGCCAAGGGGGCCAAAAAGGTGCTCCTGAAAAACGTCATCGAGGCCAAATTCAGGCTCATCCTCGGGCCGATGGCCGAGCATATCCTGGTGTCCGATCAGGCGCCGCTTTTGATCGAAAAATATATGTCCCTGGGGACCCTGTTCCATGAGCTGTCGCACAGCCTCGGGCCCGGGACGATCGAAAAAGACGGCGAGGAGACCACCGTCGGGGCCGAGCTGAAGGAGCTTTATTCGCCCCTCGAGGAAGGCAAGGCGGACATGTTGGGGGTCTATAACCTCCTCTTTATGATGGAAAAGGGCGAGCTGCCGGCGGCCGAAAAGGAGAACCTGCTGGCGACCTATTTCGTCGGCCTGTTTCGGTCCATGCGCTTTGGCATCGACGAGGCGCACGGGCACGGGGCGGCCCTTCAGTACAGCTATCTCAAAGCCAAGCGCGCCTTTCTGGTCGACGCCGAGACGGCACATTTCCGGATCGATTTCAAGGCCATGGAAAAGGCGCTGGAAGAGATGGTCCGCGATATGATCATGGTCCAGGGGGACGGCGATTACGCCAAGGCCAAGGCCTTCCTTGAGCGCTGGGGACATATCGACGATTGGGCGCGGACCGCGATCGAGCGGCTTTCGGACATCCCGGTCGACATTCAGCCGAGCTATCCGCCCAAGGTCTGAGCCCCGATTTTGAAAATTCAAGGGAGGGGAAAATGGGAACCTCGATGAGATACCCGGTCGTCTTTGCGCTGATGGCGATCGCCATTACATCGACCATGGACGCCACCGGCTATACCGATTTCAGCGCCCTGATACTGGCGCCGCTGATGGCGGTTTTCTGGTTTCTCGAGAAGTTCTCGAAGGATCAGATCGGCCTCAAGCTCGGCCGGCCCGGCGATTATGGCTTGGCGGTCCTCTATCCGCTGGTGGTGGTCGGGGCCGCCGTGGCGATTGCGGCGATGGCCGGAGAAGTTCAGGTAGCGGACATCGATTGGCCGAAAGCGGCAAAGAATATGGCTCTGATCGCTGTCTCGACTGTGATCGGCGTGATGATCACCGAAGAGGGGTTTTTCCGTGGCGCGCTGTGGGCGTCTTTTAAGAAGGGCGGCTTGAGCAACACGCAGGTGCTGCTGTGGTCGAGCGTCGCCTTCGGACTTTGGCACCTCTCCTGGGTCACCCTGGCCGGGGGATATGAATTGGCGCCGGCCTTCATCCCCATCTTTATCCTCAACGCAACGTTATTGGGCGCCGTCTGGGGGGCCCTGCGGATGCTCGGGTTCGGTCGTTGTGACGAGCCTCAGCCACGGGGTCTGGAACGGTATTGTCTACGTGTTCTTTGGCGCCAGCAGCACGCCGGGTGTATTGGGGATTCCAGAAGGCGCCCTCTTCGGGCCCGAGACCGGGATCGTCGGTCTGGCGCTTAATACCGCCTTTTTGCTCTATTTGCTGCGGTTGTGGAAAAAACGCGGCGCCGCCTAGTTGTCGAGGGCACCTTGATCGATCGCCAGCACCGTGCCCAAGAGTACGTCGGCGCCGTTGGCCATATGACGTGGGCTGGTAAACTCCCTGGGGCTGTGGCTGATGCCGCCCCGTGAGGGCACGAAGATCATGCCGGTCGGCGTGATGGTCGCCAGATCCTGGGCGTCGTGACCGGCCCCCGAGGGCATTAGCCTGTAGGAATAACCGTACATCTGTGCCGCCCGGGCGATGATCCGGCGCAGGCGTGGATCGGTCGGCTCGGGATGTGAATCCACATCGATCAGATCGAAGCGGATCGAGGTTCCGGTCTGGTCGGCGATCTTGGCGGCGCGCATTTCAATCTCGGCAAACACCTGCTCCATTTTCGCCAGCTCGAGATCGCGTACCTCGAGGCTCATCACCACGCGGCCCGGGATGACGTTGGGCGCCCCCGGCTCGGCCCGGATGCGCCCGACCGTGGCCACCTGCCGGCCCGGCATCTCAAGCGCCACTTGGTTGATCGCCAGCGTCAGGCGGGCCGCGGCGACCAAGGCATCGCGGCGCCGGTTCATCGGTGTGGTGCCGGCGTGGTTGGCAAAACCGTCGATGGTCACATCCCACCAGCGGATGCCAACGATGCCCTCGACCACCCCGATCTCAATCTCCGCCTCGTCGAGGATGGCTCCCTGTTCGATATGCAACTCGATAAAGGCCTTCAGTGCTCCCGGTTTGACCACCGCCGCGGCCAGACGCTCCGAATCGCCGCCGAGGATGTCGATGCCGTCGCGGATGGTCAGCCCCGAATGGCTCACCACATCCAAGGCCGCCGGCTTTAGGGCCCCGATCATGACCAGAGAGCCCACCAGCCCGCCTTCCTCGTTTGAAAAAACTACGACCTCTAACGGATGCCGGGTCACATGGCCGGCGGCGTTTAAAAGATCGATCACCTCGAGGGCCGAGACGACCCCCACATCGCCGTCGTAATTACCGCCGCCGGGCACCGAATCGATGTGCGATCCGAACATGATCGACCGCAAGTCAGGCTCGCGCCCTTGGCGTCGGCCGATGATATTGCCGCCGCTATCTATCCGCACCTCGAGCCCCAATTCCTGCATCAGGCCTTTGATGTAGGCCCGACCCGCGATGTCGGCCGGGCTGTAGGCCACCCGGTCAACGCCGCCGGCCGCATTGGCGCCAAATTTGGCCAGCGCCTTTATGCGTGCCTCCATGCGCTCGGGCGAAGCGGCCGGGAACTCCCCGGCCTGGGCCGCCGCAGCGGCAACGGCAAGAAAGGCAAAGGCAAGCGTGAACATTCTGGTCATGATCTTTTTCCTCTAAACGGTCTGGAGATGCCTTGGATTTTCACCGAGACTGCGGTTCAAGGACGCAACGCTGCCCGCTTCCGGTTCTTGCCGCCTCTCCGCAACCGGCAGCAGGGCTCTCAGGCGGCGCGCTGAATCGATCAGGCACACTTCGCTTTCGGCCAAGGGTCCGGAGGAGTAGGAGGCCGACGCCATGCCCGCCTGAACCCGCTCGACCAGCGCCGTGTCCTCGCTATTGACGACCCGGTTGATGCGCCAGTTTAGATACCGCGCCAGCCGCATTTCGCGCCGTTCGTCGGGTAATGCGTAGGCCATCTCGCGGATCAGGGTCTGGCCCGGCGAGAGGGGAATAAACTGCATGAAATCAATCTGGTCGGGATAGATATCGAAGGCCAGATTGGGCCACATGCGATAATAGAGCCAGCGCCGCCCTGCCGGGCCCGGTAGATGATCGAGCGGCGGCAAAATATCGCTGTAAGCGCGGACCGACCAGCCGGCTTTCCGGCTCGGCCGCAAATCCGCGGTCATCTTGTGGATGTCCCCCGCCACCTCGATGCGGTAGCTGTTGCCCACCAGGCTGGACAGGCCCGGGTGAGCGACCGGGATATGGAGGGCATCGACGTAATTATCAGCAATCTGCTTCCAGTTCACGGCCCGCCGGCGCAGGGTCACCCTGCCCAGAGGCTTAAGATCCTCAAACCGGTAGTCCTTGAGCTCGTCGCTGACGGCTGAAAACTGAGCGGCCACCGAGGGACCGTCATCGGCGGTAACCCGGACGAAGATAAAGCCTGCGAAAATTTCGAGATCGAGTGGCTTGAGGCCATTGTCCTGGCGTTTCAGGCCTTTGAATTCCTGCTCATAGGGCACCGTGGCCAGGCGGCCGTCGAGCCCGTAGGACCAAGCGTGGTAGGGGCAGGTGATGCGCTCGGCGCAATTGCCGCTGGGACCGTCGAGAAGCCGTGTGCCGCGGTGCCGGCAAACATTATGGAACCCCCTTGCCTGCCCATTATGGCCACGGATCACAACCAGACTCTGCCCCAGGATTTCCAGGGTGAAGTAGTCGCCGGGCTCCGGGATGTCGGCAGTGTGACAGACCAGCTGCCAGGATTTTGAGAACAGCTGTTGCCGCTCGAGCTCGAAAAACTCGGGGTTGGAATAGGTCCAGGCGGGCAGGCTTCGATGGGTAATGTGCATCGCCCATCCCTAGCCCTTGGCAGCGCCCATCGTCAAGCGGAGGGGCCCCCGGCGGCAGGGAACCGGGGGCCGGGAGGGCCCGCCTAAGCGGCCCATTCTTGAGCGGAAAAGGCGCTGTCGAGGGGCGTGTCGGCGGCGTGATTGACGTAGTTTGACAGTGTTTTCATGGTCACACCGACCACCACTTCGAGATATTGGGCCGGTGTAAAGCCGGCCGCGGTGAAGGCGGATTTCGCCGCATCGGACGGCCAACCGCGGGTCTCGACGATCTCGCGGGTCAGCCTGGCCAAAGCTTCGAGCCTTGGATCTTCAAGCGGCGTGCCGTTGCGCAGCGCTTCTATGACTTCGGCCGGCACCTTTTGCATGGCCGCGGCAGTGCTATGAGCGGCCATGCAGTATTCACATTTGTTGACGTAGCTTGCAGACAAGATGACCGTCTGCTTTTCGCTCTCCGTCAGGCTGGTGCGGGCAAAAATATCCATCAGCGTCGTATAGGCCTCGGCGGCCGCCGGGGCTTCGGCCAAGATGCGGATTAGGTTGGGCACGAAGCCGAAGCTTTTTTGAACCGCCGCAAGGATCGGCTTTGAGGCGTCCGGAGCCGTGTCGAGGGAATGGATGGGGAAGGTTGCCATGATCTGATTCCTTTCATTGTCGGGGTTGTGACGCGTTCTCTTAGTTCAAGTGGTGACCCGCCGAATGACCGCCGTCAACCCGCAGGGTCGTGCCGGTGATAAAATCGTTGGTCGCCAACATTAATACGGCCTGAGCGATATTGTCGGATGCCCCGACGCGGCCAAGCAGATGCAAACCGGCAAGACTGCTGGCATCGTCAATGCCGCCCTTGGCGTGGATCGGCGTATCGATCACACCCGGTGCAACGGTCGTGACGCGGATGTTGTCCTTGCCAAACTCGGCCGCCAATTGTTCGGTCAGGCTGTGAACCGCCGCTTTGCTGGCCAAAGCTGCCGTGGCAGGAAAGCCGCCGATGGCATGGGTCAGCAGTGTGGTTCCAATGTTGATAATGGCGCCGCCGCCGCGTTTTTTCAGCTCTGGAACCGCCGCCTGGCTGGCAAAGTAGGTACCCTTAAAGTTAATCGCGAAAAAACGGTCCAAATCAGCTTCTTCGGTATCCAAGAAGGGTTTCGGGCTGAAGATTCCGGCGTTGTTAACCAACACGTCAAGGCCGCCAAATTTCTCAACAGCGACGGCTGTCAGTTGATCGCCGACAGCCTTGTCGGACACATCACCGACCACAAGGGCGGCGTTTTCAGGTGAACCCAGGCTTTGATAGCCGGCTTCCAGATTGGCTGCGTTGACCGAGTTCATGACAACGTTAAAACCGTTGTCCAGGAAAGTCCTGGTGATGGCCAGACCCAGACCGGTGGACGCACCGGTAACGATTGCTGTTTTGTTTTGTTGGGACATTTTATTTTCCTTTGCGGTTGGATTGCGGTTGTTCAGGCGGCCGCCTTTTCGGGCTTGCCGCCCAGAAGAATGGCCGTTGATTCCTTGGTGAAAGTGGGCACCTCGTTAATCGCCGCGCCCCTGTGATACGCCCGGCGGACGGCCGGACGGGCCGCAATGCGGTCGTACCAGCGTTGGACATTCTCAAAGCCGGGAAACTCACTGATCGTGTTGCGGATCCACGGATAGATCGCCATGTCGGCGATCGAATAGTCGCCGGCCACAAAATCACGATCCTCAAGCCGCCCGTCCAATACCCCGTAAAGGCGCTCGGCCTCGTTGCGGTAGCGATCGATGCCGTATTGAATTTTTTCCGGTGCGTAGCGGGAGAAGTGGAAATACTGGCCGAGCATCGGCCCGATGCCGCCCATCTGCCAGTTCAGCCATTGCAGCACCTCGGCCCGCGCCTTCGGTTCGGTGGGCAGGAAACGCCCTTCCTTTTCGGCCAGATACTGGAGGATCGCCCCGGATTCGAAGACCGGGATCGGCTCACCGCCGTTCGCCGGCGCCTGATCGACGATTGCCGGAATGCGGTTGTTGGGCGAAATTTTCAGGAATGCGGGCTCGAACTGCTCGCCCTTCGAGATGTTTATGGGGCGCAGTTCGTACGGAACGCCAAGCTCTTCGAGCAAAATGGCCGGCTTGTAGCCATTGGGCGTGGTCCAGAAATAAAGATTAATCATGGTGTCCTCCGCAGTTCGCGTTTCAGGTTCGCGGAGATATGTAGCGAAGAAAGTTCTTTACGTGTAGATCAAAAATTGGCAAAACATTTGTGCGCGTAACGCACAAATACTATTTCGGGAACTGGCAATTGGACCGCCTAGCGACTTTATCCCTGTTCACAAAGGTTGTCGAGGCCGGGTCGTTCTCCGAGGCCGGACGACGGATGGGGCTGGCGCCCTCTTCGGTCTCCCGGAGCATGGTCGAGCTTGAAGGCTGGGTCGGCGCGACCCTTTTCCACCGCACCACCAGGCAGCTCAAACTGAGCGATGTCGGCCAGCGATTTCATGAGCGGGTGCCCGATATCCTCCTCGACCTCGAAGAGGCCCGGGTGGTGGCGGCACAGCTCGAGGATCACCCGACCGGGCTTTTGCGCCTCTCGGTGCCGGATAGCATGGAGCGTCACATGACCATGGCCATGTGCGTCTTCCAGGCTCGTTGGCCGAGCGTGCACTTTTCCTTCGATTTTACCGACCGCGTTGTCGATCTGGTGGCCGAGGGATTTGATCTGGTGTTGCGCATCGGGCCGCTGCAGGATTCGACCCTCAAAGCCCGCAAAATAACAGACGCCCGTCGCACCCTTTGCGCCAGCCCCCGCTATCTCGAAAGGGCCGGCTGGCCCAAACGTCCCGAGGACCTGGCCGACCACAACTGCCTCACTTTCCGCACCAACCCCGGCTACAATGTCTGGCGGTTCGCGTCCGGCAAGACGATCGTCGACGTGCGCGCCTCGGGCAGCTTCAGCGCCAACAGCGGTCGGGCCCTGATGGCCGCGGCCTGCGATGGTCTTGGGCTGGTCCTGGTGCCGGAATGGCTAGTCGGCGGCGCGCTGGCGCAAAACGAAGTGGTCGAGGTTCTGCCCGAATATGTTCCGGTCCCCAACCACTCACCGCTTTATGCGGTTCATCCCTATCAGCGCTTTGTGCCGCCCAAGGTCAAAACCTTCGTCGACTTTCTGGTCGCTCATTTTGGCCGGGACTACGACTGGACGTCGTCTCCCTAACGGCCCGACCGGTAGGTCATCCGAGACTGCAAGTTGGTCTTAAGGAGCTCCAGGATCGTCATTACGCTGCGACACGTATTCTTCGATGTTAACGCTCTTGGCATCCGGCGTCGGTTTGAACTTATGCCAACGCAAAAAGCGCCAGGCCGCCATCACATTGTGTGGATAAAAGCGATCGGTCCGATAGTGCACACCTGTTCTGTGCTCGATTACCGCCAGCGCCGCATCAATGCCCAGCTTATCGAGGCTGACATCGAACATGGCCTTGATCCGCTCACCGAATTGGTAATTGACATGAATTGCAGCCACGTAAAACAGCCGGCTCAGGACGAGAAAGCCCATAGCTGCCAGATATCCCTCAATACGAAAGGTGGAAGACATCAATTCGATGCCCCAAATATTTTCCAGGAGGCCGTAAAATGTGAACAGGACGGTATTAAGAATGCTGCCAAAGCAGGCGTAGACCGCACTGTCGCACTGGGCCTGGTGCTCGTCCAGATTCTTTCGCATTTCTGGATCCAGACCGAACCAGATCCGTTCCCAAAAGAAAACCCCGTCGACGCCATATTTGACTTTCGGATAGGTTTCAAAGCCGTAAATGACGTTGCCCAGCTCGGTCGGCACCATGGCGCTCACTTCCCCGGATTCAGGCGGATACTTTGCATTGCCGAGGGGATAGCGCTGGGCACGCAACTTGAATTCAAGCGCCCCCAGTTCGTCACCGGCATTCTCTAACTCGCTGGCCTTGTCCAGCCAATCCTTTAGGCGCTTTTTCTGGATGGCCAGGCCATTTTCGCGCGCCCTTCGCGGCCAATAGCGGCGGCCTTCGAGGAACATATAAATCGGCATATCCAGGAGCGTGAGAAACCAACCGACCGTGAGGATGAGAAACGGTAAAACCACGACAATGTCGGCATCAATATCGAAGAGTCGGAGCAAACCCATGACGCCCGGCAAGAGCCCGAGCGAGACAAACGTCCCCGGTATCAGGAGCCGTAGAAAGATACGATTATCGAAGGACAGCGGCAGTTTCATGCGAATTTATTCATCAGGGCCACCGCCGGCGCCATGGCCGCCGCCGCGGCCATATGCGGTGGTGACCACGGCCTTGAGAGCCTTCCCAGCCTTGAACTTGGGTTGATTGGAAGCCGGAATGTGAATCCGCTCGCCGGTCCGGGGATTACGCCCCATTGTGGCGGCGCGGTGGACCACCCTGAAGGTCCCGAAACCAACCAGCCGGACCGTGGTACCTGACGCCAAGGCGTCGCGAATTGCGTCGAGCACGCCATCAACAGCGCGTCCCGCATCTGCTTTGGAAAGCCCCGCGGAACCGGCCACAGAAGCAATAACATCGCTTTTATTCATGATAACTTCTTCCACTCCTTCGCGCTTGGTGTTGTTCGGCAACCCTCTCGGCGACTTGCGTCGTATATTTGGCCCGCAGCCTGATCAGGCGCTTCGTGCCAGACTTACTCTTGTAAGTCGAGCCCATTGTATCACAAGTCGATCTAGTTGTATCCCCAGCCATTTGACGGCTTGCGGCCCATCCTGTGGGGCCTACAGCCCGACCGTTCGTCCTATCTGGGGATCGGCGGCAACGTCCCCACGATGATCAGAGAAACGGATCTAGCCCCGGCGAAGGGATACGCCGGACCGCTCCGTAACATATTCCATGAGTGGAATGTGGTAACCGATGGGGGCGTATAGGAAACAGTTTTTTGTCCCGCTCCACTCTCGCTTGGTCGCAAAGCCCTCGCCTGCGGGAAGAAAACCTGCTTGGATGCCGTTCCAGATGAGGCTGACATGCGATGCAGCGGAGCCTCAGAGGCATTTGGGGGAATGATCTGAGGCCAAGCGCAACCGGGGAAAAACAATCCTGCGGGGGAGAACGCATGACAGCGAGTGTAAGCAAGTCCGGGCCAGCCGGGCATTTATTCAATTATCATTTGTGGCCATTCGCGGCCGCCCTGACCGCCCTCGCCGTGACTGCGGCAGAGGCGCAAGAAACACCACAATATCAAGCAACGCCACAAACGGCCGAGACCAGCCAGACGACGGTGGTTTACGGCCAGGACTTTTTCGCCAGATATCCGAACGCTGTCTCGGTGCTCGATCTGATAAGACGCATTCCGGGTACCCAGCCGATCCTCAACTCGGGCAATAACGACAATCGGGGCTTTTCAAGTAACGACGATCGCATCCTGATCAACGGCAAGCGCATGTCCGGCAAGTCGAACGACAGTGAAAGCGCTCTCGGACGCATCACATTGGATAAGGTTCTGCGGGTCGAGATCATTCGCGGCTCATCGCCGGACGTTAAAGTCTCAGGCCAGGAAGCCATCCTCAACATCGTTTTGAAAGAGGGCGCGGCCACGCAGGGCTCTGGATCCTGGCGGGCCGATGTGCGGGTCACCAAAGGGCCGGAAGTGGGTTTCGGCGGATTTTTGTCTTACGGCAGCACGATCGGCAAACTCGATTATTTTGTCTCCATAGAGACGATCCCGCGCCAGCGGCGCTTCGATCGGTTCGAACTGCTGTTTGATCCAGACGACGTCTTTCTCGGCCGGCTTGACGAAATCACCAGCCGCGAGCACAGAGAGAACAAACTTACGGCCAACCTGACCTACGCTTTCAATGGTGATACGACCTTGCGTCTCAATGGTCAGTATATCGATCTCACGCAAACGATTGACACCAACGGTGAGCGGTTCGATCCCGATCCAATGGGCGGGCTTTTGTTTTTGGGCCAGACCCGCCGCAATGAGACCTTCGACAAGCCGGAGTTTGAGATCGGCGGCGATTTCGAGACCAGCTTTGGCAATGAACTTACGTTCAAGCTCTTGGCGCTTTACAGCCGCGAGGACAAGACCGAGAGCCAAGCGGAAGACTTTCTGATTACCGGCAGCGCCGCGGTGAACGATTTCGAGGTCGCCCTCGGGGCACTATCGACCGAGATGATCGGCCGTACCTCGCTGACCTGGACCGTTTCGCCCAAGCACAGTATCGAGTTTGGCAGTGAAATGGCGATCAACCAGTTGACCTCTCTTCTCGAATTTTCAGAACTGCAGGGCGACATCCTGGTGCCGATCGACATTCCGGGCGCCGATACCAGGATTAAGGAAACCCGCAACGAAAGTTTTATTATCCACACCTGGAAGATCAACGATAAGGCGTCGCTCGAGTCGTCGCTGTTTACCGAATATTCGAAAATCCAGCTAACCGGAGACTTTGCAAGTAGCCGCACTTTCTTCTTCGTCAAGCCGAGCTTCGATTTCAGGTATAACTTTACACCGAGAAACCAGCTCCAGATCTCGCTGCGCCGTGTCGTCGACCAGCTTGATTTCGGCGATTTTGCGTCCTCGACCAGCAGTGACGATGAAGTCACGGCCGGCAATGCCGATCTCAGACCGCAGTGGCGCTGGGACTTGGAGGCGAGCTTTGAGCATCGTCTTAGGAACGACGGCGGACGGATCAAGGTCACGGCATTGCACCAAGAGCACCGGGATCGGATCGAGCGGCTGGAAGTGAGCCCGGGCGTTCCGGGCAATGGCAACATCGGCAACGGCACACGCCAGGAGATCAAGCTGGAAACGAGTTTCAGAATGATCGGCCTCGGTTTGCCCGATCTGGTCATCGAAACCGAGGCTGGGTATAACCGGACCCGGATCCGCGATGCCTTCACCGGCTTGCAGCGACGTTTCAATACCTGGAACGCCTATTGGGCCATGCTTCGCCTGCGCCACGACCTGACCAAGTTGGGTCTGAGCTATGGCCTCGAGGCGGCCCGCTACGGCCATTGGAATTTCCACGACATCGACGAACTGGTTGAGCACCCGGCCATGAACCGGTTCGAGATTTTCATCGAAAAGCAACTCTTTTCGGGTATCGTGCTGCGCTTTGATGGGTTCGAACTGACCAACCCCGACCAAGGCCGAGTGCGGACGCGTTTTGATGCCGGCATAGCGACCGGTATCGTCACCAACCGCGAATTCCGCGATCACCGCGAAGGGCGTCGCTACCAGATCAGCCTCCGCGGCACCTTCTAGGGCCAGGGGCATTCTGTATTTGGGCCCTCTTTCAGCCTGTCGGCCCCCGGTGGCGACCGAGGCATATCCCTTAGGGCCCAAAGCGCCGGTCAGGGCCTTATGTTACTCAATGGTAACCTTCAATTTTGCCGCATTGCGAGCGTCAGCGGGAATTGGTGGCATCCGCCAGGAATTGCCGGCGTTGAGTCGATGATGGCGAATCGCATTCCGCCGCCCGACGCTATGAGACTTGATACCTGGTCGGCTGGCCTGAGCCAATAAATCCACCGTTTTCCGGCCATTTTTAGGTATAGATTAACTTGGGCCTAAAATAATGGTATGATCGGCCCAGCCTAATGAGCTCCCTTCTTGTCTATATTGGCTGGAGCCGCCCTCCCCGTGGGCGGCTCCGTTTCGTATGGTGCTTGTGATGCCCGCCGCCGATACTCAAAAACCGCGCCGTCCAATGAAGGGCTGGCCGCTCAGGAGCGTAATCAGATGGGCCGCCATCAGGATGAAGATTATGATGCCTATGAACTGCCAGATGGCGTAAGGAACGAGCGGCACCTGACCCGGCGTATGCTCCTTGCGCTCGCGCCAGTTGGCCCAGGCGGTAAGGGCGACGCTAAGCACCATCAGGCTCACTGTCACGCTCAGGCTCATGACGTCTCTCCACGGCCGATCGCCGGCACCCCCTGCCCTTCCGGCCAAGCCTGGCTTACGATCCAGGCCACTGCCGCCTCGAAACGGACCATGTCCTTGGGGCTGACGGTGGGCAGCCCATCCCAGGTTGGGTGGCGGTCCCGGCAGATCACGAGCAAGACGATAGCGGCCCGCAAAACGGCGTGGATCGCCGCCTGGTCCGGTCCGCCGATCGTTTGGCCCGGCCCCGGCACCGCATCTCCCGCTTCCAGCTCTAGATCCAGATCCAGATCCAGATCCAGATCCAGGCCAGGGATATCGGCCCGCGCCAACTCACGCAGCAACAGGGCCCGAGCGGCGCCGTTCGATGCCAGGCGCCGGCCGTAATCGAGTAGCGCCGACAGGATTTCCTTGGGCCGCGCCACTTTCATCGATGCTTGCCGCTCCGGCCTCCTAAGATCCGCCGCCGCACGTTCGGCCAGCGCCGCGACCAGACCGTCAAGATCGCCAAAATACCGGTAGATGAGGGGCTTGCCGATCCCCGCTTCGGCGGCGATTCGGTTGACGCCCAGACTCTCATACCCTTCCGCAGCCAAAAGGCGGCTTGCGCTGTCGAGAATCCTAAGGCGGGTTTTTTCAGCGCTACGCAAGGGCGACTCCCAGTTGTTACCGTATAGTAACTCCTAGATTTCGCCAAATCAAGCGCCATCCTCGGGCCGCGAAGGGACAGGGCCGGCTGGCGCCGTCGCGGCGCGGTTCTTGCGGGGTTGAGCATTTCAAGCTAATGAAACGGGGATTAACGCGGCTGATAGCGAAAAAAGGCCGATCGGGGCGCGTAGCTCAGTGGTAGAGCACTGTGTTCACATCGCAGGGGTCGCTGGTTCAATCCCAGCCGCGCCCACCATTTTCCCGCTCTATTCGTCCTTTGAGGGGCGGCGCCTGAAGATGATGCGGCCGTCGACCACCGTCAGCACGGTCTCGGCGCTAAGGATCTCGGTTGGATCTACGCTCATGAAGTCCAGCGAAAAGGCCGAAAAATCGGCCAGCTTTCCAACCTCGATCGTGCCAAGATCGTTCTCCGCAAAGGAGGCAAAGGCCGGCCACTGGGTAAACATTTTAAGCGCCTCGGCGCGGCTGACCGCCTGTTCCGGGTGCCAACCGGGGCCCGAAAAACCTTTAAGATCCTGCCGCGTGATGGCCGCATAAAATTCGATCCGTGGGTCTCCGCGCTCCACCGGCGCGTCCGAGCCGCCGGCAATGATCACCCCGCTGTCGATCAGGGCCCGCCAGGCGTAGGCGCCGGAAAGCCGTTCCGGTCCCAGCCGGTCCGGCGCGAAATGCAGATCGCCGATGGCATGGCTCGGCTGCATCGACGGGATGACGCCAAGGGCCTTGAAACGCCCCAGGTCGTCCGGGTGGAGGTGCTGGGTGTGCTCGTCACGCCAGCGCGGTTCGGCGACCGCCCGCTCCGCAGCCGGCACGGCCGAAAAGGCGGTCTCATACCAATCCAGGAGCAGCCGGTTGCCGCGGTCCCCGATGGCATGCACATTGACCTGGATGCCGTGCCGCAACGCCTCGATCATCAGGGGCACGGTCTCTTCCTCCTTGGCCCGTAAGAGGCCCAAGGTTTCGGCGTCCGCGTAGGGCTCGAGAAGCGCCGCGCCACGCGAGCCGAGGGCGCCGTCCATATAGAGCTTGATCGCCCGGGTGACGATCCTGCCTGCCGCCGAGCGCCGCGCACCGCCATCGAGCAAAGCCTTGACGCTCTCGAGATTGTTGCCGTCGACCGAATTGTACACCCGGATTCCCAATCCGCCGTCGTCCGAAAGGGCTTCGATGATCGGCACATCGTTCGGGTCGACCGACATGTTGTGAATGTTGGTCCAGCCGTAAGCGGCATAGACCTCGCCGGCGACGATGTAGGCGCGGCGCTTTTCGGCTTCGTCGGGCTGGCTGATCAACCGGCTCACCAAGCCCATTGCGCCGTCGATCAGCATGCCGGTCGGCACGCCGTCCACATTCTTCAAAATTTCGCCGCCGAAGGGCGTCTCGGTCTCTCTGTCAACACCGGCTGCGGTAAGCGCCGCACTATTGGCCACCAGCGCATGGCCGTCGGCGCGCCGCAAAATAACCGGGTTTTTGGGAGAGGCTGCATCGAGATCGTAACGGTTGGGGAATCGGCTCTGAGGCCAGTGGGTCTCGATCCAGCCGCGGCCGTAAATAATCTCGCTCGGCTCGGCGGCCTCGACCGCCGCCTTTACGACTGCTGCCAGTTCAGCGATCGAGGCAATGCCCTCAAGATTGAGCGTCAACTCGCGAAGGCCGAGGCCCAAGAGATGGGCGTGGGCGTCGGTAAAACCGGGATATAAAAAGGCACCTTCGAGATCGATCAGATCGGTCCCCGGCCCGATTCGCTTGCCGGCCTCGGTTGCAGTCCCGACAAAGACGATCCGGTTGCCGGTCACCGCCACCGCCTCGACCCTTGGCGCCGCATCGAGGCCGGTATAAATCGTGCCGCCCAGGATGACCAAATCGGCCGCCTCGCTTTGCGGTTCCTCGCCGCAGGACATTAATGCCGCCGCCAGACCTGCGATCATAAGCTTATGCAGCATGCGCGCGCCCCCTTGAATTGACTGCCGACGATTGGGCAAATCGTCCCCGGGATGAAAAGCCGGCATCTCGAAGCCGGTGTCAAGACCTGACAATCAGTCGCCGGGGTCACCCTTGTCGTCCCCGCCAGCGTCGTCGTTTCCCCAGGAGGTGGGGCCGCGCCGCCGGCGCAGCAAAGATTTGACGGTCACCAACAGAAGTCCAAGTGCCACGCCACCCACAAGAAACAGGAGCACAATCCCCAGAACACCCCAAAGCTCTTCGAAAAAGCTTTCACGGTCGTGCATACCCAGACCGACAGTGATTTGATAGGCGGCGGCAACCACCAGCACCAGAAGCACTATCAGCATCACCCAGGCCGGCCGGCGCCCAAATTTGATTCGGCTGCCTCTGCCTGCCTGACCGGATTTTGGGTCTCGCTCGTCGTCGCTCATTTGTCCAGCAGTCCGTGTTTCTTTATGGCGTGACGCAGTTGATCATAACTCAGCGAGAGATGCGCCGCCGTGGCTCTTTGATTATAGCGGTTGGCGGCCAGAGCTTCAGCCAAAAGATGCCGCTCGGTGCTGCTCATAACCTCCTTCATGTCGAACGGTCGCCGGGCGTCCGGCAGGGCAGTGCCGGGGGAGGGGGAGGGGGCGGCAGCCGGGGCCGGCGCTGCGGCAGCAACCACAGCGGCCGGCGATGGAGTGGCGGCAGGCCGCCAGGGGCTGTCGAAGGGGTCAAAGATCACATCGTCAACCGGACTGGCTTCATCCGACCAGCGATAGACCGCGCGCTCGACGACGTTTTTAAGCTCGCGCACGTTGCCCGGCCAATCGTAGTCCATAAACTGCATTTCGACCCGCCGGCTGAAGCCCGGAAATTCCGGCCAGCCGATCTCCGATGCAATCGCCCGCGCAAAATGGCCGACCAGGGCCGGGATATCCTCGCGCCGGACCCGCAAGGGCGGTACGGTCAAAACATCGAAGGCCAAGCGATCCAAGAGATCGAGACGAAAGCGGGCGGCGCCCGCCTCGCGCGGCAGATCGACATTGGTCGCCCCGATCACCCTTACGTCCACTTGCACCGTATGGTCGCCGCCGAGCCGCTCGAACTCGCCATATTCGATGATTCTTAAAAGCTTTTCTTGGGCCGAGAGCGACATATTGGCAATCTCGTCGAGGAACAGCGTACCGCCGTCGGCGAGCTCGAAGCGACCGGCCCGGCGCCCCACGGCCCCGGTAAAGGCGCCGGCCTCGTGGCCGAAGAGCTCGCTTTCCAGAAGCGATTCCGGCAAGGCCGCGCAATTCAATTGCACAAAGCCGCGGTCCCAGCGGCCCGAAAGAAAATGCATCCGCGCCGCGATCAGCTCCTTGCCGGTGCCCCGCTCACCGATAATCAGAACCGGCCGGTTGAGGGGCGCGACCCGCGAAACCTGATCCAAAAGATCGAGGAAAACGCGCGCCTGGCCGATGATCGGAAATTGCTCAGCACCCAAGACTATATTTTCCTAATTCTTCGTGATTTTTTCTATTATTTGGTAATATACACCATTTCTGTGATCATGGCAAATCTGGGCCGACTGCACCAACAATCCTTTATTTTCAAGCGGTTATTGGAAAATTTCAAGTTTGGCACGGTCTTTGCGACTAGAAGAGGGATTGAGGCAGACAAAAGCAATAAAGGAACCAATAGATGAATATTCTGAACAAGATCGGCGGTGCCCTACAGATCACCCACGCGGCCGAAATGGAAAGCACATCGGCGATCGGCCTTTTTGCCGAATTTCCAGGCGGTACCTATGGGCGTACCGCCCCCGCCTTCGGAAGTTTCAGCCGCCGGCGGGATCGCGCCCGCAGGCGATCATCCTAGATCATCCTAAAGGCTAGGCCGGAGAACCAAAAGCGCGGCCTGAGTCACGACAAAAACCAAACGATAAGAAGGACACCAAGACAATGGGTATTTTTACACGCATGGCAGATATCGTGAATTCCAACCTGAATGCCATACTTGACGTGGCCGAGGAGCCCGACAAGATCATCCGCCTGGTGATCCAGGAAATGGAAGAAACGCTGGTCGAGGTCCGCTCGTCGGCAGCCCGCGCTATCGCCGATCAGAAAGACGCTGGGCGCAAGCTCAGGCGTCTGGCCGATCTCCAGGAAGACTGGGCCAAGAAGGCCGAGCTGGCGATTTCCAAGGGCCGCGAGGACCTGGCAAAGGCGGCCCTGGTCGAAAAGGCCAAGGCGGCCGAAATGACCGGTTTTCTTAAAGAAGATCTCGATCTTCTCAAAGAAGCCCTGGGCCGCCACGATGAGGACGTGGTCAAGCTCGAGGCCAAGCTGCGCGAGGCCCGGGCCAAGAAAATGACCCTCCAGGCCCGTCACACGACGGTCACCAACCAACTGCGGGTGCGCCGCAATCTTTATAGTCCGCGCATCGAGGAGGCCTTCGCGAGATTTGAAAAAGTCGAAGCGAGACTTGACCGGATCGAGGGCGAAGCCGAAGCTTTCGATCTCGGCAAGGGCCGAACTCTGGCCGACGAGATCAACGATCTGGCCAAGGAGGAAGAGATTGCCAGTGAGTTAAAGGCGATCAAGGCAAAAGTGCAGAGGCGGTCGGCCAAGAAAAGCGCCGGCAAATAGAAACCCGCGTAAAAGACAGGTGCAACAATGGAAGTGATCTCTATCATATTCATCGCGGCCGTCATCCCGCTCTGGCTCATCCTGCATTACGTGACCAAGTGGAAATCCTCCAAGGTGATTACGGCCGACGATGAGACTTTGCTGATCGACCTGCGGGCGTCGGCAGAAAAGCTCGAGAATCGGCTGCAGGCTCTGGAGCGCATTTTGGACGACGAGATTCCAGACTGGAGGGCAAGGTGCAATGACCCGCTTTAGACACAGACGGCACAAGCGCCGCGGTTCGCGCCGCGCAAGACGGCGCCGCGACGGCGGCCGGTACGATCCCAACCGCCTGTACCGGGATCCCCGCAACGGCCGCTGCATGGGCGTCTGCGCCGGCATCGCCGACTATTTCGACGTGCGGCCGGGCTTCGTGCGTCTGATGACCATCATCCTGGCGTTCATTACCGGGATTTGGCCGGTTCTGTGCGGTTATTTTATTCTTGGTTTCGTTTTGGACGCCAAGCCCGATGAGATGTACGAAAAACCGGAAGAGGACGAGTTTTGGAGGCAGGCCCGCAACAAACCCGATTACATGAGGGTTGATTTGGGTAAACGCTTTCAGGATATCGAGCGGCGGACAAGAAACATGGAAGCCTACATAACCAGCAAAAAATTCCGCCTCGACCGGGAACTCCGGTCACTCGAGGACTAAGCTTCGGCGGCGAGGTGTTTAACTGCCCTACACACCCCCAGACTCTCTCACCTGCACCTCGCCGCCGCTGTCTTTATTTTGAGCCCTTTCTTTCCCCCCTCCGATTAACCATATATACTGGCGGCGTCAGCGGATGCCGCTGAACGGTTTTAATTTGCCTGGCAAGTAGGAATTATGGCTGTCGCAGAGGTTACAATTGACGAGGTGATCGAGACCTTCCAGCTGTTCGACGACTGGGAGGACCGCTACCGCTATATTATCGATCTCGGGCGCCAGCTGCCCGAGCTGCCCGAGCGTTACCGTACCGAGACCTACAAGGTCCGGGGTTGCGCCAGCCAGGTCTGGTTCAACGTCAAAAGGAGCGGCGATATGCCGCCGCGCCTGACCTTTGAAGGTGACAGCGACGCCATGATCGTCAAGGGCCTGATGGCCATTCTGTTTCTGATCTACTCGGGCCGCACGGCCCGCGAGATCATGGAAACCGACGCCCAAGCGATCCTTGATCGGTTGGATCTGGCGCAGCATCTTTCGCCGATGCGCACCAACGGTCTTTTTTCGATGTTGCAGCGGATCGGTCAAATGGCCGCCGCGGCAGCGGCCTGATCATAACCTGACTCGAATTGAAGAGGCCCCATGCAGGGGCCTCTTTATTCGGTTTGCCGATAGCTTGCCGCCTAGGCCAGCCCGGAGATCAGAATGGCGATGATCGCGACCGGGCAGAAGAATTTGATCAACACATGCCAGATCGCGAAAATGCCGCCTTCGGGCAAGCCCAATTCGTCGCGCAAGACATTACGCTTGACCTGCCAGCCGACGAAGATGGCCAGCAACAGGGCGCCTATGGGCATGATCAGATTGGAGACAATAAAGTTATTTAGCTGGAAAAAGTCCATCTCGATCCCGAAGCTCGCCAGCGGATGGAATTCGGCCAGATCATTTTGCGTGAAGACCGTCAAAAGACCGATCAAAAAGGCGATGCCGCCGCCAAAGATGGCCGATTTCCAACGGTTCATGTCTTGGCGTTCCTCGAAATAGGCGACCGCCGGCTCAAGCATCGAGATCGACGAGGTAACCGCGGCGATGGCCAGAAGTATGAAGAACAGCATGCCGAAGATCGCTCCGCCGGGCATCTGCCCGAAGGCGATCGGCAGGGTCTTGAAGATAAGGTCCGGCCCCGAACCGGGATTGAGCCCATAAGCGAAAACGAGCGGGAAGATGGCCATGCCGGCGATCAGCGCCACCCCGGTATCGGCCGCCGCAATCAGGGTGGCCGAGCGGTGAATGCTGATCGACTTTGGCAGATAGGCCCCGTAGGCCACCATCGTCCCGAGAGCCAGACTCAACGAGAAAAAGGCCTGACCGACAGCATTCAGGACCACCTCGCCGGTGAGCTTCGAAAAATCGGGCGCGAATAAATAATGAAGCGCGGCCAAAAATTCGCCGGTGGCCATGGAATAACCCGCGAGCATCAGGAGCAACAGGAACAGGACCGGCATCAGATAGGTGACCGCCTTTTCCAGCCCGGCGTTGATACCTTTGCCGACGATATATACGGTGACTGCAATGAACACGAAATGCCAGAACGCCATGACCGGCGTGCTTGCATAAAGCTCATCCAGGGCCGCCGCTGAATCCGCCGCCGTGAAGCCTAAAAACATGCCGCTGCCCGCCTTGATGATATAAGCCAGAACCCAGCCGGCGATGACGCTGTAAAAGGCCAGCAGTCCAAGCCCGCCGCCAAGGCTTGAGAGATGGCCGATCCAGCCCCAACGTTTCGAGCTGTTTGACTCCTCAGCCACATTGCGGATCGAAGTTATCGGGCTCATTCTGCCGCGCCGCCCAATGGTCAACTCCGCGATCAGGACCGGCAGGCCAATAAGAACGACGAAGGCCACGTAAATCAGGACAAAAGCGGCCCCGCCATTCTCGCCGGCCATATATGGAAAGCGCCAGATATTGCCGAGACCCACCGCGCTGCCAACCGCCGCAAAAATAAAAGGCATCCGCGACGACCACTGCGGGCGCACATCGGATTTTTCCATGGATTCCCCCTTCGGAAGATTGCCAGGCCGCCCCGGCAGCCCCCTCGATTAGGGCAGTTTACCGACTGCGTTCGACAGGTCAATTGGCAAGATCGTAAAGCGGATCGGCTGAAGTCCCAGGATTAGCGCCGCCGGTCCGGCTTTTCCAGGCGCGGCTTCAAAATTTCATAAGAGGTCAGCACTGCCTGGAAGGACTTGACCGCGGCTTCGCCGGCGCCGGTGTCGGGATGGTATTTCTTGGCCAAACGGTGATAGCTCGCCTTTATCTCCTTGGCCGCGGCGTCGGATTCCAGACCCAAAGTCTCAAAAGCCTTGCGCTCGACCGCTGTCAGACCATCGGCGTCGGTCACACCACCCCAGCCGTAAACACCCGAAGTGCCATAGCCGGCAGCCTCATGCGCCTCGCCGTGGGCGTAAGCTTGGACCTGTTCAGACGTCATGCCCTCGAAAAAGTTCCAGTTCCTATTGTATTCGGCCGCGTGGCGTTTGCAGAACCACCATTTGTGGTCCGAAAGTGGCGATTTGGGGGCCGGATGATCGGCCTTCTCGGTGCAGCTCTCATAATCGCATAGGCGCACCGTTGCCGTCTCACGGTCGGCCCCGTAACTGCCCCATTTGGGAAATCCCCAGTTTATTTTGGCCCGCGGCATGATCGCTAATCGCTCCTCGAGGTTCAACCGCCCAGCCTACCACGCCGAGCGTGTGGCACCTGGCCTAATTCCAAAAATTTCCTGGACTCGTTCAGGAGGCAGTCGGTGCCGCAGCCCGAACCTCTTCGTCGACGTAATCCTCGAACTGGGTGAAATTCTCTAAGAATTGCCTGACCAGATGCTTCGCCTTGGCGTCAAAGGCGTCCTTGTCGTCCCAGGTCTGCCTTGGATCAAGGATCGACGCCTCGACCCCGGACACCGCTTGCGGCACCTCAAAGCCGAATTTCTCGTCCCGGCGCATCGGCCCCGAGGCCAGCGAACCGTCGAGGGCGGCATTTAACAGAGTCCGCGTAACCTGGATCGGCATGCGGTGCCCAACGCCGTATTCGCCACCGGTCCAGCCGGTATTGACGAGCCAGCAGTTAACTCCGCCTTCAGCGATCTTCTTCCTCAGGAGGTTTCCGTAAACGCTCGGATGGCGCGGCATAAACGGCGCCCCGAAACAAGCCGAGAAGGTCGCCTGCGGTTCCTTGATGCCGATCTCGGTGCCCGCCACTTTGGCCGTATAACCCGATATAAAGTGGTACATCGCCTGCTCCGGGGTCAGGCGGGCAACCGGCGGCAGGACGCCAAAAGCGTCTGCTGTCAGCATGATGATGTTCTTGGGCAGGCCGCCCCGGTTCTCGGCTGAAGTATTGGGAATAAAGTCGATCGGGTAGGCGGCGCGCGTATTTTCTGCCAGAGCGTTGTCATCGAGGTCGAGCTCACGGGTCTCGTCATCCATCACCACATTCTCAAGGATCGTGCCGAAGCGTCGCGTGGTGGCGTAAATTTCGGGCTCGGCCTCCTCTGAAAGGCGGATTATCTTGGCATAGCACCCACCCTCGAAATTGAACACATGGGTATCCGACCAGCCGTGTTCATCGTCACCGATAAGGGTTCTTGACGAATCCGCCGAAAGGGTCGTCTTGCCGGTGCCCGAAAGGCCAAAGAAGATCGCCACATCCCCCTGTGGGCCAATGTTGGCCGAACAATGCATCGGCATGATGCCACGCTCTGGCAACAGAAAGTTCAGGATCGAGAACACAGATTTCTTTATCTCGCCGGCGTAGGCCGTGCCGCCGATGAGCACCATCTTGTTTTCGAAATCGAGCGCGATCACGGTTTCCGAATTTGTCCCGTCGAGCGCCGGATCGGCCTTAAAGTTCGGCGCGTTGAGGATCGTGAATTCGGGTATGAAATCGGCCAGTTCGGTATTCTCAGGCTGGATCAGCATGGTCGCAGCGAACAGCGAATGCCAGGCCGTCTCGGTCACCACCCGCACCGCAACCCGGTTCGCTTCATCGGAGCCGCCCCACAGATCCTGGATAAAAACGTCCCGGCCTTCAAAATGTTTCAGGAACTTGGCATGCAGGCCGTCGAAATGGGCTTGGCTCATCGGCCGGTTCACATCGCCCCACCAGACGGTGTCCCGCGAGCGGTCGTTTTCAACCAGGAACTTGTCGTTGGCCGAGCGCCCGGTGTGGCGGCCGGTCTCGACAACCAGAGCCCCGAACTTGGAAATCCGGCCTTCCTGACGCTGTATCGCTGCCTCATAAAGCGCCGCACGCCCGAGGTTCCAATGGCCGGCCTTGACCCCGCCCAGTCCTTGTTGATCAAGACCGTAGGTGCTTACATGCGTACCGAATACATCCAACTTGATGTCCTTCCAGCTTTTCCCGTAACAGCCGAGCCTTATTGAGGCCCGGTCCAGGGCAACGTCGGCTCGAGCGCGAACGGCGGCACATTGTTTGGCAACGTCTTTAAAATCAATCCCTAACTTTACGATTGTATTTTAATTATAGAAATCGCATCGACTGCACAAGCAGTGTGCGTAAGCCGCTCTCGGCGCACAAGAATTCGCTGCCAGGCGCTTTCAGCCGCTGCCACGCTGCTTGCCGCCGCCTACCGAGTCTTGAAATTCCTTTAACCATCCACAAGCAGTCCCTTGCCATATTATGGTCGAAGTGGCTTGATAGCGCTTTCAACCGTGCGGTCGAGGATGCTGGGTGAATAATGCAGCAGATTAGCGGCCTCAGCGATAGGACGGGAGCCGGTATTATGAGCGCCAATATTGCCCTGGTGGATGACGATCGGAATATCCTGACCTCGGTGACCATATCATTGGAGGCCGAGGGTTTTCAGGTGCGCACTTATTCGGACGGCGCCAGCGCCCTAAAAGCGCTGATCGAAAAGCCGGCTGATCTGGCGGTCCTCGATATCAAGATGCCGCGGATGGACGGTATCGAGCTGTTGCGACGGCTGCGGCAATCGAGCGACATGCCGGTCATATTCCTGACTTCCAAGGACGAAGAGATCGATGAAATGCTGGGCCTAAAAATGGGCGCCGACGACTATATCAACAAGCCGTTTTCGCAGCGTCTGCTGATCGAACGAATTCGCGCCGTGCTCAGACGCACAAGCGCCGAGCGCAGGATCGGAAAAGGGGAGCGCGAGGCCAAGGACCAGATAGTCGTGCGCGGCAAGCTGACCCTCGATCCGCTACGGCATCTGGTGAAATGGGGCGATCGGGAAATCCGCTTGACGGTGACCGAGTTCCTGATTCTGCAATCACTGGCCCAGCGCCCGGGACACGTCAAAAGCCGCGACCAGCTTATGGACGCCGCTTACGCCGACGACGTCTATGTTGACGACCGCACCATCGACAGCCACATCAAGCGCCTGCGCAAAAAGTTCCGCGCTGCGGACGATGAATTCGCATGCATCGAAACCCTCTATGGGGTCGGGTACCGTTACAGTGAGGGCTGATGACTAACGGGCAGCGCAATCCGGCTGATGACCGGCGTCGGCGTCTTTCCTTGGCCATCATGTCTCCTATTCTTTGGCGTATTATGGCCGTCAACCTGTTGGCCCTCGGGGTCTTCGGAGGCGGTATTCTCTACCTCGATCAGTTTCGCGACAATCTGATGGATCAGCATATTGCCAGCCTCGAGGCGCAGGCCGAGATCATTGCGGCAGCGCTTGGGGAATCGGCCGCCGCGGGACCCGAAAGCGTAGATCTGACGCCCTTGCCGGCCCGCCAGATGATCCAGCGACTGGCGCCGCCGACCGGCACCCGGGCCCGGTTGTTTTCGGTCGGCGGCACGCTCATCGCCGACAGCCGCGACATGGGGCCGGCACGCTCGGTTTACACGGTGCCACTGCCGCCCGAAGGAGAAACTCAGAGCCTTAAGGACCGCTTTATCGCTTGGCTTAATCGCTCACTCGACAAGCTTGGCTCTAATCAAAATCTGCCGCTTTACACCGAGCGGCCGGATCAACAAGCAAGCGATTACGCAGAGGTGGTAGCCGCCTTGGCGGGTGAATCGCAGACTCTGGTCAGGCGGCTCGAGAACGGCACGTTGCTGATCTCAGTGGCCGAACCCGTGCAGCGCTTTCGCCGTGTTTTGGGCGCCCTGATGCTCAGCGCCGACAGTGCCCGTATTCAGGCAATTATCGAGCAGGAGCGCCTGACGATCCTGCGGGTGATCTCGATTGCCATTGCCATCACCCTTCTTTTGTCGGTTTTCCTGGCGGGCACCATCGCCCGGCCCATCCGCGGCCTTGCGCGGGCCGCGGATCGGGTGAAAGGCGGCATTGGCCGCTCCGAGGTCTTGCACAAATTCACGGCCCGGCGTGACGAGATCGGCAGCCTGTCGCGTTCCCTGGCCAGCATGACCCAAAGACTCTACCGCCAGCTCGATGCCATGGAGCAGTTTGCGGCCGACGTCACCCATGAGATAAAAAACCCGCTGTCGTCGCTGCGCAGCGCCGTCGAAACGTTGCAGCGCTCCGACGATCCCGAGATCCAGGCAAAACTCTTGGGCATCATCCAGGACGATGTACGGCGACTCGACCGGCTAATCAGCGATATCGCCGATGCCTCGCGTCTCGATGCAGAGCTGTCCCGCAGCCATATGGAACCGGTGGATGTCGGCCTTCTGGTCACCACCCTTATTGAAGCCTACAGAACCACAATGGGAAAACGCCAGACGGTGATCGATTTCGAGCCGCCGGAGCCGGGCCAGTTCGTAATCAACGGCATCGAGGGGCGGCTCGGACAGGTAATGCGCAACCTGATCGATAACGCGCTATCCTTCACCCCGAAGGGCGGCGATATCAACGTTTATCTGGCCAAGGAAAAGGGCTGTCTGGTCATTTTGGTCGAGGACGAGGGTCCAGGTCTGCCGGAAGGAGCCGAGACCCGGATCTTCGAGCGCTTTTACACCGAACGGCCAAGCCGCGAGCTCTTTGGTCGCCACTCCGGGTTGGGCCTTAGCATCTCCCGTCAAATTGTCGAAGCGCACGGCGGGCGAATCGAGGCTCGAAACCGCAGCGAATCCGGGCCAGATGCAGCCGAGAAAGCTCAATCGGGCGCCCAGTTCAGAATCGAGCTGCCGCTGGAATAAGCAACCCTTTCAAGGGGGGTCCTTGCTGCCTGGGGATTGACGCCAGTTAAAAGCTGCATCAGGCTGCGGGTATGAAGACCGTTCATGCGACCAGCGTCGCCATCGACAAGATGGCGATTCTCATCCGCGGCGAGCCGGGTGCCGGCAAATCAGATTTGGCCTTGAGGCTGGTGGATGAAGGCGCGGTTTTGATTGCCGACGATTACACCAATCTGTTCCGCAAGGGTCGTGACCTGATCGCCTCGCCGCCGCCCAGGATCGCCGGCCAGATGGAGGTGCGCGGGCTTGGTGTGCACGAATTTCCCCATGCCAGCGGCCTAACCATCAGATTGCTGGTCGACCTGGTGCCTGGCGAAATCGTGGAACGTCTGCCCGAGACCGTCTGGGAGGAAATCGACGGCGTCAGGATTTTGCGGATCAAAATAGATCCATTCGAAGCCTCGGCAACCGCAAAGGTCCGGCTGGCGGTGCGTCAAAAACCCGCTCGCGGCATGATCCTTTGACCACAAGCACCCCTGTTGAGGTACATCTTCAGCCGTGGCATATGCGAAATTGCTGGCAAAAGTCGGGTGCCGCGTGAATATTAACCGTCGCGAATCACCCTGGAGTCTGGCTGGCCGGGGAAACGAACCCGTACCTTGGCCGCGCGGGGCATCAAAGGAGCAATTTTGAAATGATCGGAATGGTTTTGGTAACCCACGGCAGACTGGCTGCCGAGTTCGTCGCTGCAATGGAACATGTTGTGGGACCGCAGGACGCAGTTCGAATCGTCTGCATCGGTCCGGACGATGACATGGAGAAGCGGCGGGCCGAGATACTTGACGCGGTCCAGGAGGTCGAATCCGGCTCTGGGGTCATTGTCTTGACCGACATGTTTGGCGGCACGCCATCGAACCTGGCGCTCTCGATCATGGACCAGGGCAAAATCGAGGTTGTCGCGGGGACCAATTTGCCAATGCTGATCAAGCTGGCCAGCCTGCGCCAAAGCGCCAGCCTCGAAGAGGCGATCGGAGCGGCCCAGGATGCTGGTCGAAAGTACATTAACGTGGCTTCCAAAGTCTTGGCGGGCGAGCAGGACTGACCGACTCTCAAGCGGACAATTCCAGGGGATCGTTCAATGAAACGCGCGGCCGACAGGGTAAAGGTGTTGGAACGACACGTCCGCGTGTGCAATAAGCGCGGTCTCCACGCCCGCGCCGCGGCAAAGTTTGTGCGCCTAGCAGATACCTTTCGCTGCCGGATTATAGTCAAAAAAGAGGATATCGAGGTTGCTGGCACTTCGATTATGGGGCTTTTATTGCTGGCAGCTGCCGAGGGCGAGGAGCTGACTTTGCGGGCCAGCGGTCCGCGGGCCGAAGAGGCCCTGGATGCCCTCGAGGAGCTGATTTGCAGCCGCTTCAAGGAGGGGGCCTGAGAGCCACCCGACGTGATCCTTGCAGCGATCGGGCACCACTGATATAAGCCGCCGACGGAAAGCTCCGGGAAACATGTGGGGCCAGGCAGCACTACGATCCTGTGAGCCGGCCGACGCTGAACAGCATAAGGAAGACCCCGATGACCGCTAACCATGACTTTAAGGTAGCTGATCTTTCCCTCGCCGACTGGGGCCGGCGTGAAATCGCGATCGCGGAAACCGAGATGCCGGGTTTGATGGCTTTGCGCGCCGAGTTCGGGAAAGACAAGCCTTTATCGGGCGCCCGGATCGCCGGCTGCCTGCACATGACCATCCAGACGGCGGTGCTTATTGAGACGCTGCAGGCACTCGGAGCCGAGATTCGCTGGAGCTCATGCAATATTTTCTCGACCCAGGACCAGGCAGCGGCGGCGATGGCCGCCAGTGGCGTTCCGGTTTTCGCCTGGAAGGGGGAGAGCGAAGAGGAATACGACTGGTGCGTCGAGCAGACGATCAACGGCCCCGACGGCTGGCAGCCGAACATGATCCTCGACGACGGCGGCGATCTGACGTTGATGATGCACACCCGTTATGCCGATCTGATGGCCGACGTCCGTGGCATCTCGGAAGAAACAACGACCGGCGTTTTGCGGCTCTATCAGATGGAACGGCGCGGCGAACTGCTGGCTCCGGCGATCAATGTCAACGATTCGGTGACGAAGTCCAAGTTTGACAATCTCTACGGCTGCCGCGAGAGCCTGATCGACGGTATCAAGCGGGCCACCGACGTCATGGTGGCCGGCAAGGTGGCGGTGGTTTGTGGTTATGGCGATGTGGGCAAGGGCTGCGCGGCCAGCCTTAGAGGGCAGGGAGCCCGGGTCATGATTACCGAGATCGACCCGATTTGTGCACTGCAGGCGGCCATGGAAGGCTACCAAGTCGTGACCATGGATGACGTCGCAGCCTCGGGTGATATCTTCGTGACCGCGACCGGCAATGCAGATGTCATCACGCTCGATCACATGCGCCAGATGAAGGACCGGGCGATCGTTTGCAATATCGGGCATTTTGATTCCGAGATTCAAATCTCGGCCCTCGAAAATCTGAAATGGGAAGAGGTCAAGCCGCAAGTCGATGAGGTCGAATTTCCGGATGGCAAGCGCTTGATCGTGTTGGCTAAGGGGCGGCTTGTAAACCTCGGCTGCGCGACCGGTCATCCGAGCTTCGTTATGAGCGCATCCTTTTCCAACCAAGTTCTGGCCCAAATTGAGCTGTGGACCAACCACGAGGCGTACGAGCTCAAAGTATACACACTGCCCAAACATCTGGATGAAAAGGTGGCGTTGTTGCATCTCGACCGGCTCGGTGTGAAGCTGACCAAGCTGACCCCGGAACAGGCCGATTATATAGACGTGCCGGTCGGCGGCCCATTCAAAGCCGATCAATACCGCTATTAGACCTCTCTCCGGATGTTGCATCATCCGCCGATTGAAAGCTCTTGCCCGCGACCTCCGGCGACGCGTATTCTGGCCGGCGATATGTGGTCCCAGGTAAGATTTAATCTCGTTGCTTTGCTAATTGCCGCTTTTGCGGCAATGCCCAGACCCGCGCTGGCGCAAACTGGCGACATCGGCCTTCAGGTGAGCGACGGATTGCTATTGGCTCTCGGCGTGATGATCGGCGCTATCGTCATGACCGCCTGGGCCCTATGGCATCGCCAGATCGCCATCGACCGCAGCCTCAACGCCGAGGCCGGCCTGCGGTTTGACCATTTGCTTCTCGAAGAGGGGCCGGCCAGCTACATGGCCATCCACCCTAACGGCGATGTCATTTGTTCGGACCGGGTAAGGGAGTGGCTGGATTTGAGCCGCCGGCCCAACTCGGTTGCCGATCTGGCCGGCGAACATGGCCTCGGCGAAGCCGGTGCCGCTCTTTGCGCCGGCATCGAGGGCCTGTACGAGGAGGGCTTGTCCTTTTCCCTGATCTACAAATCGGCAGCCAGTGGGGTGGCGCTTTATGTGGTCGGGCGACAAATCTGGACCGAAGAGGCCGAGGGCCCGCTTGTGGTTGTCGCCTTTAGCGATATTTCGGATCTTGAGGCCGACCGAGTCGATCTCTTGAAGGATCTGAAGGAAAGCGAGCAGCGCCGGGGCGTTCTCGAGGCTTCATTGGACGCGGCGCCTTTCCCGGTCTGGCTGCGTGATCGCAAGCTGGATCTGGTGTGGGTGAACAAATCCTATGTTGAAGCCCTCGACGGAACCTCCAGAAAAGTGATCCTAGGCCGCCAAAGCGAGTTGACCGGCACCACAAGCACGGCGCCGGCGCGCGAGTTGGCCCGCCTGGCGAAGCTCGGCAAGCAGCTGATCTATGACACCCATTATGTTGTGGTCGGCAACCAGCGCCGTTCTCTCAAGATATTCGAGATTCCGCATAAAGGTGCGAACGCCGGACTGGTAGGTTTTGCCCTCGACGAGACCGATCTGGAAAAAACCCAATCCGAGTTGAAAGTCTTTACGGAATCCCATTCCGAGACGTTGAATCGTCTGTCGACACCAATCGCAATTTTTGGTGCCGATCAAACGCTGCAGTTCTATAACCGCGCGTTTGCCAATTTGTGGCGTCTGCCGGAGAGCTGGATGGACGGCCATCCTTCGCACAGCGAGTTGCTGGAGGCGCTGCGGGAAAATCGCCGACTTCCAGAGCAGGCCGACTTCTTGAGTTGGAAACAGGCCGTCCTCGATCAATATACGGCGCTACCGGAGCTGGTCGAAGAAATGTGGCACCTGCCCGACGGCCGGGCACTCAGGGTTGCCACACAGCCTCATCCCATGGGTGGGCTGTTGGTGATATTTGAGGATGTAACAGACCGTTTGGCGCTCGAACGGTCCTATAACACGCTGATTGCTGTCCAGCAGGCCACCCTCGACAATCTCCACGAGGCAGTGGCGGTGATCGGCAGCGATGGCCGTCTTGGTCTTTCCAATAAGAATTTCGCAAAGATCCTGAACCTGACCAGCGATTTTCTTGACACTTCACCACACATCTCGGATTTGCTGGAGCGATGCCGGCGGTTGCTCGAAGAGGCCGAGCTGCCGTGGGAGGAGACCAAGGCGCAAATCCAGGGCTATACGATCGAGCGCAAACCGAAAGTCGGACGCTGGTTGCTGACCACAGGCGGCACCCTTGAGTTTGCGGTTGTGCCGCTACCGGACGGGGCAACGCTGTTTACGATCATGGACGTTTCCGATTCGGTGCAAATGGAAAAGGCCCTGCACGAGCGAACCGAGGCCCTGATTATGGCCGAGCGGCTGAAGAGCGAGTTTATCGGCAATATCAGTAGCGATCTGCGAACGCCGCTGAACGCGATCATCGGTTTCATCGAGCTGTTGCATAACGAATATTTCGGCGAGCTTGACAAGCGCCAGAAATCGTACCTCGGCGCGGCCCTGTCATCTTCGAATGAATTAAAGCAATCGCTCGATGATCTGTTTGAGCTATCGGCTTTGGAGAGCGGCAAGAAAAAACTCAATCCCAGTGTGTTCGAGTTTGCCGATTTGTTGGCCGCCGTCGAAAGTGGGCTTGAAAAGATTCTGGCGGCCAAGAATATTTCCTTGCAGCTCGAGACGGGCGACAACTCCGGATGGCTGGTGTCTGGCGATCGCAAGCGGCTTGAAAAGGCCCTGCGCGACATTGTTACAAACTTGGCAACTTATTGCCCAGCCAGTTCGACTCTCGAAGTCAGCGTTAGTAAACAGGGGCAAGAACTGGAGATTGAATTTCGCGGTAGCAGCTCCGATCAGACGGCGAGTGCCGGGCTGTTGATTCAGTCTTCGCTCGGCCTGACGCTTAGCGAGCAGGTTTTTGAGTTGCACGGCGGCCGGCTTGAAATCGACACCGGATCGCCGGGTGAGTGCTTGATCCGCTGTTTCCTGCCACAGCCGGCTGCCGATCAGCTAAAGCCTGCAGCCGAGGCATTTACAGGCAAGGACGGCAAGGGGAAGGCCGCCTCGTGACACCGGAGATGGTCAATGAAGGGCCGGCAAAGCATCGATGGGTTGGTTGGGGAAGGCCAGGCGGGCGAGGGCAGAATGAGACTTGAGCGTTGCTCCCAACGGCAAATCGAACGCCTTGCGGTGACCATCGCATCGCTGTCAAAAAAGGGGGATCTCGTATTGCTGTCGGGGCCTTTGGGTGCTGGCAAGACCACGCTGGCCCGAGCCTTCATCCGCCAACTCATCTCTGATCTGTCGGCCGAAATTCCAAGCCCAAGTTACACTCTCGCCCAATCTTATGCGCCCGCCGACGGTGTCGGACCGATGGTCTGGCACTTTGATTTTTACCGTATCGAGGATCCTTCGGAAATTACGGAATTGGGCCTTGAAGAAGCGCAGGCCGAGGGCGTGGTGCTGGCCGAGTGGCCGGAGCACGCCGGCTCGGCGCTGGCCGCCGGCGGTCTATTGATCTCGCTGGCGCTGGCCAACCGGCCGCGCGAGCGGCAGGTCACGATCGAAAATCTCGGTGGCTGGTCCGATCGCCTGAAACTTCTTGAACAGGCCATGCGATGAGCGCCCGCGGCGAACAGATAGGGAGGTTCCTCAAAGCCGAGGGCTGGGGATCAGCATCCCGAAGGCCGCTGGCCGGCGACGCCTCGTTCAGGCGCTACGAGCGTCTTCAATTTAAAAACGCGTCCGTGGTCCTGATGGATGCCCCACCACCGCAGGAAGATGTTCGGCCCTTCTGGGCGTTGGCAAATTACCTCGGCAAGAATGGTTGCAGCGCTCCGCGTGTCCTGGCCGGGCAGATCGACGAGGGTTTTCTGCTGCTTGAGGATTTGGGCGACCAGACGTTCAATCGGACCTTTGCCGCTGATCCGGCGAGCGAGACTGCGCTTTATGAGGCTGCGGTCGACCTCCTTGTGGACCTGCAACAGCGACCGCCTCCGGCCACATTGCGCTTCGGCAATGCGCAGCGATACGAGGTTGCCGCCTACCATGAAGGGCGGCTGTTCGAGGAGCTGTTTCTTTTTGTTGACTGGTATCTGCCGTTGCTGCTCAAGCGCCGGGATGCGGACTGGAGACCTGAGCTTGAGGTCGTCTGGCGTCCTAGTTTCGAGGCCCTGGCTGCCGCTTCGGAAGTCCTTGTATTGCGCGATTACCATGCTGATAACTTGATCTGGCTGGCCGACCGGAAAGGAATCGCGAGGGTCGGTGTCCTGGACTTTCAGGACGCCCTGATTGGTCACCCGGCTTACGATCTGGTCTCGCTGTTACAGGACGCCCGGCGCGATCTGTCGCCGGGGCTCGAAGCGGCGATGAAAGAGCGCTATCTGGCCGCCACTTCGGCCCGCGGGAAGACACTGGATCGCCAGACCTTCGAGCGCCATTACCAGCTCTTGGGGGCCCAGCGGAACAGCAAAATCATCGGCATATTCACCCGGCTCTGGCAGCGCGATGGAAAGCCCCAGTATCTGGAGCTGATCCCCAGGGTCTGGGGTCATCTGGAACGCAACGTTGCCCATCCGGCATTGGCCGCCTACCGCGAGTGGCTCGACCACCTGATCCCGGGCCAAATGCGGCGCGCCGTTCTGCCGCGGGGAGCCCGCCATGGCCGCTGAACCTCCGCCACGCGACCTTTCTTGGCAGCCGAAGACGGCCATGATCCTGGCGGCCGGCCTCGGGCAGCGCATGCGCCCGCTGAGCGATGCCCGGCCGAAGGCCCTGATCGAGGTCGCCGGGCGAAGCCTTATCGATCGGTCGCTCGACCATCTTGCGGCCTTTGGAATCAAAAAGGCCGTGGTCAATGTGCATTATCAGGCCGCAGCCCTTGAGCGGCATCTGGCCACCAGGGCAGCGCCGCCGCAGGTCTTGATCTCTGACGAGCGGCAAGCGCTGCTCGACACCGGTGGCGGGGTTCAAAAGGCATTATCGCTGCTTGGCCCGGAGCCTTTTTTTGTCTTGAATTGTGACGCCCTGTGGCGCGACGGCCGGCCAGGCGCATTGAGGCGCTTGGCTAAAGCCTTCGAGCCTGACACCATGCACGCGCTGTTGCTGCTGGTGAGTCAACGAGAGGCCCACAATTATGCCGGTGCCGGCGATTTTGAGATGCGTTCCGACGGCCGGCTTGAACGGCGTCACGGCGCCGGCACAGCCCTCGTCTTCACTGGGCTGCAGATCCTCAAACCGGCGGTTTTCGAGGATTTCAGGGTGGCACCCTATTCGCTCAACCGGATTTACGATAAGGCCCTCGAAGCCGGCCGCCTTTTCGGTTGTCTGCATGACGGCGAATGGTTTCATGTCGGCACACCCGAAGCAGTGGACAGAACGACCAAATTTCTAGAAAGATAATCGCTTAAGGTAGGGAACAGGAAACGCGGTTCCATGGAGCTCTTTAACTCGGGTAGGCCGAATATTTACACCATCCCCACCGGTGTATCCTTCGCCGATGTTCTGGCCCGCGAGATCGACAAGCAGATTCGAGGGGATCCGGCGGAGGCGGCGGAATTTCTGATTCTGGTTCCAAACCGGCGGGCCGTGCGCACCCTCGAAAAGGCCTTTGTTAGGGCCGCTAAGGGCGCACCGCGAATCCTGCCCGATATTCAGCCGATTGGCGATATTTCCGACCAGGACCTGTTGTTCGAGCCGGCCTTTTCCGGTGCCGACACGGAGCTGACGCTCGATCCGCCGATCCCGCGCCTGCGACGGCTATTATTGCTGGCCCGTCAGATCAGGCAGGCGGCGGCAGGGCTCGGGCAGCCCGACCTGCCAAGCGCCGGGGCGCTTCAACTGGCCGGCGAATTGGCCCGCCTGCTGGACGAGATGCAGACTCACGGTGTTCTCCCGGAGGCGCTATACGACTTGGCGCCGGAGAGATTTGCCAAACACTGGCAGGAGGTTTTGAAGTTCCTTGAAATTATAACCACCCACTGGCCGGACATTCTGGCCGCCGACGGCCATTCGGACATCGCGGTCCATCGCAACACGCTGATTACCACCCTCGCCGCGGCCTGGAAGGCTGCACCCCCGGACCAGAAAGTCATCGCCGCCGGCAGCACCGGATCGCGGGCCCCGACCGGCGATCTTTTGGCTGTCATCGCGCGCCTGGACCAAGGCGCTGTGGTCTTGCCCGGCCTCGATCTTGAGGCCCCGGAAGAGGTCTGGCAGGCCCTTAACGAGCCGCATCCGCAGTTTACCCTGAAGGAGCTATTGGCGCGTATGCGGGTGGAGCGTGAGGAGGTGATGCCCTGGCCCCTGAGCACTGCAGATGCCCGCCAGCTGAAAGCCAAGTCGGCACGTCTCTCCCTGGTGCGTGAGGCCCTAAGACCGGCTGAGACGATCAGCGGCTGGCGCCATCTCAAGCTAGATCCAAAGACCGCCCTAAAGGGCCTTACGCGCGTCGAATGCGCCAACCAGCAGGAGGAAGCGGGGGTGATCGCTTTGCTGCTGCGCCAGGGGCTGAATACAAGCCGCAAGACGGCGGCCCTGGTAACCGCGGACCGGGGGCTGGCGCGCCGGGTGGCGGCCGAGCTGGAGCGCTGGGACATCGCTATCGATGATTCAGCGGGCCGGCCTCTGGCGGTAACTACAGCCGGCAGCTTTTTTCTCTTGCTCGCCCAGTCGGTGGCCGAAAACCACAGCCCGATCCCGCTATTGAGTCTGTTGAAACATCCCCTGGCCGCCGCCGGCATGGAGCGCCGAGAATTTTTGCGCCAGACCCGGCGGCTCGAGCTGGCGGCCCTCAGGGCGCCGCGGCCGGGTGGCGGATTGAGGGGTCTTCGAAAGGCGCTTGGGCCGGCGGCCCGCCAGCCGAAAATCGCCGGCTTGCTGAAGAATTTGAGAGCCGCTCTGAGGCCGCTTGAGAAGCTGCGGCGGCGGAAAAAAATTGGTCTTGAGGAATTGGTGAAGGCCCATGTCGCCTGCGCCGAGGCGCTCGCGGCAACCGATGTACAGGGGGGCGTCGATCGGCTTTGGAGCGGCGAGGACGGTGAGGTTCTGGCTGCCTTTGTCGACGAACTGGGCGCCGCCGCCGGTGTCTATGGAGATCTGCCGCTGGAGGATTATGCGGCCGCGGTCGAACGGCTGATGCAGTCGCAGACGGTCCGACCGCGCTATGGCCAGCACCCGAGGCTGTTCCTGTGGGGACCCCTCGAGGCCCGCCTGCAATCGGTCGATCGGCTGATCGTCGGCGGCTTGAACGAGGGCACCTGGCCGCCGGCCCCGGGCGACGATCCGTGGATGAGCCGGCCGATGCGCCGGCAGGTCGGCCTACCGCTTCCGGAGCGGCGCATCGGACAGTCGGCGCACGATTTTGTGGAGGCCCTTGGCGCCGACGAAGTATTTTTAACCCGGGCCGCCAAAATTGACGGCACGCCAAGCGTCGCCAGCCGCTGGCTTTTGCGCCTCGAGGCCCTGGCCGGGCCGCTGCCGCGGGGGCCAAAGCCGTGGATCCGGTGGTTTCACGAACTGGACCGGCCCGAGCGCTTGCTTGCCCCCGCCGCACCACGGCCCACGCCGCCGGTCGAGGCGCGGCCGAGGCGGCTTTCGGTGACCGCCATCGAGAGCTGGATGCGTGATCCCTATTCGCTTTATGCGGCGCGCATTCTTGGCCTGAAGGTTCTCGATCCGATCGATCAGGCGCCGGGGGTCAAAGCCCGCGGTACAATCATCCACAGAGCCCTCGATCGGTTCATGAAATCCTATGACGGACCTTGGGACGAAGGCGCCTTCGAGGTGCTGTTGACGGTCGGGCGGCAGTGTTTTTCGGAGGCGCTGACACGGCCGGGTGTCAGCGCCTTTTGGTGGCCGCGCTTCGAGGCTGCGGCAAAAGCCTTTGTTGAGCTGCAGGCGGCACGTGATGGGGCCTTCGAAGTGGTCGCTACCGAGATCAGGGGAGCCCATGCACTGATGGGGCCGGCCGGTGAGTTCATGCTGACCGCTATGGCCGATCGCATCGACCGGGAGGCCGGCAGCGGTCGACTTGTCGTGATCGATTACAAGACCGGCGTCTTGCCGAGCGACAAGCGGATTGCCACCGGCTTTGCGCCGCAGTTGCCGCTCGAGGCGCTGATGGCCGAGCACGGCGCCTTTGAAGGAATTACAAAATGCGAGGTTGAGGGATTCGAATACTGGCAGGTCTCGGGCGGCGATCCCCCGTTGCGGATTCGGCGGCCAAAACTTGACCCGGCGACCGAAATCGCCCGCGCCGAGGCCGGCTTGCGAGGATTGATCGAGCGCTTCGCGGTGCAGGGGACGCCCTATCTGTCAAACCCCAGGCCCCGGTTTGCCGGTTACGGCGATTATGACCATCTGGCACGGGTTAAAGAGTGGCGCTTCGCCAGCGGTGAGGAGGAGGATCTGACATGAAACGCCTGACCCCCGATCAGGCAGCCGCCACCGCGCCCAGTCACAGCATCTGGGTAGGCGCCTCGGCTGGCACCGGCAAGACCTACGTGCTGACCGCGCGAGTCCTGCGACTAATGCTGACCGGCACGCCGGCTGAACGCATTCTTTGTCTGACCTTCACCAAGGCGGCCGCGGCCGAAATGTCGACCCGCATTTACGCCCAGCTTGGCGAGTGGACCGGACTCGCGGACCAGACCTTGGCCGCTTCGATCTGGGCCCGGGCTAACGAGCGGGCCGATGAGCAAATGCTCGACCGGGCGCGCGGACTGTTTGCCGAAGTGCTCGATTTGCCAGGCGGCCTGAAGGTTCAGACCATCCATTCCTTTTGCCAGTCCCTGCTCGGCCGCTTTCCCGCCGAGGCCAACCTGAGCCCTCGCTTTCAGGTCATGGACGAGCGCACAACGCGGGAGCTTCTCGAGGATGCGCTGGAGCGCGTATTGGCGGCGGCCGGTGACCGGGGCAACAAAAAAATCTCGGCCGCACTGTCGCGCATTGCCGTTCAGGTAAGCGAACAGGGTTTTTCCGACCTGATGGCAGCAGTGGCCAAGGAGCGCGGACATTTCCGGCGGCTTTTAAAGAGATTGGAAGGCGAGGAAGGAGTGGCTGCGGCAACCCTCGAGGCTCTTGGCCTGCCGGCCGACGGCGACGGTCTGGCCGACCAGCTGACCACCGAGCCGGCGCCTGATGGTGCGGGACTTCTGGCCCTAGCGCAGGCGCTGGCGGACGGCAGCCCCGCCGAGCAGGCCCGCGCGGCGGCTATCGGCGAGTTTCTGGCGGCCGAGGGAGGGGCCGAGCGGGCGGCGCGCTTCGGGGCTCATAAGGCGGTATTTCTGACCGCAAAAGATGAGCCACGGGCCAGCGTTGCGACCAAGCCGACGCTCAAGCGGCAACCGGCTCTGGAGCAGGTGATCGCAAATGAAACGGCGCGTCTCGAAGCGGCGGTGGAGCGCTTGAAGCTCTGGCAGGCGGCCCGCAACAGCGCCGCCTTTACCCGCCTTGCCGCCGCCGTGTTAGAGGTTTACCAGCAGGCCAAACGCCGCCGCGGTTTGGTCGATTACGACGATCTGATCCTGACCACCGACCGACTGTTGCAGCGTCCGGGCATCGCGCCCTGGATTCTTTATAAGCTGGACGGCGGCATCGACCATATTCTGGTCGACGAAGCACAGGACACAAACCCCGAGCAGTGGCGGTTGCTTGAGGAGCTGAGCCGCGAGTTTTTCGTCGGCCAAGGGGCCCGCGAGGTCGAGCGCTCTCTGTTCGCGGTTGGCGATGCAAAACAGTCAATTTTCGGCTTCCAGCGCGCCGACCCGGCCGAATTTCAACGGGCTGCCCGGCGCGTTGAAGAGCGGGCGACGGCGGCGGGCCTGACCTTCCGCTCGCTATCGCTTATTCAGTCCTTCCGCTCGACCGCGGCCGTGCTCGAGACGGTGGACGCGGTGTTTGCCCTGCCCGAAGCGCACCGCGACCTGACACTCGAGGATCAGGAGATTGTTCATGCCGTGCGACGGCTCGGACACAGCGGTCGGGTTGAGTTGTGGCCCACCGAGCCCCCCGAAGCCGAGACGGAAGTCGAAGCCTGGGAGCCGCCGCTCAAGCAGGAGCCGGTGCGCAGCAGCGCCGCCAGGCTGGCCAACCGGATGGCCAAGCATATTCACCGGCTGATCACCGGAAAGGACGAGCTTAAGGCCCGCGGGCGGGCGGTCCAGCCGGGCGACATCATGGTTCTGGTGCGGCGCCGGAGCGAATTTGTCGATCATCTGGTGCGGGCGCTGAAGGCCCTCGATATTCCGGTCGCCGGCACCGACCGCATGGAACTTACCGACCAGCTGGCGGTCATGGATCTGATGGTCGCTGCCGAATTCGTCCTCTTGCCGCACGACGATCTGACCCTGGCGACCGTCCTAAAAGGGCCCTTCATCGGACTGGGCGAGGACGACCTCTTTGCTCTGGCCCACGGCCGTTCGGCCTCCGGTCTCTGGCCAACCCTGGTCGAGCGACGTCATGAACGGGCTTCGTTCGAGCGGGCGCATGCCTTTCTTTCTGGGCTTTTGGCCGAAGCCGACCGCGATGCGCCGTTTGATTTTTTCTCGCATCTCCTGAACGGTCTCGGCGGCCGGCGCAGCCTGATTGCGCAGCTGGGTTTCGAGATTAACGATCCGGTCGATGAATTTCTAAACCTGACACTGGCGTTCGAGCGCAGCCATCTGGTCTCGCTCCAGGCTTTTCTGTCCTGGCTGCGGACCGGCAAGGCGGAGATCAAGCGCGATATGGAACGCGGCCGCGACGAGGTACGGGTGTTGACCGTGCACGGCGCCAAGGGACTGCAGGCCCCGGTGGTCTATCTTCCCGACACCTGCGGTCTGCCACCGGACCAGGAAAGCTTGCTGCGCCTGCCAGCACCCGGTCTCGAGACCTCGCTGCCCGATCTCCTGATCTGGCCCGGGCGGCGGGCCAACGAAGTAGGAGTCCTCAAGGAGGCGCGGCTGCGGCTGCGGCGCGAGGCGAATGCCGAGTATCGGCGGCTCTTGTATGTGGCGCTGACGCGGGCCCAGGATCGCCTCTACCTGAGCGGCTATGAGACCCGCCGGGGGCCGCAGGAGGGATCCTGGTACAGCCTCCTGGCGGCAGCCTTTGAAGGACTTGAGGGCAAGCAGAAAATCACTGACCCGGTAGCCGGAGAGGTGCAGCGCCTTGAGAACGCTCAGGAGGTGGCGGCTGAAGACGACGGCCAAACCTGGAAGGCTGAGCTGGTCCTGCCGGAGTTGCCGCAATGGGCGAGCCGCAGCCCCGCCGCCGAGGCCGGGCCTCTGGTGCCCCTGGCGCCGTCCAAACTCGACTTCGATGCGAGTGGCGTTATTGGCCCAGGACAGGGCGCTCGGGGGATGGCCGGGCGGCGCGGCCTGCTTGTGCACAAGCTTCTCGAGCAGTTACCCAAGCTGGACACCGATGAACGTGAGCAAGCCTGCCACAATTATTTGTCCAAGCCGGCCTTCCGCCTCGCAGCGGACCAGATCGACGAGATTTGGGCCTCGCTTTCGAAGATTTTGACCGATCCGCGGTTTGGGCCGCTTTTTGGGCCGGGCAGCCGGGCTGAAGTGGCGATAGCAGCGACGGTTGGCGGGCGGGCGTTGTCAGGCCGTATCGACCGGCTGGTAGTGCGGGACGACGAGGTACTGATCGTCGATTTCAAATCAAACCGCCTGCCGCCCGAGCGGCTCGAGGACGTGCCGCCGGCTTATCTTGCCCAATTGGCCGCCTACACCATGGTCATCGATCAGATTTACCCGGATCGTCCGGTGCGGGCAGCGCTTTTGTGGACCAGCGTCGCGCAGCTGATGCCGGTGCCCAAGGAACTCCTAAGGCCGTATTTGGCGGCCCTCGAAAATGAAACGGCAGCCGCTTCTTGACGATCGGCGGCGGCGTACCTAAGTTACAAAAACTCTCGGGCGACGACCCTTCCCGACGGCAAAGAAAGGCAGATTTGTATGGCAACGCTTGAAGTGACAGACGACAGCTTTGAATCGGACGTACTTGGTGCGGAGGGTCCGGTCTTGGTGGACTTCTGGGCGCAATGGTGCGGCCCCTGCCTGCAGGTGGCGCCCTCGCTTGAGGAATTGTCGGACGAGATCGATGGTTTGACCATTGCCAAGCTCGATATCGACAGCAATCCGATGGCGCCGACGCGCTATGGCGTGCGTGGCATTCCGACCATGGTCCTGTTCAAGGACGGCGAGGCAATTGCGACCAAAGTTGGGGCTCTTCCAAAAGGGGCGATCGCCGATTGGCTGCAAAGCAATCTCGACCAATAGAATTTCTTCGATGGCGACGATTGTTGTGGCCCGCTAGTTCGGTATAAGGCCGATTTCCTGCAGAACCGCGCCAGCCAGGTAAAGTGAACCGGTGATGATGACAAACGGCGGTCGCGCCGCGGTCGCCGTGCTGCCGATTATCTTGAGCGCCGAGCGGACATTTCTTGCCTCCTGCGCCTCAAGCCCATGGAACACAGCTGCGGCAACCAGATCGGAGGGTGGCTGCGTGCCTTCCTGATCCGGCACCGGCACAGCAAAGACGCCGGTTGCCAGGTCGGCAAACGGCCTCAAGAAACCCTTGCGGTCCTTCCCCGTCATCATCGCGATAATCAGATAGAAATTCTGATCGCGCTCCTGTTCCCTGATCACGTAGCGCCTCAGCGCTTTGGCGGCGGCCGCGTTGTGCCCGCCGTCCAGGAAGACCCGGCTGCCCGCGGGAAGAGCGGCGGCAATGGGGGCGTCCGAAATGTCCTGCAGTCGGGCTGGCCAGCGCGCCCAGTCGAAACCAGCCCGGTAGGCAGCACTTGGAATGCGCAGTCGCCTTTGGTGCCGCAGCGTTGCAACCGCGATGCCGGCGTTCTGCTCCTGATGCTCACCGCGAAGCCGCGGTCGGGGCAGGTGCAGCTGGCCCCTTTTGTCGCTGTAGATCAGGCGATCGCTGCCCTTGTCTTCTTGTTCGATCTTCCACTCGTGCCAACAGGAAAAATGCACCACCTTGGCCTCGGTCGCCTTGGCGATAATGATCCGCTTGGCCGGCACCGGCTGGGTGCCGATGATCACCGGCACCCCTGGTTTGATAATCCCCGCTTTCTCGGCCGCGATCTCGCCCAAGGTCTTTCCGAGAAAGGAAATATGGTCGAAATGTACCGGCGTGATTACGCTGACCAGCGGCTTTTCGACGAGGTTGGTGGCATCGAGCCTGCCGCCCAGACCAACTTCGAGAATGCAGGCGTCGGCGGGCCGTCGCGAGAAGGCCAGGAAGGCGGCGGCGGTCGTAATCTCGAAAAAGGAAATCGACTGACCGTTGTTCGCCGCTTCGCATTCCTCCAATATCTCGATAAGGGCATCGTTTTCAATCAGCCCTCCGGCCAGTCGGATACGCTCGTTAAAGCGCACCAGATGCGGTGATGTGTAGGCGTGAACCCGGTGGCCGGCGGCTTCAAGGATAGCCCTTAGGATGGCGCAAACCGAGCCTTTGCCGTTGGTCCCCGCGATGTGGAAGACAGGTGGCAGTTGGCGCTCCGGATTGCCCAGGGTCTTGAGCAGACGCTCAATGCGCTCCAGTGAAAGATCGATCCTTCTGGGATGCAGGGAGTACAGCCGCTCGAGTACCGCGTTGACCGCTATCTGGCTCACCATTTGGCCTGGTCCCGAAAAGAATCCCTAACCCGCCGCGGCCCGGCGCTGGAATTGGTTGCCTTCGCCGTCATTGGTCAGCATCGCCATGAGCCGGATCAGGATATCGCGCAACTCACCGCGCGGGACCACCATATCGATCATGCCGTGTTCTAGAAGATATTCGGAACGCTGAAATCCCTCCGGCAGCTTTTCGCGGATCGTATCCTCGATGACCCGCGGCCCGGCAAACCCGATCAAGGCCCCCGGCTCGGCAATGTGAACGTCCCCGAGCATGCCGTAGGACGCGGTCACGCCGCCCGTCGTCGGGTCGGCAAGGACCACAAGATAGGGCAGCCCGGCGCTGCGCACCATATCAATCGCGACGGTGGTTTTCGGTAGCTGCATTAGCGACAGGATTCCCTCCTGCATGCGGGCCCCGCCGGCCGATGTGACGACGATCAACGGCGCTTTCAGCTCGACCGATTTCTTGGCCGCCGTCACCAGCGCATCGCCGACCGCCACCCCCATCGAACCGCCCATGAAGAAAAAGTTCTGCGCCGCCACCACAACACGGCTGCCGCCCATGGTGCCGACTGCGACCTTAATGGCGTCCGGGTCACCGGTTTTCTTGCGGGCGTCCTTAAGGCGCTCGGAATATTTCTTCTGGTCTTTAAAGCCCAGGGGATCGTCCTTGGTCTTCGGGAGATCGAGACAGTCGTACTGCGCCCCATCAAACAGCGAGCGGAAGCGCTCGTCCGGTTGGATGCGGTCGTGAAAACCGCAATTGGTGCAGACCGACAGATTGGCCTCGAACTCTTTGGCAAAAATCAGCTGTCCACAGCCCTTGCACTTGTGCCAAAGGTTATCCGGCGTTTCCTTTTTGCGCTGCAGAACCGCCTTGATTTTCGGTCGAACGTAATTGGTCAGCCAGTTCATCGCTCATCCCTCCGGGCCGGCCAAGTTTCGCCCCTTGGCCTGCTATCAGGGGCATTTCGCCCGCTCAAGAAAGGCGCACAGATTCAGCCAGTTGGCGCACAAAGTCCAGAACCTTTTTCGTCAGATCCGGCTTGGCGGCCCCCGCCCGGTCAAGATTAGCAGCGATTAGCTCGACGATCGCCGAGCCGACGACGACCGCATCGGCGTGCCTGGCTAAGGCCCTCACGTCGGCCGCAGTCTTGATGCCAAAGCCAACCGCAATCGGCAGGGATGAGGCTTCTTTCAGATCGCCAATGGCTCGCGAAATATTTGCCCCGGCCGGTACGGAATCGCCCGTAATGCCGGTCATCGAAATATAATAGAGAAATCCCTCAGCCCCATCCAGAACACAATCAAGGCGGTCCCCGAGGCTGGTCGGCGCGGCGAGACGGATCAGCCGCAGGCCGGCGCGCCTGGCCGGGTCCGCCAGTTCGGGCTCCTCTTCCGGAGGCAGATCGACGACGATCAGGCCGTCAACCCCGGCCGTGCTTGCGGCCTTGGCAAAGGCCTCGACACCAAAGGCCAGGATCGGATTGAAATAGCCCATCAGGACGACCGGGGTGGTGTCATCCTGGCGGCGGAAGCCGGCGACCATCGACAGAGTCTTCTTTAACGTCATACCTGCTTTCAAGGCGCGCAAGGACGCTGCCTGAATGACCGGACCATCGGCCATCGGGTCGCTGAACGGCATGCCCAGTTCAATCAGATCGACACCGGCCGCCGGCAGAGCAGCGAGCAGGTCGCTGCCGGTCGCGGCATCCGGATCACCGGCCGTAATAAAAGCGATCAGACCGGCCCGATCCTCATCTGCAAGTGCTGCAAATCGCTTTTCGATGCGCCCATCGGTGCGGCTCATATGTCCATCCCCAGGGCTTCGGCGGCGGTGAAGATGTCCTTATCTCCACGCCCACACAGGTTCATGACCATCAGATGGTTGCGGGGTTTTTTGGGCGCCAGTTTGATGACGTAGGCCAGCGCATGGGCCGGCTCGAGAGCCGGGATGATCCCTTCCAGACGGCTGCACAATTGGAAAGCCTCGAGCGCCTCCTGATCGGTCGCCGAGACATATTTAACCCGGCCGGTCTCGCTGAGCCAGGCGTGTTCAGGCCCGATACCCGGATAATCAAGGCCGGCCGAGATCGAGTGCGCCGCACGGATCTGGCCGTCTTCTGTCTGCAAAAGGTATGTCTTGTTGCCGTGTAGGACGCCGGGCCTGCCGGCGGCAATCGAAGCGGCGTGCTGCTCCGTATCAAGGCCCTTGCCGGCCGCCTCTACGGCGAACATCTCAACCCGCTGGTCGTCCAGAAACGCCGCGAACAGGCCGATAGCGTTCGAACCGCCGCCGATACAGGCAACCAGACTGTCAGGCCTCCGGCCTTCGGCTTGGTGAAGCTGTGCCTTGGTTTCGCGTCCGATCACGGACTGAAAATCGCGCACCATCTTAGGGTAGGGATGCGGCCCGGCCACGGTACCGATGATATAGAACGTATCCTCAACGTTGCGCACCCAGTCGCGAAGCGCCTCGTTCATGGCGTCCTTAAGGGTCTGCGAGCCCGAGGTGACGGCCTTGACTTCGGCCCCCAGAAGCTTCATCCGGAAAACGTTTGGCGCCTGGCGCTCGATATCGCGCTGGCCCATGAAAATCGTACACGGCAGGCCAAATCTCGCGGCCACGGTCGCGGTAGCAACGCCGTGCTGACCCGCCCCGGTCTCGGCGATGATCCGGCGGCGGCCCATACGCCGCGCCAAAAGGATTTGTCCGATGGCGTGGTTGATCTTGTGGGCGCCGGTGTGATTAAGCTCGTCGCGTTTGAGATATATCTTCGCGCCGCCCAGATGGCTGGTCAGCCGCTCGGCGAAATACAATGGACTGGGGCGGCCGACATAATGGCGCAGCAGCTGGTCAAACTCTTCATTGAACGCAGGATCCTGGCGGGCCTCCTCGTAGGCCCGCTCGACCTCCAGGACAACCGGCATCAGGGTCTCGGCCACATAACGGCCGCCAAAGCGCCCGAAATGTCCGGCCGCATCCGGAAGATCGCCAAAATTGTCGCCCAAACTTGCCATTGCGTCCCACTTTGCAGCCGCCGGCTATAATCCGCTGGCTTGGCTCAAAAACTCCCGGATCATCCGGCCGCTTTTCACCCCGGGCGATACCTCGACCCCCGAGGAGACGTCCACCATGCGGGCCCCGCTGTCACCTACGGCACGATTGAGATTGCCGGCCGTCAGGCCGCCCGATAGGAACCAGGGTGCTCCGAAACTCCGTCCTTCGAGCAGCCGCCAATCGAAGGGCACGGCGTTGCCGCCGGGGCGCCCGCTGTCGGCCGGCGGCCGGGCATCAAACAGAAGATAGTCGCAAATGCCTTCGAAGGCGGCGGTGGCCATCAGATCATCCTCTATTTCGACCGGCAAGGCCTTGATAATTGGCCGTCCGGTCATTTTCCTGATTTCCGCCGCACGCTGCGGAGATTCGGTCCCGTGGAGCTGTAAAAAATCCAAACCCGCCTGCTCACAGGCCTGGCGGATCAGATCATCGGCAGCATCGACGAAGACACCCACCTTGTTGACCTCCTTGGGCACAAAGCCGGCCAGATCTCCGGCCGCGCCGGGCGTCACCGCCCGCGGCGAGCCTGCAAAGAAAACAAAGCCGATATAGGCCGCACCGGCCTCGGCCGCCGCCCGTATCGAGGCCTGGTCTTTGAGGCCACATATTTTCACGTCCAATCCCATGACCCCTTCGCCTAGCGTCAATCGGCCCGATTTGCCCTACAAAATATCGTGAGCACCGACGATCAGTTCGTCAGCTCACGATTGATTTCCAGAACCGCTTTGTGGGGATCCGGTGCTTTTGTGATGGGCCGGCCGATGACCAGAAAATCCGCCCCGGCATCAACCGCTTGGCGCGGTGACAGGACCCGCTTCTGGTCGCCAAGTTCACTCCCCTCGGGTCGGATGCCCGGTACTACCAGAGTAAAATTCTCGCCGCAGGATTGCCGCAACGTCGTGACCTCACGGGGTGAACAGACGACGCCGTCGAGTCCGGCGCGGCGGGCCAGCCCGGCCAGCCTTACGACCTGGTCTTCGGGTCCGCTCGGTACGCCGATCGCCTGAAGGTCGCCGGTATCGAGGCTGGTCAGCACGGTAACGCCAATGACCAGAGGCGGTTCGATTTTCGCTTCGTCGGCCGCCTTAACAGCCGCTTCCTTGGCGGCCCGCATCATCGCCTCGCCGCCCTGTGCATGGACCGTCAGCATGAAGGGCCGTAGCGCCACCAGAGACCGGACGGCGCCGGCCACCGTATGCGGAATATCGTGGAGTTTAAGGTCCAGAAATATCGGTGCCCCGCAAGCCGCGACGGCCAGATAACCCTCGGGCCCGAGCCGGGCGAAGAACTCGAGGCCCAGCTTCAGGCCAGCGACCTCCCCTTTGAGACTTGCGGCTAACGCCGTGGCCGTCTCGAGATCTGGGGTATCGAGAGCGCAAAGAATCCGCTTGCGGTTAACGCTCATGAAGGTTCTCCGGTCGCAGGGTTCGGGGCCAGCAGCTTTAGGTGTTTGACATCTTGTTGGCAAGAGGACTTTGCGCCGCGACATCCTTTGCCGATTGATTGTCGGTCTTGGCGGCTTCTCCGAGCGGCTGCCCGCCTGCCTGTTCCTCATAAGCCGCCAGCTTACCCTCCAACGCGGTTTTTTGACGGGCTGCGCGATGGCGCTCGACGCCGCCCGCCGCCGAGCGCCAGAGCATGATCAGGCCGGCCATCAGAAAGCCCAGGAAAAGGCCTCCGAAAAAAACCAAATACAGAGGCAGTTCGGTCTCAAAGGCGAAAGGGAAAAAGATCACGCTCACAAGGCCACGATTGGAAACGCTGAAAATCACCAGCACCGCAACCAGAATCCAGAGGGGCAGGGCTTTTAGGTATTTCATTTATTGAAAGTCCTTTTGCCCCCGGGTTGTCAAGCCGCGCCGGCCACCGGCTGCGGTTTGAGGCGGCCGGCCTCAGACCGCGTGAGGCTTTTTTCGATTGAGCCGCTCGCGCAAAGCCTTGCCGGTTTTGTAATAGGGGGCAAATTTCTCGCTCACGTGAACCTGTTCGCCTGTCCTCGGGTTGCGGCCAAGCCGGGCCGGGCGTCGCTTAACCGAAAATGCGCCGAAGCCGCGCAATTCCACCCGCTCGTTTCTGGCCAGGGCAGCTGAAATTTCTTCGAACACGGTGCCGACGATGCGCTCAACATCCCGCTGATAAAGATGCGGGTTGGCTTCCACCAATCGCGCGATGAGTTCAGATTTGATCATCCGTTCCGCCCCTTGTCCGCCGGCTTGTGCGACTCACTCTGCCAACGACGACGCCGGAGAGCGTGCCAACAGTCGAAGGCGCCGTCAAGGGTAAGTACCTCATTTTTCATGCTTTTTCCGGTTTTCGGTAGGTCAAAGTCCGGTTTTCGCCATCGAATCGGCCCGGGAACGTCTGGAAAATGAAGTGAAACGGACCCGTCGGCGTCATTTTCCGACCCGATTCGCAGCAAAGGCCCCACCGCAAAAAATCCGCTGGAGCCTTCATGCGAGGCGTCCGCCTCCATACGAGTCGAGACTATTTTTTGGCCTCTGTCGCTGCCGAATCGGCCGCGTTTTCTTCTTTGTCTTCTTTGGCGGATTTCTTTTTGGTCGCCTTGGACTTTGGCGCAGCTTTCTTTTTCTTCGGCTTTTCCGGCTCGACGTCCTGGGCTTCCGGCTGTGGTTCCTCCACCGTCTTGCCTTGCTTGGCCGGCGGATCTTCTTCAAGCGGTTCGATTTTAGTTTTCTTTTTAGGTTTTGCTTTTGCCGCGATCTTCCGGGTCGCCTTCTTCGGCTCTTCGGTTGCCGCCCCGGATTCCTCGTCCTTGGCTTTCTCTTCGCGCTTGGCCTTGAGCACCGCGCCGAGGATATCGCCAAGGCTGGCTCCCGAATCGGTCGAGCCGTATTGGGCCACAGCTGCTTTTTCTTCCGAGATTTCGAGCGCCTTGATCGACAGGTTAATGCGACGCGCCGTCTTGTCGACGCCCACCATCATGGCATCGACCTTGTCACCCACGGCAAACCGCTCGGGCCGTTGATCGGACCGGGCTCGCGACAAATCGCCACGGCGAATAAAGCTTTTGGTTCCGGTATCGCCGACGCTGACTTCAATGCCATTATTGTTAACCGCGGTGACCGTGCAGGTCACTACAGTGCCCTTTTTCTTAGCCGCCGAGGTGCCGAACGGATCGCTCTTCAGCTGCTTGACGCCGAGGCTGATGCGTTCCTTTTCCTTGTCAACATCGAGTACGGCAGCCTTGACGGTTTGGCCCTTCTTATAATCCGCCAGCGCCGCTTCGCCCGAGCGCTGCCAGTCCAGATCCGACAGATGGACCATGCCGTCAACATTGTGTTCGAGGCCGACAAAAAAGCCAAATTCGGTGACGTTCTTGATCTCGCCCTCGATCGTCGAGCCGACAGGATATTTGGCTTCGAACGCCTCCCAGGGGTTTTCTTCGCATTGTTTCAAGCCGAGGCTGATGCGGCGCTTTTCGCTGTTGACCTCAAGAACCATGACGTCAACCACTTGCGAGGTCGAAACGATCTTGCCCGGGTGGATATTCTTCTTGGTCCAGGACATTTCCGAGATGTGCACCAAGCCTTCGACTCCCGGCTCAAGCTCAATAAAGGCTCCATAGTCGGCAATGTTGGTGACCGTCCCTTCGAGCTTCTCGCCGACCGGGTACCGCTCGTCAACGCCATCCCATGGATCCGCTTCCAGCTGCTTGATCCCGAGGCTTATCCTTTGACTTTCCGGGTTTATGCGGATGACCTGGACCTTGAGCGTATCTCCAACATTTAGAACATCGGAGGGATGATTGATTCTCCGCCACGACATATCGGTGACGTGCAAGAGTCCGTCGATCCCGCCAAGGTCGATAAAGGCACCATAGTTGGTGACATTCTTGACCACTCCTTCGACCACCTGGCCTTCGACCAGATCCCGCATCAATTCGGCCCGCTGTTCGGCCCGGGCTTCTTCCATGACCGCCCGCCGCGAGACAACAATGTTGCCGCGCCGGCGATCCATCTTCAAAATCTGGAACGGTTGCGGGATGTTAAACAGAGGCGTGACGTCCCGAATCGGCCGTACGTCGACCTGGCTGCCCGGCAAAAAGGCCACCGCACCGGCCAGATCAACCGTAAAGCCACCTTTTACGCGTCCGAATATGGCACCTTCGACCCGCTCTTCGGCCTCGAAGGCTTTTTCCAGATGCTCCCAGGCTTCCTCGCGGCGCGCCCGCTCACGGGACAAAATTGCCTCGCCGGCGGCATTCTCGATACGATCAATGAAAACCTCGACCTTCGAGCCGACGGCAATCTCTTCGGGCTCCTGTTGGTGGCCAAATTCGCGCAGTGCGACACGGCCTTCGGCCTTCAGGCCAATATCGACAATGGCGTAATCCTTTTCAATCGCCAGGATCGTGCCGGTGACGACTCGCCCTTCGAATCGCTTCACCTCGCCCATCGATTCTTCGAGCAGGACGCCGAACTCTTCACTTGTTGGGAATTCGATTTGGTCTTTAGGCATGGAGAACCTAGTCTCAATCGGCCAACCGGTTGTCTCCGGCGGTCTTCCCGAAACCCAAGCTGACACGTATTGCCTGCTTTCCAAAGGCTTCGGACACGAAAAGTGATTTTGAGGCCGATCCGACGCTAGAAGAACGCAGCCCCGATCCAATTTCAGGCGCTTCGGGCACCGTCGCGGCTAGCTTTAATCAAGTCAAGCGCCGCCTGGAACGCGGCCTCTATATCCAAATTCGTGGTATTTAGCAAGAGCGCATCTGCGGCTCTCTTCAGAGGCGCCGTTTCACGCTCGATATCGCGCTGATCACGAGCCTGGATTTCGGACAACACTTCCTCGTAGTCATGGGCTTCTCCGCGGCCCTTAAGCTCGAGCATTCTGCGGCGCGCGCGCTCTTCGTCGGTGGCGGTTATGAACAGCTTTACGTCGGCCTGCGGGCAGACCACGGTGCCGATGTCCCGCCCGTCGATAACCGCGCCGGCCGCCCCGCCCGGCGGATGGGAGGCAAAATCACGCTGAAAATGAACCAGCGCCCTGCGCACTTCTGGGATAGCTGCGACCAGGGAAGCAGCGGCCCCGGTCTCTTGGTCGCGAATGGCGGGTTCGTTCATGATTTCCGGATCGAGCTCTTCGGCCGCGCTGACCGCGGCGGCTGCGTCGCTCGGCTCCCGCCCGGCCCGCAGGAGAGCCAGGGCGACAGCTCTATAAAGGGCGCCGGAATCAAGATGGGCGTAGCCGAAATGCGCCGCGATCTTTCCGGCTATCGTCCCTTTGCCGGCCGCCGATGGCCCATCGATGGCAATGATCATGGTGCCTCCCATGGCGCCGCCCTGACCGCGCCAAAGGCAATCAGATGCACTACCAAATGCTGTGCTGACGTTGCTGCCCCATACGTGATCGCCCGTCAAGGGGTCGGCGCCCTCAAGCCGGGCCGAAACGGATCTGGCGGGCGTCCTGCGGCGTCAAATTCAAAATCGTCCGCCCCTTCGAGAAGTCTTTGACACTCGCGCCTGATCGTGGCAATGGATGCGGCTGTTCAAGACCTTCAGACCAACTATGTGAGGTGAGGAAACGAAAGTGGCGAAACCTGAATGGGGATCAAAGAGGACCTGCCCCGAGTGCAGTACGCGGTTTTACGACTTGGGAAAGGGCGAGCCCGTGACCTGCATCTCTTGCGGCCACGTCTGGACGCCGGGGCCGCTTTTGAAATCGCGGCAGCACGATGCACGTACGCGCAAGCCGCGGGCAAAGCCTGACCGCCAAGTCAAAGACACCGATGCGGAAAAGCCGGATTCGGCGGATGCCGGTGCCGAAGTCGATACTGATGTTGATGACCAGGTTAAAACCGATGCCGATGGCAAAGGGCGCGAGAAACCCGTCCCGGACGCCGACGAGGATGACAATAATCCTGATCCCGCGGCGGGGACCGTGCAAAAGATCGATGCAAAAAAGGGCTAGGCGGTCGGCCAGGATCGTCGGGGCTGCCCCCAATGCAGCCGGTTTGAAGTGACGGATATGGGGCCGTAGCTCAGTTGGGAGAGCGCTACAATGGCATTGTAGAGGTCAGGGGTTCGATTCCCCTCGGCTCCACCAATCTTCGATTACTTTCGGATTTGGCTGGCCATTCTCGCCAGTCTTGAACTTTGTGTTAATGTTTACCCGCTAGATAGACACCGGGGTACTCAATCGCGGGAGTGAAGGATGACCGATTCGGGCAGATTGGCGTTGGTTATAGCCGTCATCGCGGCCTACATGAGCCTGATCGCCGGCCCAGCCATGTCCTATATCGGCCCCGGGGCTGGATTAACGGCGATCGGAACGGTTCTGGCTCTCATCGGGGCGGTCGTGTTGGCGATTTTTGGTTTTGTCTGGTATCCGATAAAACGATACATGCGCAAACGCAGGCAAAGCCGGACCAAAGCAAAATGATCTATCTCTTTATCAGCTTCGGGCTGTTTCTCTTTGTCCTCGCCTTTCATTTTCTGAAGATTGTTCCCGCGACAATGGACAGCGTTGCCGTGGCCCGTGGCGCCTTTGACGCGGTGCGCTCCCAGTCCCTTGGCGATGAGGAAAAGGAGGCGGCCTCCCGCAAGGCCGCGGCGCAGCTGTTCGGCGGTTTTTTTTCGATTCTCATTCGCAGCGCCGCGGCCCTGGCGATTTCTCTCTTACCCGTGCTTTTCGGTACCACGGCCGGTCTATTTACGATCGGCGAAGCGACCGCCGCCGCCACGAATGGATATTTCGTCGGCGGTTCGCTTCTGCTGGTCTTGCCGATGATGGTTATTCTGCGATGACCGATAGTCGGTCGTACAACGCTTTCGAGCGCGGCTTGCACCGGCTCGCTTTTGCCGTGACACGGGCCCAGTTGGGACTAGCTGATGTTGAGGACGGAATATTCGCGCAGCGTTTGGAACGGATCGAGATCAGGCGTCCGCTGTTCATAACCTCATTGCCGCGGGCCGGCACGACGCTTCTCTTGGAGATGCTCTGCGCCACCGGCGAATTTGCCTCCCACACCTACCGGGATATGCCTTTTGTGCTCTGTCCTATGATTTGGGATCGGCTGTCGCGAGGGTTTCGAAAAGCGGAGATGCGGCGCCAGCGGGCCCATGCGGACGGTATGGAAATTGGTTTCGACAGCCCGGAAGCGCTGGAAGAAGTTATCTGGAAGCGCTTCTGGCCAGAAAAATATGGCGACACCAGCATCGCCCTGTGGTCGGCGGCCGATCGAGATGTCGATTTTGAGGATTTCCTGCAAAAACACATGACCAAGATCGTCGCCCTGCGAAGTGTTGCCGATACGGATAAATCGAGGCGCCGCTATGTCTCCAAAAACAATGCGAATATTGCGCGCATTGAACTTATTGGCGCGCTTTTCCCGGACGCGGGGTTCCTAATCCCGTTTCGCAATCCTGCCGACCATATTTCATCGCTATTGAGGCAACACCAACGCTTTTCGGATTTGCACGCCGGCGACGCTTTTGCCCGCGACTATATGCGATGGCTGGGACACTTTGAGTTTGGCCATCTCACCAGACCGCTTGATTTCGACCGATGGTTCACCGGCGCTCGGCAGCTGGAGGCCGGGGACCCGGGGTTTTGGGCGGGTTATTGGCTGGCGGCTTATTCACATCTTTTGGGATTGGCGGCGGACCAAGTCGTGTTGATCGATTACGATCGGCTGTGCCGGGAGCCTGAGGAAACGCTGGCCCGTCTGGCTCTAAAATTGGGGCTCGACGATCCTAACCGTTTGATCGCCCAAGCGGGGCGCTTGCGGTCGCCAACAGGATACGAGGCGACCGATCTGGGAGTCCCAACCGGCATCCTGGAGGCCATCAATGAAACCCATAAGCAATTGGTTGAAAGCGCTATTTAGTTGGACTCCGCAAAAGGTGGAAGGGCGATGAAAGAGAAGCACGCAAGATATCTATTCCTGTTCTCGGTGGCGTTTCTGGCCTATTTGACCGGCGTCCTGACCGGCGCCTTCGAGCTACCGCCCTATAAGCTCGTCAGCTCCTCAATTCGCGATGTGGCGGGTTTCGTGATCCACTGGAAAAACGATTTGGGGATCGAACCGACCCGGCATCTGTATCGAGGGCAGAAGTCCCGCACAGTCTGGAACATCGTCGATCCCCAGCGTATGTCCAAGGGTCTTAGAGTGGTCGCCAGCGTGACGCCAAGCCATGACGCTTTATACGGCGTGCGCCTGTTTGATCAGGACGGAAACGAACTGCATTACTGGCCGGTTCATTATGACCGCCTGGATCCCGACGGCAGAAGCCCGAATAATATCTTCCTGCATGGCTTTTCGGTCTTCGAGGATGGAGCGATTGTTGTCAATTTTGACCGCGGCGGTGCCCTGGCCAAGATCGACGCCTGTGGCAATACGCTTTGGAAGCTGGGCGGCGGCTTCCATCATCTCGTAAACCGGTCCTACGACGGCTCAATATGGGCTTGGCAATACCGTACGGACTATACTTTCGATCACTGGCTCGTCCAGATAGACCCTGTCAGCGGGGATTTTTTACGCAGAATCTCTCTGATTGAGGACATCATACTGAAACCGGACCAAATGGGAATCTTTGGCGTCCTACGTTTTGACGAAGTGACTCCCTCACGATACCAGTCTGACCCATTTCACCCCAATGATGTTGAGATACTGGGTCCCGACAAATCGGACGCCTTTCCGGAGTTTGGTACAGGAGATATAATGATCAGCCTGCGTAGCCTCAATTTGGTGGCGGTCCTGGATTCGGAAAGTCTGAAGGCAAAGTGGTATCAACACGGTCCCTGGCACCGCCAGCACGACCCGGACTTCCAGCCCGATGGAACGATTACTGTCTTTGACAACCGCCTCGATCTCGGCCAGTCGCAAATCGTCAGGATCGATCCCCTAAGCGGTGAGTGGGCGAGCCTGTTCCGCGGCAGCGACGAGATTCCCTTCTATACCCGCATGCGCGGTCAGCATCAGCTGTTAGAGAACGGCAATCTGTTGCTGACTCCAGCCAACAGCGGCCGGGTTCTGGAGGTTTCGCCGCAAGGCAAGCTTGTGTGGGAATATCAAAACGTCTTCGATGAGACGAGAAACGGCGTCGTCAGCATGGCCATGTTGGTACCCGAAGATTTCTTCGCGCCCGGTGCTTTGACCTGTCCTTCTCGTCTCTCAACCGGCGGCTAGTCCACGCCGGCTACCAAGGGATCTCGCGGCCCTCGTAGCTCAGGAATTTTCCGGAATCGGATAGCGTCAATCCGTCGATCACGGCCCTGAGGCCGGTCACGCTTTCCTCGACCGAGATTTCGCCGGCTTTTGTGCCCATGTCTGTCCGCACCCACCCCGGGTGCAGAACCAGGGCAATTATACCGCGATCCCGCAAATCGCCACTCAAGCATTTCATGACCACGTTCAAGGCTGCCTTTGAAGATCGATAGGCATAAAAACCACCCTCCATGACAGTCAGCGAGCCCATATCGGAGGTAATCGCAGCCATGATCTTCTTCTCGCTCGCCGCCACATTGTCGGCGAAGGCCTCGGCGAACTTCATGGCGGTCATAGTGTTGACCTCGAAGGCCCGGGCCCAGATTCCGTAGTCCATTGATCCGAACTGCTGGTCCGGGGCGCCTTCCCCGAAACCCTGGCCGCCCAACACGCCGGCGTTGTTGACCAGAACATCGATCGGCGTGCCGGCAAGATCCGCCGCCAGCGCCTCGATCGCTATATGGTCGGTAACGTCCAGTTGGTGAACGCTCAGTTCGTCGTGTTCCTTTTCGAGGTTTTCAAGCGCCTCGCAGGCCAGCAGATCCCGGCAGGTCGCAAAGACCCGCCAGCCGTCGGCCACATATTGGCGGGCCAACTCAAGGCCGATGCCGCGGTTGGTCCCGGTAATGAGTACGCTTGGCATAATCTTTTTGCTCTCCTTTCGCCGACCTTCCCAACCGTGAGGTTTAAAGCGGCTTGCCTTTGCTCTCGCCCCAGCGGTCCATCAGCTGGTTCGAGGGCCTGGTCTCGTCAACGACCTTGTCGGCAGTCTCGACCCCCGCCACCGGCAGGCCTTCCGGGTTCAATAACCCGATCTGGACCAAGACCGAGGCCTGATCCCAATAGATATGCTCGTGATAGAGCTTGCCGCCGCGCATGCAGGCGATCACCACCAGTGGAATCTCCACCCTCTTGCCGGTCGGCGGTACGCCGGGCAGCATCCAGTCGATTTCCTTTGTGTGGGTAAATGAAAAGATCATTTCATCGACCACGCGGTCGGTGCCGATGGTGCGCGAGATCGAAGTCAGGGCCGTATCTTCAGGCAGACTGGGAATGAAATGATATTTGTAAAAACGGTGCAAAAGCTCCTTGCCGACGCCACCGGTCATGGTTGGCACGTGGTTGACGTAGGGCGCCTCGACCATGGTTTTCATGGTTTCGGCCGCGTCGTGATCGACAAATTCGAGCTTGGTGTGCTGATCCCACAGCGCCTCAAGATCGAAATGCGGCCCCATGACGCTCTTGAGGCACGCCAGGGTCCGCGATTGGGCAATCAGCGCCGAGGGCCGGTGGTAATGCTCCTCACCCTCGCGGGAAAAGGCGTGATCGACCCCCGGATAGACATATATTTTGACCAATGGGTGCCCGGCGAAGTTATTCTCGACCGCGGCGATGGCCTCCGGCGGAACGAACTGGTCCTGGCCCGCGAAATGCAGCACGGTCGGGCATTTAATGCCTTTTGATTCGCCCAAATGTTCCTCGATCCCGACCCCGTAATAGGAGACGGCAGCTTTTGGCGAATGCCGGCAGGCGGTCAGAAAGGACAGCTTGCCGCCGAGGCAATAGCCCAGCACCGCCGGGCCGTCCGTGCATTCGGGAAGCGCGCTGAGGGCGTCCAGGGCGGCGCCCATATCCTCAATCCCGCGATCGACGTCGAAGGCTTGAAATAGCTCAAAGGCCCGCTGCCAGTCCTCTTCGCTGTAGCCCAAGTCGATATCCGGCTCGAGGCGCCAGAACAGATCCGGCACCAAGACCACATAACCTTCCTCGGCAAAGCGATCGGCCACCAGCCGCATAACCTTGTTGACGCCAAAAATCTCCTGGGCCACGACGATCCCCGGGCCCGTACCGCCTTCTGGCAGGGCCAGATAGCCCGAAAATTCGCCTCCGTCGCTAGCCTGCATGGAAATTCGACGGCTCTTCATAATCTGTTTCCCTGTTTATCAAATGAACTTAAATTTGCACCGAGTCGGCCTGGCCAGCATAGACCTTTGCTCAGGCCTTCTCCACAACCCCCCGCAGTCGTCCCACGGCCTCCCATAGGTCTGTAAAACGCAGGCAAAAGGGCTGGAAACCGAATCGCATAGCGTTGGGCGGCCGGAACGAGCACAAGACACCGGCCTTGATCAGGGCTTCGCTCAGCTCGGCCCCCCGCTCGTGGGCGATCGTCACCTGACCGCCGCGTCTGTCCGTCTCTTTGGGTGTAATAATTGTAAAGCCAAAGGACGACAGTTCCTGCTCCACGAGATCGATAAACAGGCCTGTTAGCGCCCGGTTTTTTTCGAAGGCCAGGCTGGGATCGATCCCCTCCCAAACGTCGAGCGCCGCTTCGAGCACGGTCAGTGCCAGCACTTCCGGCGACCCGCAGAGGAAGCGGCGCATGCCGTCGGCCGGCCGGTAGTCGGTCTCGAACGACATCGTATCGGCGTGGCTCATCCAGCCCGTCAGGGGATTGCTGGCCGTCGCCTGAAGATCCCGGCGCACGAAAGCAAAGGCCGGCGCGCCCGGTCCGCCGCCCAGATATTTATACCCGCAGCCGACCGCGAAATCGACGCCGGCGCCATTGAGATCGACTTCGGTGGCGCCTGCCGAATGCGAAATGTCCCACACCACAAGCGCCCCGGCCTGGTGAGCGCGGTGGGTAATCGCTTTGAGATCATGGCAGGCGCCGGTGCGGAAGCTGGCATGGGTCAGCGTGACTACCGAGACCTCTTGGTTGATCGCCGCAAGAATGTCGTCGCCCTGCTCGACCATCTTGAGCTCGTACCGGTGGCCTCTCAGGGCGACGATGCCCTGGGCAATATGCAGATCGCTCGGAAAATTGTCACGCTCGGATAGGATCACCCGGCGCCCTTCGGGTTGCAGGGCAAGCGCCGCCATCAGAAGTTTGAACAGATTGACCGAAGTGCCGTCACCGACGATCACCTCGTCGTCTTCAGCCCCGATGAGGCGGGCCAGTTTGGCCCCGATGCGGGCCGGCGCCCCGATCCACCGGGGGTTCGCCCAACTGCGGCTGCGGCCCCGGCCCCAGGCCTCCCTGACCGTGGCTTCGAGCCTCGCGGGTGCGTCGGCGGGAAGCGGCCCCAGGGAATTGGCGTCGAGATAGATCGCGCCCTCTTCCCCCGCCTCGAAGCGGTCGCGAAACTCGGCCAGCGGATCGGCCGCATCCAGGTCCTTGCAATGTTCGAGGTCGATTGCCATCGAGGCGCCTCCTAATCCAGATTTCCGGCCAGTCGAGCCGCCGCTTCCTTGATCGTTGCCTCATTGCGGCAGGTGCAAAGCCGCAGAAAACCTTCTGCTTGGGCCGAGAAGAAGCTGCCCGGCGTCAAGCCGACGCCGGTTCGGCTCAGGATAGAGCGGGCGGCCTGGCGTGAATCCGGCATGCCGTCTAGGGCAAAATAGACATACATGGACCCCGGGGGCTTGGGCGGCAGGACGACCCGGCTCGAGGCCCCGATCGCCTCATAGATGATATCCCGCCCGGTCCGGCATTGCTCGCGAATTTGGTCAACCAGCCCCTCGCCATCCCGAACCGCCGCCACCGCGCCATATTGAAGGAAGGTGGCAACACCGCTGGTCGAATACTGCACCAGCATGGCGATGGTTTCCTCCAGCTCCGGGGGATGGACCAGCCAGCCGATCCGCCAGCCGGTCATGGCCCAGGATTTGGAAAAGCTGTTAGCGACCATCACCCGGTCGCCCGGCTGGCGGATATCGAGCAACGAAGGCGCCGCGTCGCCTTCGAAATAGAGGCGGCTGTACACCTCGTCCGAAAGAATCCAGAAGCCGTGCTGGCGGGACATTTCGAGGAGCCGCATCTGGGTCTCTCGGTCGACCACGGCGCCGGTGGGATTGCCGGGCGAAGCGACAAACAAAAGACGCGTTTTGTTATCGATCTGCGCCTTGACCTTTTCCGGATCCAGAGACCAGCCGTCTTCGCCCAGATCCATCGACACCGGCCGCACTTCGGCGCCCACAGCTTGGGCGATGCCCTTGATGTTGGGCCACACCGGATCAACGACAATCACATTGTCGCCGGCCTCGACAATGATCAGCAGCGCCAGCAGGATGGCGTCCATGCCGCCTACGGTGATCGTGACTTCCTGGTGCTCGACCGGGCGCCCATGCAGTCCGGTCAGATATTGGCTCAAGGCCTGCCGCAATTGTGGAAGGCCATTTTGCGGCGGATAAAAGGTTTTACCGGCCCGCAAGGCCTCAGCTGCGGCGTCGCCGATAAAAGCCGGTGTCGGCAAGTCGCCCTCGCCGTACCACAGAGCAATCAGGTTGTCTGGCGCCTTGTGCCCCGAAGCAAAACTAAAGATGTCCTCGATCGGAATGCGGCCGATGGCCGGGCGGATAGCCTCCAGGGTTGCTGCTCTGTCAGGAATATGTCCGTCGTTCACCATGGTTTTCTAACCCAACAGATTGGCCAACAGGATGATCAGAATGACGGCCGGGGCGAGATAGCGGACCGTGAAGCGGAAATAGGTAAAGATCAGACGGCCGGCCGCCGCCAGCTCAGAGCGAACCTCTTCGCGGGTCAGCACCCAACCGGTGAACAGCGCAATCAGAAGGCCGTTTATGGGCAGCATCAGATTGGCCACGAAAAAGTCGATGGTCCGGAAAATATTGAAATCCTCGAACATCGGCAGAAAGCCAAGCAACTTGACGTCCTGCCAGACACTAAACGAAAGGATCGCCGATAGCCCGATCAACCAGGCCAGACCGCCGATGACGAGGCTTGAGCGGCGGCGCTCCCAGCCCTTATGCTCCTCGGCCCAAGCCACCACCGGCTCCAGCATGCCGATCGATGAAGTCAGGGCGGCAACAAACAGCAACAGGAAAAACAGCGGCGCGAAAAACCAGCCGATCGGCATGTTGCCAAAAGCCACCGGCATGGCCACGAACAATAGATCGGGTCCTTCGCTCGGGGACAGCCCGGCCGCAAAGACAATCGGGAAGATGGCCAGGCCGGCCAACAGAGCAACCGCAGTATCGGCGCCGGCGATCAGACCCGCCGACTTCCCGAGATCGGTTACTTTGGGCCCATAGGCCGCATAGGTGATCATGGCCCCGACTCCGATGGCCAGAGAAAAGAAGGCTTGGCCCAAGGCCATAAAGACGACCCGCGGCGTGATCTTCGAAAACTCCAGTGCAAACAGGAAATCAAGCGCTGCCGCGCCGTCACCATTGGCCATGGCGTAGACAACGAGGATCAAAAGCAGCACGAACAGCGCCGGCAGCATGATCTTGGTAGCCGGCTCCAACCCGTCGTTGAGGCCGCGGCGCACAATGTAAATTGTGACCAGAATAAAGGCCGTATGCGACCATATCATCCGCCAAGGCGAAGCCTGAAGTTTATCGTTCGTCGCCTTTGAAAGGTCGGCGTTGAAATCGCCGAAACCGCCGGCCAGGGATTGCACGAAATAATCCATCGTCCAGCCGGCAACGATGGCGTAGTAGGTCAGTCCGAAGAAGGGGACAAGAAGGCTCAGGACGCCGATCAATTTCCAGAACGGCGAAGCGCTCCGTTCACGTACCAGACGGCCCATAGTGCCGACCGCGGATTGGCCGCCGCGTCGGCCGATAATCAATTCGGCCACGATCAGCGGAATGCCGATCAGGGCGACCGCGGCCAGATAGACCGCGACAAAGGCGGCGCCGCCGTTTTCGCCAGCCACAAAGGGGAAGCGCCAAAGATTGCCAAGTCCTACAGCGACGCCGATCGAGGCAAACAAAAAACCGGCCTTTGAAGACCATTTTCTTTCCACCGTGATGTCAGCCGGCATAGTCGCTCCTGTCGTCTTGGCCCCCTTTCAGGAGGCCACTCTTAGGCCCGCCGCCTCGAGCTTTGGCAGAACCATCTGCACAAAGAAAGGCAGTTCATCGAGAAAATTGACAAAGGACACCGTGGTGCCGGCAAAGCCAATTTCATGCATGGCGGCCAGCTCCTCGGCGATGCGCTCGGGCGTGCCGATCAGAGGATAGGTACCGGCGCCGCCGGCGAAACGCTTCCGATAATCCCGAAAGACCTTGGGGTCGTGGGAAAAGGACATCGATTTTTTCATTTCCATATGCTGGTCGACCGCCGCCCGATCGGCCATTTCGACCGCGTAATGTTCGTAATAGTCCTCAGCCTCCGCCTGGCTGGGGCGGCAAACCACATGGCAGGTGGTGTAGACGTCAATCTCCCGCCCAACCTTTTCGGCCCGCTCTCGGGTATCAGCGATCGTCTCGGCCCCGTCCTCAATCGTGGCAAAGGTTGTAAACAGGCAATCGCTGGTCTTGACCGCGAAATCCCGGCCCGGCGGCGAAAAAGCGGCGCTAAGCATCACCGGCCGCGGCATCTGTACACTCTGCGGTGCTCCCTCGACGCCTTTGACGTCATAGTATTGGCCTTTGTAATCAAAGGGATCACCGCCCTTCAGAACGCCCACGAAAATTTCGTACCATTCGTATCCCTGATCGTAGACCGCTTCGGCCTTTGTCACCCCGAACATGTCGAACTCAGGCTGGTTCCACCCGCAGACGATATTCAGGCCAGCCCGACCGCCCGAGGCTTGATCGATCGTGGCCAACGCCTTGGCCGCAAAAACCGGCGGCACGATCGGCACATGAACGGTCGCAAACAGGGTCATCTGCTCGGTCAGCCCGGAAAGTGCGGCCGCAAAGCTAATGGTCTCGAAGGAATGATGCCGGGCGTTGGTCTCGCCGCCGAAACCCTTCCAGCGGGCGATCGGCAAAAAGAACTCAAACCCGGCCCGGTCGGCCAGTCGGGCCAGATCGGCGATTTCGGCCCAACCGGCCCGCCAACGCTCCGGAACCCGCGTAATCGCAAGACCGCCATCGGCGTTGGCCGAGAAAATGCCAAGCTTAAATCGATTTCGCCCAAACATGGCGTTGACACTCATAACCGCCCCTTAATCCGACAGCCCGCCACAATAACGCCCAATTAGGAAATTAAAAGGCGGAATGGCTCACAATCCATTCATCTTCGGTTCAGCGAGCGGGTCATATTGTTTTACGCGAATCGAGCCCGATTTTAGATAAACTCAGGGAGGATGATCAGATGCTTAAGAAGATAGTCCTAGCCGCTTCTGCAATTGTCATTGGTCTTGGCACGATGACACCGGCCCTGGCCGGAAGTTCTCACGGCAGTCGGCATTTCCAGAGTAGTCATCACGGTGGGCATTTTTCGTTCAGACATCGCGGCCATCATGGTCATGCTGCCGGTTACGCGCTATTGGGCATCGGGCTCGGCTACCTGCTCTATTCGGCATCGCGCCCCCGCTATACCTATTACAGAGACCCCTATTACCGAGGCTCGGGCTATTATTACCCGCCACCTCAATACCGGGCCCCCGTGGACTACGCACCGCCGCCCCAGTACAGCGCTCCACAAGCCAACCAATCGGTCCAAGAATTTCCGGCCGGTACCACATGTCTGCAGACCCGTGAGTACACGACCGTGATCAAGATTGGGGGCGAGGAACAGGAAGCTTACGGCACCGCCTGCCTGCAACCGGACGGGTCATGGATCGCCGGGGCGCCGAAAATCGTTCCCTCATTTGACTAACCTGCCACACCATCCTCCCATGGCAGACGGGGCGAGCCGAGTGCTCGCCCCATTTTTTTGTGAAACCGGGGCAGCTTAAGGGGCGACGACGAAACAGTCGAGCTTAAGGGGCTTGATCTGCTGGCATTTGGCCTCGGCCGTCATGCGGTCGGGGAACGGTCCGATCTGCAAGCGGTAGAACACTTCGTCCCGACCCGGCTTCTTGGTTTGCAGGAGCGTCCACTGAAGGCCTTTTAAAAGATCCTCGGTCCCTGCGGCCAGTTTTTGCAGCTGCATCTGGGCGCCGCCGACGGAGCGAAATGCCCCGACCTGCAACCGCCACTCCTTTCGCACCGGATTGATCGCCGCAGCCACGGTTGGTTGCCGAAGCGGCTGAACGGATTTGACCGCTGTGCGCGGCGTCAGTTGCGGGGCCCTGCGCGCCCACTTTCGAAGGACTGGCTGCAAGCCCTCGAAGTCAACCGGGCCCTCGAGTGCGTTCACCAGAATTGCAGCTTGCGAGAGCTGGTGTTCGCTCAAAAGCGCTCTGGCCCGCTGCTTGACCGTCCGGGCGCTCTCAAACCCTTTCTCCAGGGACAGATGTGCCCAAGCATAAGCAAGCTGGATGTCCTTGGGTACGCCCGCACCGTTGTAGTGGAGGGCAGCCAGCATATATTGCGCTTCGGCGCTGCCGCCGCGGCCGGCGTCCTGAAAGAGCGCCAAAGCCTCACCGCTGCTTTTTTCCCCCCGATCCTCAAAATAGAGCAGCGTCGCCAGTCCGGTCAGACTTTCGGTATGCTTTTGAAGGCTCCCCTGCGCGAAAAAGCCCTTAGCCGCATCGGTGCTGGCCGGCACGCCCTGGCCCAGCCGGTAGGCTTGGCCGAGATTATAGAAAGCAGCGCCCGAGCCGGCGTGCGCCAGCTGTTCCCAGATCGCGATCGCCGCCTCGTATTCGGCTCTCTCATAATGGGCCTTGGCGTCACGAAGCGTATTCGCGGCCTCTGCTTGGTGGGCCGGAAGCCAGAAAACAATTACAGCCGCGATGAGCGCCGTGAAACGCGCGCCGAATCTGGTAATCATGGAACAAATCTTTCCTTGTTGGGATTTCTCGTCGGCAGGCGTCGCATATTGTCTTTTCCCGACCGGCAAGGCAAGCGTCAGTTCTACAGCGGGGAAATCCCGACCGCCAAGCGCAATCAGCCGAAACGGGCTGACGTCAAGTTAAGGAAAGTACTTCTATCCATAAAATTTTAATATATTTTGTATTTATAAATACTCGTTTAGCACGCGCAAATAAATATACTCTTCCTCCAAAGGCTTCGCCCCAATGGTCCCGGCACAAAGACGTCACCTCGTGGTGCACGCCAGCGGGACAACAAAACCGGAGGATTGGCACCATGCGCATCCTTGCTTTCGCTTCCCAAAAGGGAGGATCCGGAAAAACAACCCTGGCCGGCCACATCGCTGTTCAGGCCGAGCTGGCCGGAGCAGGACCCGTGGTTCTGGTCGATACCGATCCTCAGGGCAGCCTCTCCGACTGGTGGAACGAACGCCGCGCCTCGGAGCCGGCCTTCGCTCGCATCAGCGTCACGCGCCTGGCTTTCGACCTTGAGCAATTGCGGGCCCAGGGTTTCAAGCTGGCCGTCATCGATACGCCGCCGGCGATCACCGTGGCCATTCAAAGCGTTGTCGCCGTGGCCGAACTGGTGGTCGTGCCGACCCGTCCCAGCCCCCATGATTTGAGGGCTGCCGGGTCGACCGTAGAAATAGTTGAAAGAGCCGACAAACCCTTAGTGTTTGTTGTCAACGGCGCCACCCACGGCGCCCGCATCACTTCTGAGGCGGCGGTGGCGCTGTCCCAGCACGGCACCGTCGCCCCGGTGACAATTCACAATCGGGACGACTTCGCCTCCAGCATGATCGACGGAAGAACGGTCATGGAACTGGAGGGCGCCGCCAATTCAGCCGAGGAAATTCGTTCGCTCTGGCAATATCTCGAGATGCGAATGGAGAAGAGTTTCCGCCGTACCATCTTCCAACCGCAACATCATCATAGCGGGCTGCATGCCGCCCCAACGCACCGGTCGTCGTTCGGCCGCTTGTACACCGAGCGTTTTTAGAGCCAATCAGAAACTTGAATTCGCAAAGGGATGTTAGATATGAAACCCGCCGCCAGCCTCAGCGCCAAACTTCTTGTCCGTAAGGGTCTCGCAATGCCGTCGAACCTGACCCGTCAGTTTGCCCTTGACGACCCGCCGGAGCTCCCCGCTGCCTTGAGCGCCGCGCCCGGTAGATTCAAGACGCCCCCGGTAATGGACACATTGGACGGTGATTTTTATGGGTCCGTTCAGGAATCGCAAGTACCGGAACCGGACTCACAGGAACATCCGCCGGTCGACAGTCGGCAGCCTGATCCCATACCACAACCCGATCCCGTACAGCCGGACAAACCCAGATCAATTCTGGCCCTCAAGACTGGCGGATTTCCACTTACGATCATCGGCCAAGATCTAGCCCGCCGGGCCGTCGAGGAGGCCGCAACTCAGATGCCTGGCCACAACGACCGGGTTTTAAAACCGGCCCGCCGGCCGGTTGGTTCAGGGCCGCGAATCGCAATGACCGTGCGGCTCGACCACGATCAGCACCGGGAGCTGCACGCCTTCGCCGATCGTCGCGGGCGGACCTGCCAGGACGTTTTTGTACGTGCCATAGAGACCTACATGGCGATCTATCGTTAGAGGCCACCCGGCCTTGAATTCCAGGCCCGGCAAAGCGAGTGTTGTTCCCGGCGCATAAACTGGCGTATAGTTGCCCGGCTTTACACCGGCACGGTGAACAGCATGCGCAATTCAGGGGCAATTAGATCAGGGTAGGCAAAATCATGAGATTCCCGAAGCATGGCTATACTCACCCGCGCGGCCGTATTGCGGTCTTGGCGGCTCTCGTCCTCTCGATGGGTTTGATCAGCGACAGCGTCTGGTCCCAAACTTCCGGTGAAATTACCGAATCCCCGATGAGGATGGCTGACCAACTGGCCGCCGACGGCAATTACGCCGATGCTATTCCACTTTACCGGCAAGCACACGACCAACATTCGTCCCGTCATGGCCCACTGCTGGGCCTTGGCAGGAGCCTGATGGCGCTCGGCCAGTACGATGAAGCGCTCAGGAGCCTGCTAGCCGCAAAGAAGCGCGACGAAGGCAACAGCGAAGTGCTAGAGGCACTTGGTACAAACTATTTGATCCTTGGGGATCTGGTCGAAGCGCGCTTGACCCTGGAGGCTTCAAGATCACGGGGCGGCGGCAGTGCCTCGCTTTTTGCCAGTCTAGGGACCACATTGGCCGCACTCGGTGAAATGGATTTGGCCGTCGGAGCATTCGATGAAGGTCTTTTGGTGTATTCCGATGATCCCGACCTTAACAGCAACAAGGGCCTTATTCTGGCGCTTTCAGGAGATCTGGCCGACGGCATTGCTTTACTTGAGCAGGCAGCGGCCTCGACCGGTAGTCAGATGGAGCACCGCCTTAATCTGGCCTTCGGTTATGTGGTGGCCGGAAATATCGATCGGGCGCGGCGCATGGCCAGCGTCGATCTCGACGTTCATACAGTCGCGGATACGCTTTCGGTCTACGAGGAAATCGCGGCCATGGCCCCGGCCGACCGCATCCAGGCCCTCTTGTACGGCAGTTCGAACCCGCGGCACGATCTCGAGAAGCTGGCAAATTTTGTACCCAGCCTTGACCCCGAGGAAACCGCCGCCGCGGTGGCGCGAATTTTAAACCCGCCACCACCGCCGCAACCGCCGGTGCTGATCGGGCCCTATCTGGTGTTCTTCGAGTTCGACAAATCGGACATCCTGGACGACGCCCGGGCGGTGATCGAAGAAGCCGCTAGAGAGTTCGCGGCAAATAACATGGCTGAGTTTCTTATCGATGGTCACGCCGACCGGGCCGGATCGGACCCCTATAACTTGGCGCTTTCTGACCGCAGGGCCACTGCGGTTAAAGAGGTTCTGGTGGGACTCGGCATCGACGAAGCGATGATCGTGGCGATCGGACACGGCGAGCATCAGCAGTTGATCGAGACCGTAGACGAGGTGCGCGAACCGCAAAACCGGCGGGTTTTGCTTACCCTCAAGCGCTAACGCGAAATTTACCGGGTCGAAACCGGCCGTCCGCCACAGTCTGCAGGCGCGTTCTCGCTTTGCTCACTTGATTTTTCAGGCATCCACACCAAATTTTAGGTGTGATCATGCGGGATCGCCCGAAGTGGAATCCCGCCGATTATTCCGGCCGCGACGCCGTGTGAGAGGGTCCGGCCCCGGAAACCGCTGTCAAACAGGGAGACGAATGATGCCTCGCCTATCTCCATTGAACAGTCCGTTCTTATTGGGATTCGATCGCCTCGAACGCCTTTTGGATAGCGTCGCCAAATCCTCGAGCAACGGTTATCCGCCCTATAATATCGAGCATCTAGGTGACCGGGAAATGCGAATTTCGTTAGCCGTAGCCGGTTTCAGTCCGGAGGATCTCGAGATCTCCCTTGAGGACAACCAGCTGACCATCCAGGGTCGGCAAAGCGATGATGGGGAGTCCAGAACCTATCTGCATCGTGGCATCGCGGCCCGCCAGTTCGTGCGCAAATTCGTGCTTGCCGAAGGCATGGAAGTCGGTGAGGCGTATCTTGATAATGGACTGTTGCATGTTGAGTTGGCACGGCCGGCAAGGGATCACAGGGTTCGCACCATCGCGGTCAGGTCCGGACCCAGGAAAAACAAAAAGAAAGGCTAACTCCGAGTTACGACAGGAGCAGAAAAATGAATAATAACGATCTAAGACATCTCAGCCCCGAGGCATTGGCCCAATTGGGTGCCCCCTATTTGGTCTATATCCGGCCGCTCCACGGCCAGACCGGGCCAGCCCAATATGTGATCCACGCGGCCAACGGAACACCGTTGAGCATCATCGGCAGCCATCAGGAAGCTATTGCGGCAGCAAGGCAGAATAATCTCCAACCGATGACCGTTCATTGATCCGTGCGGATTGGCGAAGGCTTCTAAACCGCTGTCAGAATTTCAAAAAGAGCTTCCCGGCTTTTGGCCCGCCGCAACTTTTTGCGCTGTATTATTTCCCGCAGGAGCGATGAGACCCGCGCCAAGGCCTGCAGATGCTCGGCCCCGGCCTCATCCGGCACCAGCAACAGAAAGACCAGGTCGACCACCTCACCGTCAACCGCATCCCAATCAATCGGCACGGCAAGTTGGGTGAACAATCCGACGATGCCGTCGATCGCCTTGAAACGGCCGTGCGGTATGGCCACGCCGTGCCCGACGCCGGTGGTTCCCAGCCGTTCGCGCCCCAAGAGCACATCGAAAATCTCACGAGCCGGAAGATTGGAAAGGCGTGAGGCCAGCATGGACAAATCCTGCAGGGCCTGCTTTTTGCTGGCCACCTTAATCCGGTAAAAAACATGTTCCGGCGATATTATTATGTTCGAAATCTGCATGATCGGTTCTGCCGGGGTATTCTCGCGCCGCGAGATCCCGAGACCAGCTATCCGGCTTCGGCCCTGGGTTCGATCCAGCCGATATTGCCGTCGGTGCGCCGATATATGACATTGAGATTGCCGCTCATAACATTTCTAAACATCATTGCCGGAGCTTCGGACAGGTCCATATGCATGACCGCATCGCCGACACTCAGGCTTCTGATTTCGGTCGTCGTCTCGGCGATAATCACCGGATCCCCTCCGCCATCGGCTGAAAGATCCTCCTCCTCAGGCGCCAGAATATACGATTGGGCCGGAACAGCCTCCTGGTCTTTGATACTGGAAATGTGGTGATTTTTGATCCGCCGCTTGTAGCGGCGCAGCTGCTTTTCGATCCTGTCCGCCGCTTCGTCGAACGCGGCATAAACATCGCCCCCTTCGCCGTGGCTCTGCAATCTAAGCCCGTGTCCGGCATGGATCGTACAGGCCACTGAAAACAGATGGGCCTCCTTGTTTACAGTCACTGAAGCCTCGGTCGAGCGGAAATAGTATTTTTCTGCGGCCTGCTCGAGGCGGGCCCTGACGTGGTCGCTAAAGGCTGCTCCAACTTTAATTTTACGCCCGGTAACGTTAATTTCCATGACTTTTGGGTTCCCTCATAAAACGGACATTGCCCGGCCTGCGGGCCGCCGTCCGCCCCCGTCACAATCGAATGTTTTTTTCGCGACGTCTTTGAATGCTTGACGGGATGCGCATGGCCTCGCGGTATTTGGCCACCGTACGCCGCGCAATATCTATGCTCTCCTCAACCAGAACTTCGACGATCCGGTCGTCGGATAGGATAGCTTTCGGGTCCTCCTTGTCGATCAGCTCGCGAATCCGGTCCTTGACCGCTTCGGCTGAATGTTTGGCCTCGCCGCAGGCCGAAGAGATGGCGGAAGTAAAGAAATACTTCATCTCGAGAATGCCGCGCGCGGTGCCGATATACTTGTTGGCGGTCACCCGGCTGACCGTGCTCTCGTGCATCGAAATCGCTGCGGCGACGGTCCTGAGATTCAAGGGCTTCAATCGCCGCACGCCGTGGTCGAAGAACCCCTGCTGCTGGCGCACGATCTCCCGCGACACTTTGAGGATCGTCCGGGCCCGCTGATCGAGCACCTTGACCAGCCAGTTGGCGCCGGACAGGCAGTCCGAAAGATAGGTCTTGTCCTTCTTTGAACCCATGCTGCTCGCCAGCTCGGCATAATACTGATTGTTGACCAGCACCCGCGGCAGCGTCTCGGTATTCAGTTCGACGGTCCATGCGCCGGCCGGGTTCTTGCGCACGAAAACGTCGGGTATGACCGGCTGAATCGGCTCGCCGTCCGAATATTGAAGGCCGGGCTTCGGATTGAGCGCATGAATTTCCTTGATCATTTCCGCAAGATCTTCGGTGTCGACCCGACAGACCCTTTTAAGCGCTGCATAGTTGCGTCTGGCCACCAGATCGAGATTGTCGAGCAGGGCTTCCATACAAGGGTCAAGCCGGTTCAGCTCTGTGAGCTGCAAGGCGAGACATTCCCGAAGATGGTCGGCAAAAATGCCCGTCGGCTCCAAGCCCTGCAGCAAGCCTCGTACGCGCTCCAATTCTTCGCTCGAACACCCCAGACGTTCCGGTGCGTCCTCGAGACCATCACCCAAATATCCGGCGTCATCCATCAGATCGATCAGATAAGCTGCTATAATCCGCTGCCGCGGCGAAAGCGGCAGCATCTTGATCTGCTCCCCGACATGACTGCGGAGCGAGCTTGACTGCGCGACGCCCTGATTAAGCCGGTCGACATCCGCAAACTGGCCGTTGCCGGAGGACGCTTGTCCCCTCGTATCAAAGCTGGTCGCCGGCCGTGTGGTCAGGTCGGAGCCGAAATCGTTATTGAATACGTTCTCGGACAGATCAACATCGAGCGGCGCATCACTGCCGGCCGAGCTGTCGTTCCCGGACCGCAGGATGACGTCGGAAGATTTGGCAGAATACTCCTTATCCTCGTCCGCCTCGGCGTCTGATGCGGGATCGGCGACGGCTGTGCCGTCTGCCGCCTCGCCGCCGCCAAGCTTAAGGAGTGGGTTGCGTTCCATTTCCTGGTCCAGGTAATCGGTCAGCTCAAAATTTGTTAACTGTAGGAGTTTGATCGCCTGCTGCAGCTGCGGCGTCATGACCAGCTGCTGGGTTTGTTTCAATTGGAGCCTTTGCGCGATAGCCATTGAAGTCAGCCCTCTAATAGCGGAACCGCTCGCCCAGATAGACCCGGCGCACATCGGGGTTGCTCAGGATGTCGTCGGCCCCGCCCTCCATCAGCACGTGCCCGTCATAGATGATATAGGCCCGGTCGATAATATTCAGGGTCTCGCGCACATTGTGGTCGGTCACCAGGACGCCGATGCCGCGCTCTTTAAGATGCGAAACCAGCTCGCGAATTTCAGCGATGGCGATCGGATCGATTCCGGCAAACGGCTCATCGAGCAGCATGATCGACGGATCGCTGGCCAGCGCCCGGGCAATCTCACAGCGCCGCCGCTCGCCGCCCGAGAGCGCCAGGGCCGGGGTGCGCCGCAAATGCATGATCGAAAATTCGTCAAGCAGTTCATCGAGCCGCGCCTCCCTGCGATCCCGGTCCGGCTCGGAGATTTCCAGCACCGAGCGCACGTTGTCCTCAACGTTCATGCCCCGGAATATGGAGGCCTCCTGCGGCAGATAGCCGATCCCGAGCGCCGCCCGTCGGTACATCGGAAGATGGGTGATGTCACGGCCCTTGATCTCGATGCGGCCTGTATCAGGAGCAATCAGCCCGGTGATAATATAAAAGCTGGTGGTTTTGCCGGCCCCGTTCGGACCCAAAAGCCCGATGACCTCGCCAGAGGAGACGTGAAGTGAAATATCCCGCAGGATCGGCCGGTTGCCGTAGCTTTTGCCGATCCCAGTCACCTTCAGCCACGGTTCGGCGGCGGCCTCCGGCGACACCACTGCGGCAGCGTCAATCTCGCTTTTTTCAGTCTCCTTCAACGCCATGCACTCAACCCGATTTTGCTCCTCACAATGGCTCCAGTTTCGCACATAAGCGCTCACCTGTAATTAATTCACCGGGCGCGGCCCGAGTTGGCCCAATTGGTGCGTGACGGAAGCTTCTGTTAACCTATATAGGCAGGATTGCCCGCTATTCCCAGATAAAAGGACACCCTTCAAGGGTCTAGTTCGACTTGTCCTTCTTCTCTGCGGGCAGCGTAAACTGGCCGCGGACTCGGCCCCCGTCGGGATCCTCCGGCCGTGATCCCGAGCTGTCAAATTTCGTAATTCCGGTCCTAAGATCGAGTTCGATCCGCTGTCCGCGGATCACCGTACCGCCGCGCCGGAGCATAACCGCACCGCCCAAGGTCACCAGCCGTCGCTGAACATCATAGACGCCCCAGTCGGCCTCGGCATATTCGCTCGGCGATTCAAGCTTCACGTTTCCCGCCACGTCGAGCCGCTCGACGGTCGGATTGGTGACGCCCTCGACGGTTTTATAATAAACCGTGATGCGGTCCGCCTTGAAATTCAGATCGCCCTGATTGGCTTCAACGTTGCCGGTGAAGATGGCTATGTTTTCCCTGTCCCGGACCTCAAGGCGTTCGGCCACGATATCGATCGGTTTTTCCGTCTTGTGCCCCTTGAGGATGGAAACTTCCTGGGCCGCAAGAGTTCCAGCCATAGAGAAAGTCAATGCGGCCAAGCCGATCGAAAAAAGAAGAGGACTGAAAATTTTTCTGATCATGAGTCCGAACCTAATCTTGCACCCCCACGGCCTGTGGGGTCGAGCCGCATGCGGACTTTACCTTCAAAAATAGTGCTTTTTTCGTCAATCCGAATCTCAAAACTGCCGGCCCGGAAGCGACCCAAAGGACCATAGCCGGAGATTTCCTCGTCGCTCGACACTGTATGCTTCGACAGATCGAAGCGCGCCGTGCCGCCGGTAAAGCGATAGCCATCGCTCGTCTCAAGCACGACGTTGCCACCCAATTCTAGGTATCCCTGGTCGACAAAATATGTGCCCGAGCGCGCGGTCGCCAGCACTCGGACATTATCCTCGAGTTCAAGACTGGCCGAGATTTTCTCAAGCCGAATGCGCGGGTCGTCGGGCGTATCCTGAAGACCAGAGGCGGCGGTAATCGTAAACACCCGATCGAAGGCATCCTTGCCGACGTAACGGGGGTTGATCATGCGGATCTGGTCGTCGCTGGCTGCTACGTCCTCATAGGAGAGTGTAAAGCTGATTTCTTCGTCGTTGAAGGCCGGCCAGAGCCCCAAAACAGCAACCAAAGCAAGGGCCAGCACGGTCAGGAACAGGCGCATTGAAAGCACATAGCGGTCGTAAGCATTGCCGCTCCTGGCAAGCGCCGCAAAGCGTCGCCACATGAGCTGGCCCTTGCCCGGCCTGATCACGTTTTCCTGGCCTGTTGTCCGATCGATTCTTGTGGTGCTCAACTGTTTTCTCTCATTCCGATCCGGTGTCAGGAGTGGGCGAAGATGTCTTTTTCACTCCAGCCCAAAAGATCCAGCTCGGCCCGCGAGGCCAGAAAGCCGAAGGCGGCCTCTGCGAGGTGCACGCGGCCCTCACGCTCCAGCATGCTATCGAGCACCTCTTTTAAGCGGTGCAGGTGGAGAACGTCGCTGGCCGCATATTCCTTTTGGGCATCGGTAATTTCGGCCGAGCCCCAATCCGAACATTGCTGCTGCTTCGAGATGTCGACCTCCAGAAGCTCGCGGCACAGATCCTTCAGACCGTGGCGATCGGTGAATGTGCGCACGAGCTTCGAAGCGATCTTGGTGCAATAGATCGGCTGCGCCCAAACATCCAGATATTGTTTGAGCACGGCCAGGTCAAAGCGGGCGAAGTGAAAAATCTTGGTGACCTTGGGGTCAGCCAGGAGCGCTCTTAAATTGGGCGCTGCGTATTCGGCTTTCTTCAGGTGGACCAGATGGGCGTCACCGTCTCCGGCCGAAAGTTGCGCCAGACAAAGCCGGTCGCGCAGCGGATTGAGGCCCATGGTCTCGGTGTCCACGGCGACGTTGGGGCCAAACTTCAGATCATCCGGCAAGTCTCCCTGGTGGAGGTATATTGTCATTCTTTTCTCCTGGATGGCCGACCGCAGCCGCCTTCCGCTTCCATTGATAAACTGATCTCACAAGAAAATGACAGATTTTTGGCCCTGCGGCCGATTGTTCGGACAATTTAGACAAAAATCAGTGTGAATCCAGGCGCACCAGCCAAAGGTCTTGTTTGCCAGCGCCCTTCGAATCGGTTGTGCCGACGACCACCAGGCCGCCGTCTGGAAAAACGCCGAGGGCGTTTGCTTGCTGATTCTTGTTGCCGCCGAATCTGGTTTCCCAAATTTGGTTGCCCAAGGAGTCGAGTTTTAAAAGCCAGGCGTCATAATCTCCCGCGCCCCCGGACCGGGTTCTGCCCGCCGCCACAATCGTGCCGTCCGGCAAGACCGCCAGTGATTTGACGCCATCGCTCTCGATACCGCTGAAGATGCGCTCCCACACGGGGTTGCCCGAGCGATCGAGTTTGATGATCTGAATCTCGTCACTGCTGCCGCGGTCCCCCTCGATGCGCCCGGCGACCAGGAAGCCGCCATCATTCAAGCTCACGATGGCATCCGCATATTCATTTCTTTGACCGCCGAAGGCGTTCCCCCAAACCTGTTTGCCGGACCGGTTGAGCCTCAAGATCCAAAGGTCGTGATGATCCCGTTTATAGGTCGTGCTGGTAGCCACGACGAGGCCGCCGTCCGGAAGCGCGGCAAGGGCCCCGAACCGATCGGCGATCGCCTTATCAAAGGTCAGTTCCCAGGATATGTTACCGGTCGTGCTGATTTTCACCAGACGAATTTTGGATCGTTTGCGGCCGCTATCCCGCGGCACCCCGGCCACCACCAGTCGCCCATTGGGAAGAACGGCAAGTCCGGCCGCATATTCGTTGCCGTTGCTGCTGTAGGTCCGCTCCCAGATCGTATTCCCGGAGGCATCTAGCTTTCCAACCAGCATGTTGGCGGTTTTTGAACCTTTGGCCTTGCTCCAGCCGGCTACCGCCAACTCGCCTTGGGGCAGCTCGATGATCGCCGTGGCATTCTCATTTCCGGTGCCGCCGCGCGTATGCTCCCAAATCGTCTTCCCTTTTTTGTCGAACTTTAGAATCCAAAGATCGGCCCCACCGGCACCCTTCGATTCGGTCCAGCCCGCCACCGCAAAGCCGCCGCCCGATAATATGGCAAGGGCCGTGCCCGCATCATTCGCCTTGCCGCCCAGCACCCGCTCCCAGGTCACCGGGTAAGGCTCAAAGAACTTGCGCGCCTTATTGGCGTTGGCGCCGCGCGGATGTTCCCTCAAGAAGCTGCGATAGCCGGCCACGGTCGGGTTTGCCTGTAGTTTTTTCCAGGCTGCCCGCTCAACCCTTGAGACCTTGTCCGACAGCGACTTGACCGCCGCTTCAGCCTGGGCCTTGAATTTGCCTCTTGGATACGCCGCTTTGTAGGCCTCATAGGCGGTAACCGTATTGAGCCGCTGGGCTTCGGCCCATGCAGCTTCTTGTTGGCGCACGGCCAAGGCTTCGATCGCTTGATTGGCCTCTTTGCGAAATTTGCCCTTGGCATAGGCGGCCTTGTAGGCCTCATAGCCAGCGACCGTATCGATGAGTTTGGCCTCGGCCCACGCGGTTTCCTCTTGGCGCACCGCGACCGCGGCGATTGCCTGGTTAGCCGCGATGACGAACCTACCCCTCGGATAGGCCTCGAGATAGGCCTCATAGGCGGCGGCCGTGTCGATCTGCCGGGCTTCGGCCCAGGCCGCCTCCTGCGCTTCAATTTTCAGTCTGGCGATGGCTTCGTTGGCCGCCGTGACATATTTGCCGCGCGAATATTTCTCCTTGTAAGTCTGGTAGGCCGGGACGCTGTCGCGGCGCTGAACGCTCGCCCAGGCGGCTTCTTCGTCTTGCTGCATGATCTCGGAGACCGCCTGCTTGGCCGCCGCCACATGTTTGCTGGCCGGATGGTTATCGATAAAGGCCTCGTAACCCTCGATCGTTCCTTCAAGCCCCGCCTCAGCCCAGGCCGCCGTCTGTTCGGCCTCGATTTGTTGAATTTCGGCCTCCACTTCGCCAACAAAGGCGCCCTCGGGTCTGGTCTCGCGGTAGGCTTCGAGGGCCGGAACGCTTTTTGCGGCTTTGGCAGCCTCCCAGGCCAACCGATCCAGGAGCATATCAACCTCGCCCAGGTGCCGGCCGTCCGGCCAATCCGCCTGATATCGCGCGATCGCCACTTCGGTGCCGCCGACCAGCACCCCCTGCCAAGCCGCATCGTCTTTGCGACCCACGGCCGCCATTAGTTTGTCGATCAGAAGGACGTCCACTTCCCCGGTCTCAATGAGATTTTCATCGGTCTCGAAATTTCTTACGGCGCCGACGGTGCGCGTGGACATCTCACCGCTCGGCGGGCCAACTTCATAGCCCAGTTTGTTTAACAGCCCCTGGGCCTGCCTGATCAGCGCCGGTTGATCAGCCTTGCCGGCTTGCCTTTCGGGATCCGCCGATTCGGTGGGGACGGGGCTTGGGTCAGGCGCTTGAGAGGCCGGCCAGAGAAAATATGTTGCGGCGCCGATCACCACGACAAGCGCCGCCGCGATGGCCGGTTTGGGAAATCCATCAATCTTCTGGCTCATTTCCGTTGGTTTTTTCTGTCTTCGCGCCTTCTTTCCTGCCGCTCTTTCGGCAGCTATCCGTCTGCCGCCAAGAAGGGCCAGCCAGTCGGTGATATCCTTTGGCCGATCATCGGGGTCAGGCGCCAGCGCTATGTCGACCGCTTTTAGGAAGTGCGAAGGCTTGGCTGCTTCGGACGCTTCGTGAACCGGAATATAGGGGTCATCCTTGATCCGCACCGTGGCGTCCGGCGGGATTTTGCCGGTCAGGCATTTATAGGCCACTGCGCCGAGCGCATAAATATCGGTCCACGGGCCCTGATTGCCGCGCACAGAATATTGTTCCAGAGGCGCGTAGCCGGGCGAAACGATGGCCGTGATCGAGCGTGATTTGGCGCCCAGGGCCTGGCGGGCCGAGCCAAAATCGATCAAAACAGGCGAACCGTCGTCACGGATGATAATATTACCGGGCTTGATATCCCGGTGCAGATACTTGTTTTTATGAACCACCTTGAGTCCTTTGAGCAGCGGTTCCAAAATCGCCCAAAGCTCATCTTCGCTTAATTTGTGCTTTTCCTTCAGCAGCTCCGAGAGCGTCTTGCCCTCGGCATATTCCATCAGGATGTAACCGGTCTCGTGGGCCCGGAAAAAGCGGTGCACCTTGATGATGTTTCGATGATCAAACTTGGCCAGGATTCGGGCCTCGTCCAGAAAGCGTTCCAATCCCCATTCGAAGTCTTCCCTGTCAGCCGATGATTTTGGGAGAACCGTCGTGCCATCCTGGCGAACCGCCAAATCGTTGGGCAGATATTCTTTGATCGCGACTGCCTTGTCGAGATTGTGGTCGTAACCCAGGTAGGTAATGCCGAAACCGCCCGAACCGAGGACTCGGATGATTTCATGCTCTTCGAACCGAAAACCTACCGGCAACGCGTTTAGATGATCGGAAGTCATCATTGCTCCCAAATCCCCTTCAGAGGGCTGGCGTCAACTTGGTAATATTATGTCTCAAGCCCGGCCCGGGTGCAAATTTTGCATGAAAACCGCCCAGGAATAATGCGGTCTGCATTGCCTGTCGAAAGGTCGTTGGATCTTCTGAGAATCAAGAATTGGGCTAAATTGTCCGATTTGTCAGATGTGGATTGCGGTGAGGCGGGAAATTGGAAAAGTGGTGCCCAGGAGAAGACTCGAACTTCCACGACCATAAAGGCCACTAGCACCTGAAGCTAGCGCGTCTACCAATTCCGCCACCTGGGCCAAGAAACCGGTTCGTTGGCTACGCTACGCACG
>JADFIA010000064.1 GCA_022566895.1 Pseudomonadota bacterium
AGCCGACGGCAGTAGCGACCTGTTGGCAATAACCGGCACCACGACGCTCGACGGCGCGCTCGACATCACAGGCCTCGACGGACCCATCGCCCTTGGCACCTCTTATACGATCCTGAGCGCCACCGGCGGCATCAGCGGCAGCTTTTCGAGTGTGACCCAGAGCCTTGTGACGGCTCCCCTGGCCCTGCCGGTGCTGACCATCGGGGCCAATTCGGTGACCTTCGAAATCAATGTTGCAAGCTTTACGATCGCCCCCTTGAACCTGAACCAGACCGGGGTCGCCCTCGCCCTCGACCAGTTCTCGAACGATGGCGTGGGCGGTATCGCGGGGGACTATATCAACGATCTGGCCGGCTCGCCGCTGGCTTCGATCGGCGGGCTTTTGGATCCTCTGGTCTCCGAGGCCGCGGCCGATTTTCCAAGCGTCATCTTCGCCGGCCGCAGCGCTTTCTTAAAGACCGTCGGCGAGGCCGCCTCGCACCGCATCGAAGAGGGCCGCTGGAGCCTCTGGGCCTCGGCCTACGGCGTCTTCGGCAGTACCGATGCATCGCTCACGGCCTCGGGCTACGAGCACCGCTACGCCGGGCTGGTGGCCGGCGCCATGTTCGGGATCGGCACCAACCTGCGGGCCGGGCTGACGCTGGGCCTTTCGGATTCCGATCTCGATGTCGACGCCCAGCCGGGCAAAAACCGGCATGAATCGGTCGATGTGGCCCTCCACGCCGGCTGGACCTTCGATGCCCTCGAGATCACGACGGTGGCGGCGCTCAGCTTCGAGGATTTCGACACCTCCCGGATCATCACTTCGCCCAGCGTGCTGGCCACTGCCCGCGGCGACGCCAACGGCACCGGCTTCTCGGGCCTGATCAAGGCCAGCTACAGGGTCGAACGGCCCGGCTTTACATTTTTGCCGACCGCCAACTTCGAGATCATCAATTTCAAGCGCGACGCTTATGAGGAGGCCGGGGCCGGCAACCTCGGACTGTCGGTCGCCCAAGGCGATCTGACCTCGGCCCGGCTCGAGCTTGGCGGCACCGTATCCGTCGGCTCGTGGAAGCGGGATGTCGGGCTTTACGCCGGCGCTTTCTGGTCGCACGAGTTTGCGGACCGCGAGCGCGATATTTTCGCAACCTTCCTGGCCGATCCCACGGCGTCGTTCCTCTTCTCGGGTGTAAGGGCCGACAAGGACGCCGTCCGTGCGACCGCCGGCTTTGGTATCGAGGTCGGGGCCAGGGGGCACCTGGGCATCGCCTATGACGGCCTCTTCGGCGCCCGCCAGCAGACCCACAGCATCACGGCCCGCTTTATCATCAACTGGTAGGGGTGGGAGGTCTCGGCGGCGGGCGTTCGGTTAGCTTATTTGAAGCTGGCGGTCGATCCGGTACCCTCGTCTAGAATAGAATCTCTAATGTCCGCTTATGGCTAAAAGCGGACTCTTTTAAGGTCTCGAAATAATGTCCGCTTTTGACCCAAAGCGGACATTGCGAATTGTTAGACTCAAAACATTCTTGACCGTAGGATTTCGCGTAAAAGCATGAAAGATTCACAACCATGGCCGAAGACGGAAGATGTTAAAAAGGGAGAACTTGGTGTGAGCGTGAAGGATCTGAGCAATCAATTTAAGATCGTCACTAAAATATTCGCCCCGGCACTTCTAATAGCACTCGGCGCCTGCTCGGAAGAAACCGTCATGGTGGACACCGTCATTGAAAATGTGACGGTGTATTCCGGGCGCGGGGATGAGCCATTCATTGCCACTGTTGGAGTTCGTGACGGTGTGATTGCGGGCATTTCCACACCTGCGGATGCGTCCTTTCAGGCGGAACGCACAATAGACGGGACCAATAAGTTTCTCACACCTGGTCTGTGGGACGCGCATGTCCATCTGCGCTCTGCTGAAGAAGGCGGTCTCGGACTTCCCGCCAAAACCTTTATAGAGGCCGGTATTACTTCTGTGCAGGATCTCGGCGGTTATCCAGAGCGCCTCAAAAAGCTGGAAGAACAGATTGCGAGCGGCGCCGTGACCGGGCCAACCGTCCACCCCGCCTATTTTATGTTAAATGGTAAATCTTTCGCCGGATTTCAGCATGTGGTCACGAATGAGGCACACGTTTTATCAGCTATTGAAGAGCTGGCTGACCTCGGCGCCGCACAGGTCAAAATTCACCGGGCTTTGTCGCCAGACCTTCTGCCGGTTGTGACCAAACATGCCCATAGCGCAGGCCTGACTGTGACGGGCCATATTCCGCTAGGCATGCATCCGCTCGCTGCCTGCGAAGCAGGGATGGACGGGGTTCAGCATATTGGTTCTTTCATTGAAGCCCTTGTCTCTGTCGCGCCTGAGGGCGAGGACAACTCCGCAGCGGCAATTGAGTATATGCTCTCCCACGCAGGCCAACCGCTTTATGACTGTTTGCGTGACAGGGGGGTGAGAGTAACACCAACCCTTATCAGCTATCAAAACCGCGCCCGCAAGCTTGCTGGTGAAGGAGAGATATCACAGGAGTTCATCGATTTTATCAATTCCCTTGGGGCGATTGTCAGGCGAATGTACAAAGAAGGTGTTATTCTGCTTGTGGGCACCGACACCAGTGATTTTAATCCCGATTTACGAATTCCACCGGGTACTTGGCTGCTGGACGAACTTGAAATGCTCGAAGAAGCGGGGATCCCGGCGCACGCTCTTATTCCCATGGCTACGTTAAACGCCGCAGAGGCCATCGGAGTGGGGGATAAGACAGGCACTATCGGGCAAGGTAAAGCGGCAGACATGCTGCTGCTCTCTAAAGATCCAGCCCAATCTGCTTCCGCTTTCCGTTCCATCGAGATGGTCTTCAAAGCAGGGGAAATAATCCGCGAAAAAGGCTCTGAGGTATACGTGGAGGCGGAGGAAGCGGAGTAACTCCTAAAGGTCCTGGCCGTTGTCTGCAATGAGAATCCCTATGCCCCCATCTGGCCGACTGCCGACGGCACCTGCGGGGCGTTGGCGTCGGAAAACTTGGAATAAGCTCAATGTCCGCTTATGCCTAAAAACGGACCTTTTCAAAGAGTCCGCTTTTGACCCAAAGCGGACTCTTTGAGGTTACCAGCAAACCCCGTATTCCATCGATCACGGATATTATGTTATCGTCCGGTTCGCGGCAGGGAGGGCTTCGCAATCATGGGACAACTCTTCGAAGAATTGAAACGCCGCAATGTGGTGCGGATCGGCATCGCCTATCTGGTCATGAGCTTCATCATCTTGCAGATCCTCGATGTCATCGTCGAGCCCCTGCACCTACCGGACTGGATCGCGACCTTTGTGATCGTGCTCCTGGCGATTGGCTTACCGGTGGCGCTTTTTTTCTCCTGGGCCTACGAGCTGACCTCGCAAGGTGTCAAAAAGACGGCCGAGGTTGACGCCGATGCCTCGATCACCCACTCGACCGGCCGCAGGCTGGATTTCTTCATCATTGGGGCCCTGGTGGTGGCGCTCGGTTACTTCATATGGGACAAGTTCGGTGACGAACCCACTGCCCAATTCGGCGAGGTCACGCCGGTGGGCGAATGGTTCGCCGGCCTGCGATCGGTCGCGGTTCTGCCCTTCGTCAACATGTCCTCGGACCCCGAGCAGGAATATTTCTCCGACGGCATCACCGAAGAGATTTTGAACGTTCTGGTGCGGATCGAGGGCCTGAGAGTGCCCTCGCGCACCTCGTCGTTCGCTTTCAAAGGTCAGAATATAAACATTCGCGAGGTGGCCGAGGTGCTTGAGGTCGACCATATTCTGGAAGGCAGCGTTCGCAAGGCCGGCAACCGTATCCGGATCACAGCCCAGCTGATCCATGTGCCAACCGATTCCCATATCTGGGCGGGAACTTTCGACCGCGAGTATGCGGACATATTTGCCATTCAGGACGAGATCGCCAAAGCCATCGCCAGCGCACTGAAGGGTTCGCTTGGTTTTAATACAACCCAGATTTTGGTCGAAGCACCGACCACGAATATCGAGGCCTACGATCTTTATCTCAAGGCGCGTGAATATTTCCTGACCCGGAACCTGGTGCGCATGAATGAAGCCGTGGGGCTATTCGAGCGGGCCATTGCCCTGGATCCTGCCTTTGCCGAGGCCCACCAGGGACTGGCCGCTCTCTATCTGGTCCTGCCCGACTACGACGACAGTTACGACTATCTCGAAACAATGAATAAGGCGGACCAGATGGCCCGGCGGGCGCTGTCGCTTGATGCGACGCTGGCCATAGCGCACGCCATTGTCGGACAGGGCCACAGCGAACGCTATCAATGGGACGAGGCCAACACCGCGTTTGATCTGGCGGTCCAGCACAGCTCCAACGATCCGACGGTCCGGCTTTGGCGGGGGCTTTACTTCTGGCGCCTCGGGTATCTTGAAAAAGGTGACGATGAGATTGCAGCGGGCCTCAAGGCCGACCCCGCCTCCGGCATCTTAAATAACTATATGGCCTGGTCCCTTGTCGTTTCGGGGCGGGCCGAAGAGGCGCTACCCTACGCTAAAAAATCCCTCGGTCTCGGCTATCCCTACGCCTATTTGTCGCTTTCCTATGCCTATCTGGCGCTGGGCAATATCGACGAGGCCAAACGGATACGCCAATCCCGAAGCATCAATGAGGAAGATACGGCATTGGGCGCAACCATGCTGGATCTGTTGCTGAACCCCGATGAGCGGCCGGTAATCCGCCAACGGCTTCAGGCCCTGGCCGCGGAAAAAGGCATCGACCTTCAGGCTTATATGAAGGACTCCTTCTGGTGCCAAATTGAATACGGGGATTTTGACACCGCGGCCGAGACAATGTTGCAACAGGTCACGGCGCTGCATTGGACATGGTCGCCCGTCTTCCATGAATACCGGCAATCGGCGGCCTTCAAGGACATGCTGCGGCGCGCCAAGATCGTCGATTACTGGAACGCCAACGGCTGGCCCAAACAATGCCGCGTCCTGGCTGGTGACGACTTCGAATGCGATTAGCGCTCGGGACCGTAATGTCCGCTTATGGCTAAAAGCGGACTCTTTTGACAGTCGCGGAAAATTTAGGCGTGGGCACTGCTGTAGTGCTCTTTCAGCGCTCTTCGCTGGATTTTCCCTATGGCGCTCTTGGGCAAGCTGGGCAAGAAGAAAACCTTCTCAGGCACCTTATGAGCAGCGATTTGCTCTTTGACAAATTCAATCAATTCTGCCTCGGTAGCCGATACCCCTTCCTGCCTGGCGACATACGCTACCACGACCTCGCCCCATGTTTCATCCGGGATGCCGATAACCCCGGCTTCGGCCACCGCCGGGTGCTGGTAGAGAACGGCTTCTACTTCCTGCG
>JADFIA010000065.1 GCA_022566895.1 Pseudomonadota bacterium
TCGTGAAAGTGGGCCAGATTGGGCCGCACAGCATTCCAGAAGGCTTCGTCCAGCCCCGCGATCTCTATCCGCTCGGCCACCGCTGCGAAATCCATCGTGTGAAGGATTCTGGCGTTCAGATGGTCGAGCTCGCGGTGGTCAAACTTGGTTGGCTTGCGGGCAAACTTCGAAAAATCGAACGTCTCGATCAGGGGCGCCATGCCGCTTTCGGCTTTGACCGCTTGCGAGGTGCCGAGGCGCGCCAAAAGGCTGAGGATGGCCATCGGCTCGATCCCTTCCTGCTCGCGCAGCTCCTCGATACTGAGCGCTCGTTCGCGCTTCGAAAGCCCGCCGCCCTCGGGGCTGGTCAGAAGCGAAAAATGGGCAAAGAGCGGCGCCGAGCCCCCCAGCGCCTCGAAGATCTGAACCTGAACCGCTGAGTTGGTGACGTGGTCTTCGCCACGCGCCACATGGCTGATTTCAAGCTCCAGATCGTCAACGACCGAGGGCAGTGAATAAAGGTAGCTGCCGTCCTCGCGCACCAGGATGGGGTCGGAGACACTCTCCAAATCGAGAGAGACGGACCCGCGGATCAGATCCTCGAAGTCGACACGGCCGGGCGTCTCGAGCCGAAACCGCCAGTGCGGCCGCCGGCCTTCCGCCTCTAGCTCGGCCTTGTCCTGGTCAGACAGCTCGAGCGCCGCCCGATCATAGACCGGCGGCAGCTTGCGGGCCAACTGCATTTTGCGTTTGACCTCAAGCTCCTCCGCGGTCTCATAACAGGCATAGAGGCGGCCTGCGGCCTTGAGTTTCTCAGCGGCTGCGTCGTACCGTTCCAGACGCTCCGATTGGCGATAGCAGGCGTCCCACTCCAGCCCTAGCCATGTGAGATCGTTCTTGATGCCCTCGGCAAACTCCTCCCGTGAGCGTTCGCGATCCGTATCATCGAGGCGGAGGATAAAAGTGCCGCCCTTCTGGCGGGCGAACAGCCAGTTGATCAGGGCGGCCCGGATATTTCCCACATGGAGCCGCCCGGTTGGGCTGGGCGCGAAGCGTACGATAACCGGCATTGTTTTCCCCAAGGCTCTAATCAGGCTTCCTCTTCCCGCCAGCGTTTCGCGTTCCGAAAGCTGTTGGTGATCGGGTATCGACGGTCGCGCCCAAACTGGCGGCTCGTAATCTTAACGCCGGGCGGTGCCTGCCGTCTTTTATACTCGGCGATGTAAATCATATGCTCGATCCGCGCAACCGTCTCGCGGTCAAACCCCTGGGCGACCACATCGTCAAGACTTGCGTCATCCTCGACCAGGAGCGAAAGCAGGCGATCGAGCTCGTCGTAGGGTGGCAGGACGTCCTGGTCGGTCTGGTCCGGTTTCAGCTCGGCGCTTGGCGCCTTGGTCAGAATATTCTCCGGGATCACCGGTCCCTCGGGGCCCAGAGCGCCCTCCGGTCGGTTTTCATTGCGCCAGGCAGAGAGCTCGTAAACCCCTGTTTTATAAAGATCTTTGAGGACCGCGAAGCCACCGCACAAATCACCATAGAGGGTCGAATATCCGACCGACAGCTCGGACTTGTTACCGGTCGCTATGACCATCTCACCGAACTTGTTCGACAGCGCCATCAAAATATTGCCGCGGATACGGGCCTGCAGATTTTCTTCGGTGGTATCCGGCTCATGACCCTCAAATGTGGGGCTGAGGGCGGCTTCGAAGGCTTCCATCATCGGCGTGATCGGGATGACCCGATAGGTAATGCCGAGGGCCCGGGCGCAGGCCTCGGCATCCTCGATGCTGGCGACGCTGGTATAGGGCGACGGCATCATGACTGCATGGACGCTATCGGGACCCAGGGCGTCGACCGCGAGGACCGCCGTCAAGGCGCTGTCGATACCTCCGGACAGGCCGACGAGAACCCCCGGGAAATGATTCTTGCCGATATAGTCGCGCAAACCCAGGAGCAGCGCTTGGTAGATCTGCCGGGTTGTCGATTGGGGTTCCTGGTTTCGACCGGGCTGCGGTTCGAGGCCGGATTCGCCGCGCACCAGGGTCACGATCTCCCAGTCCTCCCGGAACGAGTCCAGCCGCACAACGACCTTACCCCGGGCGTCAAGAACGAACGAATTGCCGTCGAAGACCAGCTCGTCCTGACCCCCCACCTGGTTGACCAGAATGAGCGGCAGGCCGGTCTCCCGGACGCGGCTTGCGGCCATCTCAAACCTTTCCTCGAGTTTATCGATCTCGAACGGCGAGCCGTGGGGCGCGATCAGGATCTCGGCGCCGGCTTCCTTAAGCTGGCCGGCCGCTTTCGGCGACCAGAGGTCCTCGCAGATCATCAGGCCGAGCGACCAGCCTTTGAAGTTTATGGGCTCCGAAACCGGGCCCTTCTCGAATACCCGTTTTTCGTCGAAAACTCCGTAATTCGGCAGTTCCTGCTTGTCGATAACCGCAACAATCTCACCGTCCGCCAGCAAAAAGGCGGCATTATGAAGCCTGCCGTCGACGCGGCGCGGGGCACCGATGATCATGGCCGGGCCGCCGTCAGCGCTGACCTGGCGCAGCCTTTCGACGCCGCGCGCGCATTCATCCTCGAAGATGGGTTTCAGAACCAAGTCCTCGGGCGGATAGCCGGCTACGCTCAGTTCTTGATAGACGATCAGTTCGGCCCCGGCGGCGGCCATATCGCCGCGCACTTCGAGCATGCGCTCAACATTGGCGTCGATCGCACCCAGCGTCGGGTTGAGCTGGACGATGGCGATTTTTATGCGCTCGTTCATAGCAGCCTTCTAACGTTCCGCGGAACCCGGAACAAGGGCAAAGGGCCCCTGCCCTTGTGGCCTTCGCCGCCCTAGGATTCAACGGGGGTCGGCATGAGGACAAACTCCTCGGCCGAGCTCGGGTGAATAGCCAGGGTGCGATCGAACTGGGCCTTGGTCAGCCCGTTTTTTACGGCGATTCCAATTCCCTGAATAATTTCGGGAGCGTCGGGCCCGATCATGTGGGCACCGATCACGCGGTCGCTGGCCCGATCGACAATCAATTTGATGAGCGCCCGTTCTTCGCTGCCGCCGAGGGTATATTTGAGCGGCCGGAACTCGGAGCGATAAACCTCGATGGCTTGGTGCTTTATTCGCGCCTCGTCCTCGGTCAATCCCACGGTGCCGATCGGCGGCTGCGAAAAGACCGCCGACGGGACATCGTCATGCTCGGGCGAGACTGGATTGTTGCCGTATACGGTCAACGCGAAGGCATGCCCCTCCTTGATCGCCACGGGCGTTAGCGCCTTACGATCGGTCACATCACCAACCGCGTAGATATTCGGGATGTTGGTGCGCGAAAATTCATCGACCACGACGGCGCCGTTTGGGGCCAGTTGGACCCCGGCCTCTTCAAGGCCAATTCCCTTGGTATTCGGCAGCCGCCCGGTCGCGTACATGACGGTGTCGACGGTCAGCGAATCGCCCTTATCAAAGTGCGCCGTCAGCCCGTCCGCGCCCTTCTCGATCGACCTGAGGTTGGTCTCGAAGCAAAAGTTGATTCCCTTCCTTTTCATTTCCGCCGTCAGGTGGTCGCGCAGGTCCTCATCGAATCCGCGCAGTACCTTGTCGCGGCGATAGCTCAAGAACACTTCGCTGCCCAGGCCATGGAAGATACCGGCAAACTCGACGGCGATGTAGCCCGCCCCGGCAATCAAAATGCGCTTGGGAAAGGTTTGGAGATGAAAGGCCTCGTTCGAAGTGATGGCGTGCTCGATGCCCGGTATATCCGGCTTGAAGGGCGCACCACCCGTAGAAATCAGTATCGTCTCGGCACTTGCGGCCGATCCATCGGCCAATTCGACCGTATGGACATCCTTCATGATCGCCCGGCCCCGATTGATCTCGACCCCGGCTTTGCCAAGTGTCTCCTCGTATAGAGCCACCAGGCGATTGATCTCCCGGTCCTTGTTTTCGATCAGCCGCGGCCAGTCGAAGCTGGGATGGGGGGCCGACCAGCCGAAGCTTTCTGCAAGCGCGATCTCGTCAGCGAAATGGGCCGCATAGACAAACAGTTTTTTCGGGATACAGCCGCGCACAACGCAGGTGCCGCCGACCAAATATTCTTCGGCCACGGCGACCCTGGCACCAAGTCCGGCGGCGATCCGGGCCGCCCGGACGCCACCCGAGCCACCGCCGATAACAAACAAATCAAAATCGAACATGGAAAATCTCCACGACCGCGTTCATTCCACGGTCACCGATTTCGCGAGATTGCGCGGCTGGTCAACATCGGTGCCTTTGGCAACCGCAGCATGATAGGCCAGGATTTGCACCGGCAAGGCGTAAAGAATTGGCGCCACCAATTCGTCCACAGCAGGCATTTCAATCGTCGCCATGGCCCCCTGGCCATAGGCCTCGATGCCTGCCTTGTCGGAAATCATCACCACCTTGCCGCCGCGGGCGATGACCTCCTGCATATTGGCTGCGGTCTTCTCGAACAATCGGTCACTGGGGGCAAGTACGATGACCGGCACCCCTTCGTCGATCAGGGCGATCGGGCCGTGCTTCATCTCTCCGGCGGCGTAACCTTCGGCATGGATATAGGAAATTTCCTTGAGTTTGAGCGCCCCTTCAAGCGCGATGGGGTAGTGCACACCGCGCCCCAGGTACAGGACATCGGGCGATGTGCAAATTCTTTGGGCCAGATCCTTCAAGGATTTGTCGTGATAAAGCACATCGACCATCCTTGATGGCAGGTGGCTCAGCACTTCGCAAAGCGCCGCCTCCTGTTTCGAATCAACCACGCCCCTCGCCTTGCCCAGGGCCAGCGCGAAGGCGGCCAGAACCGCCAACTGGCAGGTAAAGGCTTTGGTGCTGGCGACGCCGATTTCCGGTCCGGCATGGGTCGGCAGGACGACATCCGCTTCGCGGGTCATCGTGCTGCCTTCGACGTTTACGACGGCGGCAATATGCTGGCCTTTTTCTTTGCAATGCCGCAGCGCCGCGAGCGTGTCCGCGGTCTCTCCCGATTGTGAGATGAAAAGAGACAGGCCGCCTGGCGTCAGGACGGCGTCGCGATATCTGAACTCCGAGGCAATATCAACATCCACCGGAACCCCGGCCAGGCGTTCGATCCAGTATCGGGCAACCATCGCCGCATAAAGACTGGTGCCGCAGGCGGCCAGGGTAATGCGCGGAATTTTCTGCAGATCAAACGGCAAATCCGGCAGGCTGACAGTGCCGTGCGCGGCATCGATATAGGCGCCCAGGGTCTGGCCGACGACGCTTGGCTGTTCGAAGATTTCCTTTTGCATGAAATGGTGATAATTGCCCTTTTCAATCTCGGCCTCCGCTGCCGCAAACCTCACCCG
>JADFIA010000066.1 GCA_022566895.1 Pseudomonadota bacterium
GGACCGGGCAGGTTCGGATCAGTATAACCTCGAGCTCTCAATGCGCCGCGCCAATGCGGTCCGAAAAGCTTTGGTGGCCCTTGGTATCAGCGATGCTGCCATTCTGGTCTCTGGACAGGGCGAGTTTCAGCCACTCGTCCCGACCGAGGATGGCATACGCGAGCCTCAAAACCGGCGCACTTCGATTACGCTGGGCGGCATGGGGAATTAAGCTGCCTCAGTTACGATGCGCTTGAATTCGAAACGGGGGCTCTGGCCCCCGTTTTCATTTGCCAAACCAGTCAGGATTGCTGGGCTTGGCCTAACCAGGCGTATCGAGGGGCTTGCAAACCGCAAGACTCGATTTGGCGATGAGCAGGACCTCGCCATCATCCCGCATCAGAGGGAAAAACGCATCCGCGTCATTTAGGAGGTCCAGTACTCTTTGGCTTTGGCCGACATAAACCGAGCCGCCCAGCTTGGTGCCGTCGCTGAACACGACTTCGACCTCGACCTTGTGCTTCATTATGCGGGAAGGAACGACTTTTTCTTTGCCGGCCAAGACTCTTTACCTTGCTTCTTACTCGAATGCGCTCATCACAACCTTGTCGTAACCAAACTCCCTGAGTTTAACAATACAGGCGGGGGTCAGTTGCGTATATTCGAAGGTGCCCAACATTGTGCCGTCCACGTCATCGCGCTCATAGCGATAATGGAACAGCTCTTGGGTAGTTATCACATCGCCTTCCATTCCGACAACCTCGACGATGTTGGTCACGCGCCGGTGGCCATCCCTCATGCGTGAGACCTGAATAATCAAATCAAGGGCATCGGCAAGCTGCCGGCGGATCGCCTTGATGGTGTAACTGAGACCCGAAAGGGTCGCCATGTTTTCCATCCGGGTCAGGGCTTCGCGGGGACCGTTGGCATGGATCGTCCCCATTGAGCCTTCATGGCCAGTATTCATGGCCTGAAGCATATCGACAACCTCCGCGCCTCGCACCTCGCCGACAATAATTCGGTCGGGCCGCATTCTAAGCGCGTTGATCACCAGATCACGCATCGTAACCTCGCCTTCACCCTCAATGTTCTTGGGCCGGGTTTCGAGCGGCACCACATGCGGCTGCTGCAGCCGGAGCTCGGCGGCGTCTTCGATGGTAACGATCCGCTCACCCGAATCGATAAGCTTGGAAAGACAATTCAAAAGAGTCGTCTTACCCGAACCGGTACCTCCGGAGACAACAATGTTCAATTTACTGGCCGCGGCTGCCTTCAGGAATACGCCCATCGGATGGGACATCGTGCCGATGGCAATCATCTTGTCGATGGTGAACGGTATCTTGCCGAATTTCCGGATCGAGACCGTCGGACCTCTAAGCGCCAGCGGTGGCACGATGACGTTGACGCGGCTGCCGTCGAGCAATCTCGCGTCCGCCAGGGGCGTGCGCTGGTCAACGTGGCGGCCAACCGTGTTACAAATCCGGTTAACGATATTCATCAAATGCCGGTCGTCACGAAAACGGACGTTTGTCAGATGCAGCTTGCCCCGCCGTTCAATGTAAATCTGGTGGGGACCGTTGACCAAAACATCGTTAATCGTATCATCACGCAACAATACCTCCAGCGGCCCAAGTCCCAAAAGCTCGTCAATAATTGCTTGCTGAAGGGCATCCTGTTCGGCCCGGTTCAAGGTGACCTTGAGATCACCCAAGACCGGACCCATAACCATTGCCAGTTCCTCGCGCAGCTCTTCGCGGGTCAGCTGGGATGCGGCCTCGGCGTCAATGATATCCAACAGTCTGTAGAGGACGCTGTCTTTGACTTCACCAACTCTTTTCGAATACCCCTCGGCGGTGTGCTCCTCGATACGATATGTGACCGGATCCACCATATCCTTGCCGACCTCGAGATCGGCTGAATCCGGATCAATCAGCTTAGGTTGGGCCCCACCCTTACTGGGAGCCGCCGCGGTTTCTGGGTGGACAAGTGACTCAACGTTCGAGGCCTTGGGTGATTCACGCTTGGGCTCGATCTGCTTGAATGAAATGCCGGGTCTGCCGCCTTTTCTGACGCCGCCCTTTTTGCCGAGATAGCGCACCGGCCGCATGCGGCCGAGGCTGCTTGAAATGGGAGTACCCTTTCCCTTTACGGGCATCTTGTCACCTCTTACGAGCCTCGCAAGCGAAGCTTCCAAAAGCATACCACCTCGATCCCGAGGGTGGCAAGCATTGCACCCTGCCTAGCGCGTCACTGCGCCAGCATCCCCCATTTCTACAGCCCGATCATTAAAATTTTATGAATATCGATCAATAATTGATCGTGTCTTCTTCCGGGCCATTAGATGATAATCAAACCCAGTTTCGGCAAGGTTTTCATCCCCCGAATGGGTGAAAGATGGGTCGTCTTCCGAATCGCCATGAATGCCCGAAAATCATTGGAATTCAACGCTTTTATGTATTCTACAGACGAAAATTCAGATATCTGATTGACCGCCGGTGCTGCTAAAACCGGTCAACAATCTCGGTTCGGCGGAGAATGCGCCGAAAAGGGAAAGGAAGCCGATAAGAGAGACCCTGCATCGCTTGATCGAAACGGCTTGAACGGCGACGCAAAATCTTGACCCAAGTGACCGCAGCCGGCGTCGTCGGTATCAGGAAGATCAGCGCCACAACAATAAATACAAAGCCAAATGGAATTGGGGTCAGAATTCCGACGATACCAATCGCCAGGAAAACAAAACCGATTATCCGTAAGATGATTTTGAGCAAATACATCTGTTGCCTCACTATCCTTTCTTATTACATATCTATATATATCGTAATGATATAGATTGCAAGCAAATGAATTTTGGAACTCTTTCAGGACGATACTCGATGTCGGGGTTCGCTGGCGTCGGTCCCGCGATCCTGCCGGTCAACCGAGTTGGAAGTCCTTGATTGCCTGGGCGATCTCTTGGCGGGTGTTCATCACGAAAGGTCCGTAGCGGACAATCGGCTCGCCGATCGGCCTGGCCGCGACGAGGATGGCCCGGGCCGCCCTCTCAAGCGCTCTTACCTTGATTCCATCTCCGTCCGTCAGGACGGCCAGAAACCTCTGCCCAACCTCTATCTCCTGGTCGCCGAGCGCAAGGCACCCCTCCAGACAATAGATAAAAGCTGCATGGCCCTCCGGGATTGGAATATATGCCGTTCCGCCGCTGCCGAGCCGCAGATCGAGATAAAGGGGCCGGACGCTGATTTCCGTCACCGGACCCACCGTTTCGCCGAAGCTTCCGGCCACCACCCTGAGCGAACCGTTATCGCCGAGATCCACTTCCGGGATCATTTCGGCACTGATGTCCTGATAACGAGGATCTCTCATTTTCTCAGTCGCCGGCAAATTGACCCACAATTGCATGCCACGCACTTCTCCGCCGTCCAACCTGGGCATCTCAGAGTGTACAACCCCACTTCCGGCGGTCATCCACTGCACCTCGCCAGGACCGATAATGCCGCCGTTGCCGGCGCTGTCGGCATGTTTCATGTGCCCCGAGAGCATATAAGTGACGGTCTCGAAGCCACGGTGCGGGTGATCCGGAAAGCCGGCTCCTTTTGCGTCTCCGGCGATCACAAATTCATCCAGCAACAGGAATGGATCGAGGGTGTTCTGGGTCCGGGTTCCGATCGAGCGGTGCACCGTCACGCCGACACCTTCCGGCGTTGCTTCGGCCTTGAATTGCTTGGCAACCTCTCTGTTTGTCATGCCTTATGTTCCCTGCCCCGAGGCTCAAGCCGTTCAGAAAATATCGAGGTCATGGCCAGCCACTACGGGGCCTTTATAGGTTCTTTCGATCTCGGCCAGAATCTCCTTGTCCGTAGCCCCGAACCAATAGACCTGGTGATATAGTACGAGCAGTCCTGGCCGTGTTTCAGCTGCGATTCTCGCCACATCCGGGGCCGAAGTATGGGCGGCCATGTGGTAGCGCTGCCAGTCCGCCGACAGCTCCTTAAACGCGCGCTGGCTATAAACCTCGTGCAGGAGAATGTCGGCATTTCTGGCCCATTTTACAAGGTTTGGGCAAAAAGTCGTATCGCCCGAGATCACGATCACCCGATCCCGGCTGGTAAAGCGATAACCGAGCGCTACCTTCAAGTCTCCGTGACAGACCTCAAAGGCTTCGATCCTGATATTTACGTCCTCGAATACCAGTCCTTCGGTCACCTCTTCAACCTTAACCCGCCAGCCATTTTCGGTCGCCGGCTGAAGCCCGTCGATCCGGTTACGGATATCGGCCTCGTAGGCCTTCAGGATATGAGCGGTCATGGCCGTAGTGCCGGGTGGGCCAAAGACCATTAGCGGCACCTCACGCTCCATCACCCAAGGGGTAAGAATAAAGTCGGGGAACCCGGTCGTATGATCTGAATGAAGATGCGTAAGGAGGCCAAATTTGAGATTTCGGGCCTCTAGCGCCGCTAAATTATGACGGCGGTTCGCGGCGGTGGCGCGTCGCACCACACCCGGACCAAAATCGATAATGTAGGAGTCCTCGCCGACCACAATAGCGACCGAGGGTCCGGAGCGCTCCGGCTCCGGGTTGGGATTTCCGGTCCCCAAAAGCACCAAACGCATTTTGGCTGGCGGTTCGGCCACCGCCTGCACGGGAAATAATATTGCCCCGGTGGCGGCGACCAGGAACAGAACCAGCGGGCCGGTTCCTCGTGATTTTTGATAGGTGCCCATACCGGTCGATCATAGGTCGAGCCGGCCCACCCCGCAACGGCGGCTGGCAAATCGGTGGCATCTATCGAACTCCAAGGAGAGTAAGGGTTTTCAGGCGGCGGCGCAGAGGAAGGGCAAAATGAGCGACGACCATGGAGCCGGCAGCCGCCCCGGTGATGGCGGTGGCGGCATGTCCTAACTGGGCCGCCACGAACCGCTGCCCAATCCCAAGACCTGGCTGTGGAATTGATGCCTCCATGTTGCCAAGGCCGTGGACAGCACCCCGGATTTGAGTTAAATACCTTGCCTCCGTGGTGGAAGCATCCGCTCATACAAGCGGGCCGTTAGCTCAGGTGGTAGAGCAGCTGACTCTTAATCAGCGGGTCCGGGGTTCGAATCCCCGACGGCCCCCCAATCTTTTCAATAGGTTAGCTGCATTTCTTTAAATCGTGGATTTCGAAAAGTGACCATAAAGTGACCAAATGGACACACTTCGGAAATATTTTCTGAGGTCCATGAAAGCCTTGGTGCATGGATCTGATAGCGCTGGGGGATGTGTCGGAAAGATTGCGGCCTATCGTAACGTCACCGGTCGAGCGGGCTGCCGCCTGGGGTGTGCATTGGGTGAGCGGGCAAGGGGG
>JADFIA010000032.1 GCA_022566895.1 Pseudomonadota bacterium
CCTGGGCCGCGGCGATGATCCGCTCACCGAGAAGATAGCTCTCGGCGGCCGGCGGCGGGCCGATAAGCACCGCCTGGTCGGCCATCTCCACATGCAGCGCGTCGGCGTCGGCCTCGGAATAGACCGCCACCGTGGCGATCTCCATATCCCGGCAGGTCTTGATAATCCGGCAGGCGATCTCGCCGCGATTGGCGATGAGAATTTTGTCGAACATCGAACCCGGTCCCTTTCCCAGGCCCCGAGTTTGAGAATTCCTTGGCCGGATTGCAAGGGCGCGGTTATTCGGCCCCGGCGCCCTGCAGCGTGAAGGTCAGCACGAAATCGCTCTCATCGATCGGTGTTTGCGCGTCAGCGCCGCGAAATTCGAGGGTGGTCGCGTCGAGGCGGCAATATTGCATGACCGCCGGGACTTTTGGATTTTCGTTGATCAGCTCGAAGCGCGCGCATTCGTCCTCGAGGGCCACCAGCTTATAGGTATTGGCTTCTTCTTTTTCCCACGGCGTGATCTTCGTATCGAAGTGCTTGAAATATAAGCGGATGCCCGCTTCCTCCTCGACCATGGTCAGCAACTCCAGCACGTAGATGCCGCTGCCGCCGGCCGAAGCCCAGCGCAACATGCCGGACATGGCGCCGCCCTCCGGCGCCACCCAGATCTCCTCCGGGCCATTACCGCCCTCGGCACTCCAATGGCCGACCATAAAGCCCAGCTCGGCGAGGCTCGGCTTGGCTTCGGCCCTGGCCGGCCCGCCGGCCATCAGAAACGCCGCCGTCGCCGCGGCCACCACAGTGCTTTTGATGATATCCATGAAAAACTCCCCTTAAAACTCAACAACTCCTCCCGCACCAGTTTAACCGGCCCTGCCCAGCCATGGCAAGCAGGGGGCCCTTCATTCGGAATTTGGGCAAGCTAAAGCGGGATGTTGCCGTGTTTGCGCCAGGGGTTCTCTAACTTTTTGTTGGCCAGCATTTTGAGGCCGCGGGCGATGCGGGCCCGGGTCGAGTGGGGCATGATCACGTCGTCGATAAAGCCCTTCCGCGCGGCGATAAAGGGATTGGCGAACTTGGCCTCGTATTCCTGGGTCCGCTTGTCGATCTTTTTCTTGTCCCCCAGATCCTCACGAAAGATGATCTCGACCGCGCCTCTAGCGCCCATCACGGCGATCTCGGCGGTCGGCCAGGCGTAGTTGAGATCGCCCCTCAGGTGCTTCGAGGCCATCACATCGTAGGCCCCGCCGTAGGCCTTCCTGGTGATCACCGTGATCTTGGGCACCGTGGCCTCGCCGTAGGCGTAGAGGAGTTTTGCCCCCTGCTTGATGATGCCGCCGTGCTCCTGATCGGTGCCGGGAAGAAATCCCGGCACGTCGACAAAGGTGATGATCGGGATCTGGAAGGCGTCACAAAAGCGCACGAAGCGCGCCGCCTTCTTCGAAGCGTTGATATCCAGGCAGCCGGCCAGCACCATGGGCTGGTTGGCGACCACGCCGATGGTCCTGCCTTCGATGCGGGCAAAGCCGGTGACGATGTTTTTGGCGTGATCGGGCTGGATCTCGAAAAAATCACCCTCGTCGACGATCTTCAGGATCACCTCGTGCATGTCGTAGGGCTTGGCGGCGTTCGAGGGCACCAGCGTATCCAGCGACGCCTCGGCCCGCGCCGCGGCATCGTGGCCCGGCCGCTGCGGCGGCTTTTCGCGGTTCGAGAGCGGCAGGAAATCGACCAGCCGGCGCACTTGGTTCAAGGTCTCGAGATCGTTCTCGAAGGCCCCGTCGGCGACCGACGAGATGGTGGTATGGGTCACCGCACCGCCCAGCTCTTCGGCCGTCACCTCTTCCGAGGTCACGGTTTTGACCACGTTGGGGCCGGTCACGAACATGTATGAGGTGTCTTTGACCATGAAGATAAAATCGGTCATGGCCGGCGAATAGACCGCGCCGCCGGCACAGGGCCCCATGATCACCGAGATCTGGGGGATCACCCCGGAGGCCAGGATGTTCCTCTGGAACACATCGGCGTAACCGCCCAGCGAGGCCACCCCCTCCTGGATCCGGGCCCCGCCCGAATCGTTAAGGCCGATCACCGGGGCGCCGCACTTCATGGCCATATCCATGATTTTGCAGATCTTGGCGGCGTGGGTCTCGGACAGCGAGCCGCCGAAGACCGTGAAATCCTGCGAGAAGACGAACACCAGGCGGCCGTTGATGGTCCCCGAGCCGGTGACCACGCCGTCGCCGGGGATCTTTTTCCGGTCCATGCCGAAATCGGCGCAGCGGTGCTCGACGAACATGTCCACCTCTTCAAAGCTGTCCTCGTCGAGCAACACATCGAGGCGCTCGCGGGCCGTCAGCTTGCCGCGCTTGTGCTGGGCTTCGATGCGCGCCTTGCCGCCGCCCAGGCGGGCTTGTTGGCGCAATTTCTCCAGCTTTTCGAGAATCTCCTTCATCGCACGCCTTTTCCCCCGCCAAGCCGGCGGCCTTTGAAAATTGAGGAATTTTCCATATAGCGTCAATTGGCCGGCCACGCCAGTTTCATGAGGGCCACAGAGCCCCTCCAGGGGAAACCTGGCCCCTCCAGGGGAAACCTGGCCCCTGCAGGGGAAACCTGGCGCCTCCACAGGGGGCCCGGCCCCTTGCGGGAGGACATCAGCCCACCCCAAAAAGTCCGCTTTGGGTCAAAAGCGGACATCCCCGGAGCAAGAAAACCATGGCGCGAGGACCGCTCAATCGACGTGGACTTCTAGGAAAAGGGCTTTGATGCGTCCTATACTCATCTGGACTCATCTGGTTTCAAATTTCATTTTCCATAAGATGTTATTCCCTGCTCCAAAAAGAGCTTTTCTTGCAATTGTGCCGCTTCAAGAGATCGTGCCAGGAAAAAGCCGTTGTGTGTTAGCAACTTTACCCAAGGCTCTTCGATTCTGGCGCCCCATCCACAAACGAATTCAACTTCATCGGTGCCGGACTCGTTCTTAAATTTTATCGTTCCTCCGGATGCCTCGTCGAAGATGGCGACATGTCTACTTTTTACCGTCTCGGAGTCAGACACTTGAACATTCGCTTCTGCAGAAAATGGATAAAAGAAGGCGCCACCTGCACACGTATCTCCAATATCCAAAGAACCGTTCGGCTTCAAAGTTCCAGTGATAATATTCACCGGAGTCGGAGTTACCACAGTGCTGGCGGACTTATCTCCGAATGGGTGGCCCACCCAGACACGCACTGATGCACCGCTCTCAAACTCCACGAGATGTGGTTTTTGAGCGAATTCCGTGGCAACTTTCGATCGCGATTCTTCTGGAATAAGCCAGACAATTTGCAACGCTTTGGTCTCATCTGGCACGGCTGTCTTTTCTTCGTGTACGACACCACGGCCAGCATTGAGACAGACCCCCATTGGGGCTTCATATACAGCCTCCGGATCATCCCAAAGCTTGTTCGAATACGATCCTTTCATTATGCACGTCAGAACTTGCAGCCCATGGTGTGGGTGCGCCCCAAATGGGGGCACCCCAGCTTTCTTGGTTACTTTAACTTCGTCAAACAAAGTAAACGGATTGATGTCGCGCACAGCGTGGAGTGATCCTTGCCCAATCTCATCAAGTGACCCGATAACTCGATAAAACGGTCCAATGTCTTTAGCAGGAACCACCTTCGTGACAGCCCTTAAATTGATTGCCCTCTTCATATGTTTTGGCAAAGTTTCATCCCCTAAAAAGGCCCTTCAATTTCAACTTTCCCGCCGCCCGAAGATAGAATTTTCCTACTGGAAATATCAAAATCGACATGGCTGCGACTTTACGCCTAAAACACCGATGAACAAAAGTCGCCAATGTCCGCTTTGGGTCAAAAGCCAAGGCATTGAAAAGGTCCAATCCTGGCTGACAGCGGATATTGGCAACGCTCGGCCCCGCGGCACCCCTTGGATAGTGCGTCAATCGCCGCCCCGCGCCGGTTCCATGAAGCGACCGGCCGCCGGTGGATCGCGCGCCCTGCCCAGCGGCTCAAGTTGGCCGGCCTCCCGAGCGGCCCGATAAGGACGGCTCAGGTCTCGGAATCATCGGGGCGCTCAGGGCGCTCCTGGCCTTCCTGCCGCTTCTGGCGATCCTCGCGGGCCAGGCGGTGGCGCAGCTGGCGGGCCTTTTTGCGCCGGTGGTGGCGCAGCGCCACGTCGGAGCCCATTTCGTCCTTGAAAATATCGTAGGTCACCGCCGGCACCTTCGATTTCGGCTCTCTCTCCGCCTCGAGGCGGCGCCCGAGAAGCTTGTAGCCGATCCGCGGCAGGCGGTAGAAATAGAGGAATAACAGCCCCAAAATCACCGAAACGGTGATCGCATAAACAAAAGTCGAATCGCTGTAATAGAGATCGAACAGCCAGTTCTCGAAAGCGTAGGAAAGCACCGCGAGAAGCATCATAAAGGCGGCCAGATAAAGGAATATCTTCGAGCCCTTCGGTGGTTCCTGGTATTTTGATGCTTCGCTCATCGTCTCTGGTCCAGCCACAATCCCATCCTAACACAGGCGGGCGCGGCGCGCAGCCCCAGGCCGAGCGCTTTGCGGGCCGGCGCGAAGCTGCTATGCTCGGTTGATGGAACACCATATTAACGCCGATTATTCAAAGCTGGCGCGCATGGACGCGGCCGAGATGGAATGGATCGAGACCCCCACAGCGGGCGTCTGGCGCAAGCGCTTCGATCTTTCCGGCCCCCAAGAGGCGGGCCGGGTCACCTCCCTGGTGCGCTTCGATCCGGGGACGCGCTTTCCGGCCCACGACCATCCGGGCGGCGAGGAAATTCTGGTCCTCGATGGGGTCTTTTCGGACCATCAGGGCGACCATGGGCCCGGCAGCTATCTGCTCAATCCCGAAGGTTTCCGCCATCAACCCTGGAGCGAGCCGGGCTGTCTGTTGTTTGTCAAACTGCAGCAATATGCCGGTGAAGGGCGGCTGCAATTGGCCCTCGACACCGAGGCCATGGAATGGCAGCCGAGCGGCCCGCCCGGGGTCGAGGAAAAAATGCTCTACGCCCAGGAGGAATTCGACGACCGGACCTTTTTGGTGCGCCTCAAAGCCGGTACCGAGATTCCCCACCACCGGCACCCGGGCGGCGAAGAGGCCTATGTGATCGAGGGCCAGATCGAGGATGAAGACGGCCTGGCCAAAAGCGGCTGTTGGGCCCGTTATCCGCGCGGCAGCAGCCATCAACCGAAGGCCGTAAGTGATTGTATTATCTATGTAAAAACCGGCGGCTTGCCCGCAGACGGCTGATCAGCCGAGTTCTCTGAGTGCGGCTTCCGCATCTTCCGCATCCGCTTCCTCAAAGCCCAACAGCTGCCAGCTCTCGGCCATATGGCGCGGCAAGGGCGCCCTGACCTGAAGGCCGCTGCGCCCTTTCCCGAAGCCCGGAATATGGATCGAACGGGCGTGCAGATGGAGGTTTCGCGAGACACTGCCCGAGAGGAAGGCTTCGCGGCCGCCGTATTTGCCGTCACCGACGATCGGATGACCGATCTCGGCCAAATGAACCCGCAACTGATGGGTGCGGCCGGTGGTCGGCCTCAGGGCCACCCAGGTCGCCCGGCGCCCAGCGCTGCCAATGACCCGATAAAAGGTCACCGCCCGCTTGCCGTCATCTGTAGCGATCACTTTTTCGCCGCCCGGACCAAGGCGTTTGCCGAGCCTCAGATCAATCCGGCCGCTGGCCTGCCCGGGGCGGCCGACAACCAGCGCCCAATAGATTTTCTGGCATTGGCGGGTCCTGAAGGCTTTGGTCAGCTCGGCCGCCGTCGCCCGGTCGCGGGCCAGCAGGAGGACGCCGCTGGTGTCCTTGTCCAGCCGGTGGACCAGGCGCGGCCGCTCCGGAGCCTCGAATTTGAGGGCATCGAGCAGCCCGTCGACATGCACCCGGTGCCCGGAACCGCCCTGGGTCGGCAGGCCCGGCTCCTTGTTAAGGGCCAGGATACGGCGATCCCGATAGATCAGCATGGCCTCGGCGCGGGCCCGGTCGGCTTGGCTGAAAGGCGCTTTGGCTCTGGCTCTCGGTCTGTCACCCGGGGTCAGATCGCCGAGCGGCGGGATGCGCAGGTCCTGCCCCGCTTCGAGCCGCCGGCCAGCCTTGACCCGGCCGCCGTCCAAGCGGATCTGACCGGTCCGCAAGAGCTTCGACAGACGCCCGTAGGCCAGACCCGGGAAATGGCTCTTGAACCACTGATCGAGCCGCAGGCCGGCCTCGGCCTCGGTGATTGTTCGGTGTTCGACGCCGCTCATGAAAGGCTCTCGGTGCTTACTGATCGGCCGCGAAGCGCAGGGTAAACCGGCGGTTCTGGCGGCCTTTGTTTTCAATCTTGGAGACCAACACGTCGCCGATCTCAACCGTCGAGCGCAGGTGGGTGCCGCCGCAGGGCTGCAAGTCGATGCCCTCGATCTCCAGCAGCCGCAGGCGCCCGGAACCGGTTGGCGGCTTGACCGACAGGGTGCGCACCAGATCGGGCCGCGCCGCCATCTCCTGATCGGTGATCCAGACGGCGCTGACCGCATGATCGGCCGCCACGATGGCTTGAAGCCCCTGGTTCAGAGTCGCCTTGTCCGGATAGGCATCGGGCAGGTTAAAATCGAGCCGCGCCTTTTGGGCATTAAGATTGCCGCCGGTGACCTGGCCCTCGATCAACGCGCACAGCGCGTGCAGGGCGGTATGAAAGCGCATATGCTTGTAGCGGCGCGGCCAGTCGATCTCGGCCCTCACCCGGCTTCCCGGGCTGAGGCGCGGTGCCCCGTCTGCGGGCCCATGGACGACGTCTTCGTGGCCAGCAACCTGGCGCGCCTCGAGGATCCGTATGCGGCTGCCGTCGGCGAGCTTCAAGGCCCCGGAATCGCCCGGCTGACCGCCCCCGGTGGGGTAGAAAACCGTGCGATCGAGGCGGATACCCTCATCGTCGTGCGCCACCACCCGGGCCTCGCAGGATTTCAGATAGGCATCGTCCCTGAACAGAAGTTCCATGATTGACCCCCACTTTGGTCGAAGACCCTGTGGTCCGGGCGACCAACCCCGGTCCCCTTGTCTAGCGGCAGAAGAAGGAGCGCTGGCCGCGGATGCCGCATTCGATGGTCCGGCCAGCCCGCCGCAAGCGGTAAAAATAATCGGTCGCTGGCACTTCAAGCGCCGAATTAAGTTCGGCCACCAGTTCGACCCGGGTGCCGTTAAGAAGTGTGATCACATCGCCGGGCCGCACAAACCGCATGCGCCCGGCCGGGCTGCGGCGGTCGACCTTGGTCACCACAACCCCGCGGCTCATCGGATCGAGACCCAATTCGTCGGCAAAGCGCGGCGACAGGTTGGCCACCGTCACCCCCTGGAAGGGATGGCGGCCGTCGAGCACGGTGATATTGCGCGCCGGTGTCTCGGGCAGCTCCACAAGTTCGACCGCAATCAGGCGCTGGGCGCCGTGGCCGAAGATCGTCAATTCGACGTTCTGCCTGTCCTTGACCGTGGCCAACCGAAACTCCAGCCCGGCTGGGTCGAGGACCTCGCGGCCATTGACTTTGAGGATCACGTCACCGGGCCGGATACCCGCGTAGTCGGCCGGGCCGCCGGCATAAATTTCCTCGATGACCACACCGCCGGGCCTTTGCAGGCCAAGGCTTTCGGCCACATCCACATCGACCACCCGACCGCGGGCTCCAAACCAGTGGCGCACCAGCATGCCGTCGCTAAGCGCTGCTTTCAGGACCGCGTTGACCATGTTCGAGGGGATCGCAAAGCCGATTCCGTTGCTCTCGCCGGAGCGCGAAAAAAGAGCCGTGTTGATGCCGATCAAGCGGCCGTCCATGGCCACCAGGGCGCCGCCCGAATTGCCGGGATTGATCGCCGCGTCGGTCTGCAGGAAAAACTGATAATCGCTGATCCCGGCCTGGGTGCGTGCGGTGGCCGAGATAATGCCGCTGGTGACCGTCTGGCCGATCCCGAAGGGGTTGCCGATGGCCAGCACCAGATCGCCCACTTCGACCTCGTCGGAATCACGAAGGCGGAGGAACGGCAGGGATTCGCCCTTGGTATTGAGCCTTAGGATCGCCAGATCGGTGCGCGGATCGGCGAACATCACTTCGGCTTCAAATTCGCGGCGGTCGGGCAACACCACGCGGATGCTGTCGGCCTTGTCGATTACATGGTTGTTGGTCACCACGATACCCTCGGACGAGACGATGACGCCCGAGCCCAGAGAGCCCAAAACCCGCTGCCGGGGCATCCCGAAGGGACTCTTGTTGCCAAAAAACCGTCTGAACAGGGGATCGTTCATCAACGGCGACTGGCGCACTTGGACCACCCGGCGGGTATAGATATTGACCACCGCCGGGGCCACCTGCTTGACCACCGGCGCGAAGGACAGCTCGATCTGGGCCTGGCTGGCCGGCAACCGGCGCTCGCTCTGGGCGGTCGCCGGCAGGCTCGCCAGCCCGGCCAGCCCGACGATGAAAAGCGCCGCCAGGCCAGCCGCCCCGAAAACCGTAAGCCTTGCATTTCCGGTCATGCGGCGCATCGATTACTCCCCATATCCTCGCCTATTCATTGGCCATATATGCTGGGCCACAAAAGCGGCAGTCCTGTGGCCTTGCCGCCGGTGCAAACAAAAAGGGGCAGCCAGCGCCGCCCCCGTTTTCAGTTCCGGGCCAAAAACATGGCGCCCCTAGGCGGCCGCGACGTCTTCGTCAGCCACCTGCAACGGTCCCGAATCCTGGCCTCTGGCTTCCTCGTTGCGCTCGACAAGCTCGATAACCGCCATCGGCGCCGCGTCACCGGATCGGAACCCGGCCCGGATCACGCGGGTATAGCCGCCCGGCCGCTGCTTGTAGCGTTCGGCCAGTTCTGAAAAAAGCTTCTCGACCATTTTCTCGTCCTGAAGACGCGACAGGGCCCGCCGGCGATTTGCCAGACCGCCCTTCTTGCCCAGCGTAATCAGTTTGTCGGTCACCGCCCTCAGCTCCTTGGCCTTGGGCAGGGTGGTGATGATCTGCTCGTGTTTGATCAGCGCTTGAGCCATGTTCATGAACATGGCTTTGCGGTGGCTGCTGGTTCGGTTCAGCTTGCGGCCTGATTTACGGTGGCGCATGGCTCTCTCCTTCGGGCGTCCGGTGGCTTGGCGGCCGGCTCTAATATTCGCTTTCGAGCTTCTTGGCCATTTCCTCGATATTCTCGGGCGGCCAGCTCGGGATCTCCATGCCCAGGCGCAACTCCATTTGGGCCAGCACTTCCTTGATCTCGTTCAAGGACTTGCGGCCAAAGTTCGGGGTCCGCAGCATTTCCGCCTCGCTCTTTTGCACCAAATCGCCGATGTAAACGATATTGTCGTTCTTCAGGCAATTGGCCGAGCGGACCGACAGTTCCAGCTCGTCGACCTTGCGCAGGAAGTTGGGGTTGATTTCCGGCTCTTCGTCGTCCTTGGAGACCGGGATCTCTTCCGGTTCCTTGAAGCTGACGAACAGGGCCAGCTGGTCCTGCAGAATGCGCGCCGCAAAAGCGATCGCGTCTTCCGGCGTTATGGTGCCGTCTGTCTCGATCTCCATGGTCAACTTGTCATAGTCGAGAACCTGCCCTTCGCGGGTGTTCTCGACCCGGTAGCTGACCTGACGGACCGGGCTGAAGATGGCATCGACCGGGATCAGGCCAATCGGCGCGTCTTCCGGGCGATTGCGGTCAGCCGGCACGTATCCGTTTCCGGACTCGACGGTCAGTTCCATATTCAGGGTGGCCCCCTCGTCGAGATGACAAAGCACGGCGTCGCCATCCAAAATCTCGACGTCGGCCACTTCGCTGATGCGGCTGGCCTTGACTTCGCCGGGGCCGGTTGCGGTCAGGGTCAGGCGCTGGGGGCCGTCGCTCATCACCTTGATCGCCAGCCGCTTGATATTCAAGATGATGTCGGTGACATCCTCGCGCACGCCCGGGATCGACGAAAACTCGTGCAGCACGCCTTCGATATTGACACTGGTCACGGCGCCGCCCTGCAGCGACGACAGCAGAATCCTGCGCAGGGCATTGCCGAGCGTCCTGCCAAAGCCCCGCTCAAGCGGTTCGGCGACGATTGTAGCCTTGCGCAACGGATCGCCGCCCGACTGAATTTCGAGGGTCGACGGTTTGATGAGTTCCTGCCAGTTCTTTTGAATCACGTTCGTACCTCGTGCCTTGGACGGTGCTATATGACCGTGCGGTTTTTCCTGCGGATCAAATCCGCCTCAGACCCGGCGCCGTTTGGGTGGGCGGCAGCCGTTGTGTGGTATTGGTGACACGTCACGGATCGAGGTGATCGTAAAGCCGACCGCCTGCAACGCCCTGAGCGCCGATTCACGCCCCGATCCCGGGCCCTTGACCCGCACTTCAAGCGTCGTCATGCCGTGTTCCTTGGCCTTCTTGCCGGCATCCTCGCCGGCCATCTGGGCCGCATAGGGGGTCGATTTGCGCGATCCCTTAAAGCCCATGGTGCCAGCCGACGACCAGGCGATCGCGTTGCCCTGGGCATCGGTGATGGTGATCATCGTATTGTTAAACGTCGCGCAGACGTGGGCCACACCGCTGGTGATGTTCTTGCGCACACGCTTTTTGACGCGGGTTGTATCTTTGGCCATTTCATTCCTACCTTGTTGCTGTGCCCGGCCCGAGGCCGGCAAAATTTCTATTTCTTCCTGCCGGCGATGGCCATGGCTTTGCCCTTGCGGGTCCGCGCGTTGGTGCTGGTGCGCTGTCCGCGGACCGGCAAGCGGGCCCGATGACGCAGACCCCGGTAGGTCTTCAAGTCCATCAGACGTTTGATGTTCATCGCCACCTCGCGCCGCACATCGCCCTCGACCTGATATTTGGCATCGATCAACTCGCGGATACCGATCACTTCGCCATCGGTCAGTTCGTGGACCCGGCGCTCCGGCGGTATGCCCAATTGGGCGCAAATCTCTTTCGCCTTGGTGCGGCCAATGCCGTAAATATAGGTCAGCGCGATCTCGACGCGCTTGTTGGTCGGTATGTTAACGCCTGCAATACGGGCCACGACCTCTTCTCCGTTCCAATGTCTTTCGTCTTCACCTGCCGCACGGTTTCAAAGCCGCGCGATTATAAGGATTGAAGGCCTTGAGTCAACAATCCCCCGCAGCCGTCAGGCCGCTTCTAATACCGCCTCGATTTGGCGCCAGACCTCATCGATCCCGGCCATACCGTCGACATGCCTCAAGACGCCTCTTTGGGCGTAATATTTAGCCAAGGGGGCGGTTTGTTCGTGATAGGCCGCCAGGCGAGCCTGCACGGTTTCTTCGTTGTCGTCCGGACGGCGAACGAACCTGTCGCTGCCGCAGACGTCACAAATCCCTTTGACCCTGGGCGGCTTGAAACTGTCGTTGTAACCCTCGTTGCACTTGGCGCAAGTATAGCGGCCGGCGATGCGTCGGCTCATCGCGGCATCATCGACCTTCAGCTCGACCACCAGGTCGACGTTCATATCCTGCTTGGCCAGCATCGCCTCGAGGGCCTCGGCCTGGGCCAGATTGCGCGGGAAACCGTCAAGAATATAGCCGCTTTCACCTTCGCCGGCGGCGATCCGCTGGCCGATGATGCGCACTGCAAGCTCGTCGCTGACCAGTTGCCCGGCATCCATTGCCGCCTTGGCCTCCAAGCCGATCGGGCTGCCCGAAGCAACGGCGGTCCGCAGCATATCGCCGGTCGAGAGCTGGACCAGCCCCTTGGTATTCACCAGACGGCAGGCCTGGGTCCCCTTGCCGGCCCCGGGCGGTCCTAAAAGAATCAGGATCATGTCCGGCGCCCTCTCAGTCTGGCCTTTTTCAACAGCCCCTCGTACTGGTGGGCCATCAGATGACTGTGAATCTGGGTCACCGTGTCCATGGTTACGTTGACCACGATCAACAGGCTGGTGCCACCAAGATAGAACGGCACCGAATAGCGGGCGATCAGCAATTCGGGGATCACGCAGACGATCGAAAGATAAATCGCCCCGACCACGGTCAGACGGGTCAGCACATAATCCAGATATTCAGCCGTCCGCTCGCCCGGCCGGATGCCGGCGATAAAACCGCCAAAGCGTTTGAGATTGCCGGCCGTTTCCTCGGGATTAAATACAATCGCCGTGTAGAAAAAGGCGAAAAACACGATCAGCGCCACATAAATGGCGATATACAAAGGCTGGCCCTGGCCGAGCAGTGCGGCGATGTCGGTCAAAAAGCCGCTCGAGCCGCTCTGGGCGCTAAAGCTGGCAATGGTCATCGGCATCAGCAGCAGGGAACTGGCGAAAATCGGCGGAATCACGCCGGCCGTATTCAATTTCATCGGCAAATGCGAACTGTCGCCCTGGAACATTTTGTTGCCCTGCTGGCGGCGCGGATATTGAATGAGCAGCCGCCGCTGGGCCCGTTCAACAAAGACGATGAAGTAAATCAGCCCGATGGCCAGCACGATCAAGCTGATAATCACCATCGGCTGCAACGCTCCGGTGCGGCCCAGATCGAGGGTCTGCAACAGCGCCGCCGGCAGCTGGGCCACGATCCCGGCAAAAATGATCAGCGATATGCCGTTGCCGACGCCGCGCGCCGTCACCTGTTCGCCCAGCCACATCAGGAACATGGTGCCGCCGACCATGGTAATCACCGTGGTGGAGCGGAAGAACAGGCCCGGATCAAAGACCAGATTGCGCACCTCGCCGGTGCCGGTAATGGCCACCGTCATGCCCTCAAGCGCCACCGCCAGGGCATAGCCCTGCACCGCGGTCAGCACCACGGTGCCGTAGCGGGTATACTGATTGATCTTCTTGCGCCCCATATCGCCTTCTTTTTTGAGCTGAGCGAGGGTCGGCGACATGCTGGTCAGAAGCTGCATGATGATCGAGGACGAGATATAGGGCATGATCCCGAGGGCAATTATGCTCATGCGCTCGAGGCCGCCGCCGGAGAACATGTTAAACATGCCGACCAGGCCGGTGCGGGCCTGCTGAACGAAAGCGGCGACCGCGGCCGGGTCGGTGCCCGGCAACGGCACATAGGTGCACAGCCGGAAGATCACCAGCGCCGCCAGCGTAAACCATATCCGCTTCTTCAATTCCTTGGCTTTGGAAAAAGCCCCGAAATTGATGTTGGCTGCCAGTTGTTCTGCTGCCGATACCATATTGCTTTACTCGCTGGCGCCCTGCCGGGCGCTATTCTCCGCTCTCGTTTTCGTTCTTCGGCGCTTTGTCCGCCTCAGGCGCCGCTTTGTCCGCCTCAGGCGCCGCTTTGTCCGCCTCAGGCGCCGCTTTGTCCGCCTCAGGCGCCGCTTGGCCCGGCGCCCCGGCGGCGGCCTTGGCCGCCTCGACCTTGGCTTGGGATGCCTTTTCAGCCTTCCGAATGGCGCCCGGTGTCTTGTCCTTGGGCTTTTCGGCCACCGGCAGCTTGACGCTGCCGCCGAGCTTTTCGACCGCCGCCACAGCGGCGGCGCTGGCGCCCGTGACCTCAAAGGAAGCCTTGTCTTTAAGCTCGCCCTTGGCCAACAGGCGCACCCCGTCGCGCACTTTGCCCACCAGGCCGGCCGCCCCCAGCACCTCGATGGTGATCGGCTTCTTGGCGTCGAGCCTCTTGGCGTCGATCGCCGCCTGGATGCGGCCCAGATTCACCACCGCGTAGCGCTTGGTAAAAATATTCTTGAAGCCGCGCTTGGGCAGCCGCATGTGAATCGGCATCTGGCCGCCCTCAAAGCCCTTGATGGCCACCCCGGAGCGTGACTTCTGGCCTTTTTGGCCGCGGGTCGATGTCTTGCCGCGCCCCGAGCCCATGCCGCGACCGACCCGCTTGCGGGCCTGACGGGCGCCCGGCCTGTCTCGTAATTCGTTCAGTCTCATGGTCTTTCTCTCGCTACCTCCAAGGGAGGCCCTCTTTATTCTTCTTCAACCCGCACCAGGTGGTGAACCTTGTTGATCATGCCGCGCACAGAGGGCGTGTCCTCAAGTTCGCGCGTCCGGTGCATCTTATTCAGGCCCAGTCCGACCAGCGTCTGGCGCTGATCCTTGCGCCGCCGGATCGGGCTGCCGGTCTGGGTCACCTTCAGTGTTTTTTTGGCGGCCATCCTATTGTTCCTCGTCCTTGGCGGCGCGGCCGTCCCGCGTGGCTACGATCTCGGAGACCTTTTTGCCGCGCTTGGCCGCCACCTGGCGCGGCGACATTTGCTGCTGCAGTGCGTCAAAGGTGGCCCGCACCATATTATACGGGTTCGAGGAACCCAATGATTTGGTCACCACGTCATGCACGCCAAGGCTTTCGAAGACGGCCCGCATCGGCCCGCCGGCGATGATCCCGGTTCCGGCCTCGGCCGAGCGCAAAAGCACACGGCCGGCGCCGTGGCGTCCGGTGACGTCGTGATGCAGCGTCCGGCCCTCGCGCAGGGGCACCCGGATCATCGATTTCCTGGCCGCCTCGGTGGCCTTGCGGATGGCTTCGGGAACCTCGCGCGCCTTGCCGTGGCCAAAACCGGCCCGGCCGTGACCGTCGCCGACGATCATAAGCGCCGCGAAACCGAACCTGCGGCCACCCTTGACCACCTTCGCCACCCGGTTAATGTGAACCAGCTTTTCGATAAACTCGCTGTCTTCCTTTTGCATCTTGCCGCGACGTGCCATTGACTTTCCCAAACTCTGTTTGTGTGTGCCGACTAAAAATCGAGACCGCTTTTGCGGGCCGCTTCGGCCAGCGCCTTGACCCGGCCGTGGTAGAGGAAACCGCCGCGATCAAAGATGACCTTGCTGACTCCCGCCTCTTTGGCCCGCTCGGCGATCCGGGCGCCAACCGCTTCGGCCGCCTTGAGGTCGGCTCCGGTTACGGCCCGCATGTCCTGCTCGAGGCTCGAGGCCGCGGCCAGGGTTTTGCCGTCCTTGTCGTCGATCACCTGGGCATAGATATGCTTCGATGAACGATGCACCGAAAGGCGCGGCCGCGTGCCGGCGGTCCTGCCGATCCGGGTGCGCACCCTTTGGCGGCGCCGTGCAAAATTATTTCCACCGGTAGCCATAGCGATTTCCTACTTTTTCTTGCCTTCCTTGCGGAAGATATACTCACCTTCGTACTTGATGCCCTTGCCCTTGTAAGGCTCCGGCTTTCTGTATTCCCGGATCTCCGCCGCCACCTGGCCCACCACCTGCTTGTCGATACCCGAGACGACGATCACCGTCTGCTCGGGGCACTGAATGGTGATCCCGTCGGGAATCGGAAAGTCGATATCGTGACTGAAACCCAATTGCAGATTTAAGATATTGCCCTTAACCGTGGCCCGGTAGCCGACGCCCTTCATCTCGAGGCGCTTGTGATAGCCGTTCAGGACGCCTTCGACCAGATTGCTGATCAGGGTCCGCTGCATGCCCCACATCGAGCGCGAAGTCTTGTCCTTGCCACGCGGCGACACGCGGACCCGGCGCTGTTCGATATCCACCTTGACCTGCGGCACCAGGGTCATGGCCAGCTCGCCTTTCGGCCCCTTGACCGAAAGCTCGGCGCCGTTCAGATCGATCTCCACGCCATCCGGCAGCTCAATCGCATATTTACCAATTCGTGACATCAAACTTTCCTTATCGCTGCCCGGCCCTAGAAGACCGTACAGATGACTTCGCCGCCGACATTCTGGGCTCGTGCTTCGGCATCCGAAAGGACGCCCATCGGCGTCGAGACAATCGAGATTCCGAGGCCGTTCTGGACCCGTGGAAGATCATGCACCGACGAATAGACCCGGCGTCCCGGCTTCGAGACCCTGGAGATGCTCCGGATCACCGGGTCGCCTTCATAATATTTGAGGAAAATCCGCAGCTCGGCCTTGCCGTCTTCCTGCTCGTCGGTTTCGTAGCCTCTGATGAATCCTTCGCGCTTCAGCACTTCCAGCACCCGACGGCGGGCGTTGGATGCCGGTGCGATCACCGAATCCTTGCGGGCCTTCAGGCCATTGCGAATGCGGGTCAGCATATCGCCAAGAGGATCACTCATGGTCATCTCTACTCTCTCCTCTACCAGCTCGACTTGACGACGCCGGGCACTTTCCCGGACAACGCCAGCTTTCTCAGGGCAATTCGCGACATGCGAAACTTGCGGTAATAGCCACGCGGCCGACCACTGAGCAGACAGCGGTTGCGAACCCGCGTCGGCGAAGAATTCCGTGGCAGCTCGGCCAGTTGCAGCCGCGCCATCAGACGCTCTTCGTTGGCCAGCGAGCGGTCTTTCGACTTGGCCAGCAGCGCCTGGCGCTTACCGGCGTATTTGGCGACCAGTCTCTGCCGCCGAAGGTTTTTTTCTATGGCACTTCGTTTCGCCATTTGGTCTTACTCCTTTGTCCTTACGGCCTGCCGCTCTAGGTCCAGAACGGCAAATGGAATCCTTTCAAAAGCGCCCGCGCTTCGTCGTCGGTCTTGGCACTCGTACAAATGATCACATCGAGACCGCGAATCTTTTCGACCGTGTCGTAGTTGATTTCCGGAAACACGATCTGCTCACTGATACCGAGAGCAAAATTACCGTGTCCGTCGAAGCTCCTGGGGTTGGTGCCCCGGAAGTCGCGAACCCGCGGCAAAGCCACGGTCACCAAGCGATCCAAAAATTCATACATGCGGTCGCTGCGCAGGGTCACCTTGACCCCGATGGGCATGTTTTCCCGCAGCTTGAAGCCGGCAATCGAATTCTTGGCTTTGTTCACGACCGGCTTCTGGCCGGCGATAAGGGCCAGTTCCTGTTCGGCGCTTTCGATCTTCTTGCGGTCCCCGGCCGCTTCACCAACCCCCATATTGAGGACGATTTTTTCAAGCTTCGGGACCTCCATCGGGTTTTTGTAGCCGAACTCCTCGACCAGCTGCTGGCGGATCGAGGTCTGATATTCCTTCTTCAGGCGCGGCACGGATCCGTTCTTAGTCATTGATCGCCTCCCCTGAGCGTCTGGCGAAACGTTCCCTGGTGCCATCCTTTAAAGTCCGGATACCGATGCGCGTCGGCTTGCCGTCCTTGGGATCCTCGATCGCCAGGTTCGACAAATGGATCGGCATTTCCTTCGAGATGATGCCGCCGGCGCCGGCCTGGCTGGGCGCCGTATGGCGCTTGACCATATTTATGCCCTGCACGATGGCCTTGTTCTTCGGCCGCAACATCTTAAGGATCTCGCCGCGCTGGCCCTTGTCCTTGCCGGCCAGCACCACGACCTTGTCGCCCTTCTTGAGCTTTATCTTGGGGTTGCTCATCACAACACCTCCGGGGCCAGCGAAATGATTTTCATATGCTTTTTGGCCCGCAACTCGCGCACCACCGGGCCGAAGATACGGGTGCCGATCGGCTCGAGCTGCTTGTTCACCAGGACCGCCGCATTGCGGTCAAAGCGGATGGCCGAACCGTCGGCCCGCTTGATCTCCTTCCTGGTGCGCACGATCACCGCGCGGTGAATGTCGCCCTTCTTGACGCGGCCACGCGGGATCGCCTCTTTGACACTGACCACGATCACGTCCCCGACCCCGGCCGTCTTGCGCTTCGTGCCGCCAAGGACCTTGATGCACTGGACGCGCTTGGCGCCAGAGTTATCGGCCACTTCGAGATTTGTCTGCATCTGGATCATGGTTCGCTTCCCAGTTTCTCAATCTTTTCTTTGCCGCCGCTCAGGCCTTGGAGCCCAGGCCGATGACGCGCCACGTCTTGGTCTTGGAGATGGGGGCGCATTCTTCAATGCGCACCACGTCCCCGGTCTGGTACCGGTCGTCCTCGTCGTGGGCTTGGTAGCGCTTGGTCCGGCTGATAATCTTTTGCAAAACCGGATGCTGGAACCGGCGCTCGATTTTGACCACCACGGTCTTTTGGCCCTTGTCCGAGACCACCACGCCCTGAAGAATTCGCTTTGGCATTATTTTTCTCCGCCCGCTTTTGCCTGAACCGTCGCCTGGACCGCCTTTTCGGCCAAAAGGGTCCGCACCCGCGCCACGTCGCGGCGCACCTGACGCACCCGCGCCGTATTTTCGAGCTGCCCGGAGGCGCTCTGGAAGCGCAGGTTAAACTGCTCTCTTTTCAAATCCGCCAGCACCGTCTCCAACTCCTCGGGCGATTTCACTCTTATATCTTCGGCCTTCATGTCCCGCTCCCTAGCCTATTTGCCGGGCCGCTTGACGAAGCGGGTCGAGATTGGCAGCTTGGCCGCCGCCCGCTCGAGCGCTACGCGGGCCAAATCGACCGGCACGCCATCCATCTCGAACATTATCCGCCCCGGCTTGACCCGGCAAATCCAGAACTCAGGCGAGCCTTTGCCCTTGCCCATGCGCACTTCGGTCGGCTTTTTGGAAACCGGCACATCGGGGAAGATGCGGATCCAGATCTTGCCGGCCCGCTTGATATGCCGGGTCATGGCCCGCCGCGCCGCTTCTATCTGGCGCGCCGTGATACGGCCCGGCTGCATGGCCTTGAGGCCATAGGCGCCAAAATGAAGCGACGTACCGCCCTTGGCATTGCCGTGGATACGCCCCTTGTGGGCCTTCCTGAATTTTCTCTTCTTCGGTTGCAGCATCGCTCTTTGCCTTTAATTGCCTCGCTTGCGCTTCGGCCAAATCCTTCAACTCTTTACCGGCGCCGTGAATCGCGGCGGGCCGGCATGCCGCCTTCCTGTGACTCCTTCAGGCGCCTTTCCTGGGCCTGCGGGTCGTGGTCCATAATGTCGCCCTTGTAGACCCAGACCTTGACCCCGCACAGGCCGTAGGCGGTGTGGGCCTCGGCCTCTCCGTAATCGATATCGGCCCGCATGGTATGCAACGGCACCCGGCCCTCGTGGTACCATTCGGTGCGCGCAATTTCGGCCCCGCCCAGTCGGCCGCCGCAATTGACCCGGATGCCCTGGGCACCGAGGCGCATGGCGCTTTGGACCGCCCGCTTCATGGCCCGCCGGAACGACACGCGGCGCTCCAATTGCTGGGCGATACCGTCGGCGATCAGCTTGGCGTCGACCTCGGGCTTTCGAATCTCGACAATATTCAGGCTGACCTCGCCCGAGACCATGCTCACCACCTTGCGCCGCAGGCGCTCGATATCCACACCCTTCTTGCCGATGACCACCCCGGGACGGGCCGAATAGATGGTCACCCGGGCCTTCTTGGCCGGCCGCTCGATGACCACGCGGCTGATCGCCGCCTGCTTGAGTTCCTTTTCGATGAACTCACGCAGTCTGAGATCCTCGTGCAGCAAGGCTCCATATTCTTCGCCTTCGGCGTACCAACGGGAATCCCAGGTGCGGTTGATGCCCAGCCTGAGGCCGATCGGATTGACTTTCTGTCCCACTAGGCGATCTCCTCGGATTCGCGAACAATAATTCTCAGCCGGCTGAACGGCTTCAAGATCTGCGCCGAGCGACCGCGCGCCCGGGCCCGCATACGCTTCATCACCAGCGCCTTGCCGACCGTCGCTTCAGCCACAAACAGCGCATCCACATCCAGGTTGTGGTTGTTCTCGGCGTTGGCGATCGCCGACTGCAGCAGCTTGCGCACGTCGCCAGCCGCCTTTTTGGGGCTGAACTCAAGCACCGTCAGGGCTTTCTCGACCTTCAAGCCGCGAATGCCGGCGGCGACCAGATTGAGCTTTTGGGGCGAACCGCGCAGCATTCTGGCTACGGCCATCGCCTCATTATCGGCCAAGCGCCGGGGCTTTGACTTTTGACCCATGACTAGCCTCTTTTCACTTTCCTATTGGCGCCGTGCCCGTAAAAGGTCCGGGTCGGTGAAAATTCGCCCAATTTGTGGCCGACCATGTCTTCGCTGACATAGACCGGGATGAACTTGCGGCCGTTGTAAACATTGAACGTCAGACCGACGAACTGCGGCAAGATGGTGGAGCGCCGCGACCAGGTTTTGATCGGCGCCTTGCTCCTCGATTCCTGCGCCTCTTCCGCCTTTTTCAGCAGATAGAGATCGACAAACGGGCCTTTCCATACTGAGCGTGCCATCTGGTATCCTTATCGCTTCTTCTTCTGGTGCCGCGAACGCTGGATGTAGCGGTCGGTCGACTTGTTCGAGCGAGTCTTCTTACCCTTGGTCGACTTGCCCCAGGGGGTCACCGGATGGCGACCGCCGGAGGTCCGGCCCTCACCGCCGCCGTGCGGGTGATCGACCGGGTTCATGGCCACGCCGCGGACGCTTGGACGGCGTCCAATCCAGCGCGACCGTCCAGCCTTGGCCAGCTTGATATTCTTGTTGTCCGGGTTCGAGACCGCGCCGACCGTGGCCATGCATTCGGCCCGCACCAGCCGGGTCTCGCCGGACGACAGCCTGAGGATGGCAAAACCGCGGTCGCGTCCGACCAGCTGCGCATAGGTGCCGGCGGCGCGGGCGATCTGTCCGCCCTTGCCGATCTTCATCTCGACATTGTGGACGATGGTGCCGATCGGCAGGGCCTGCATCGGCATCGCATTGCCCGGCTTGACGTCGACCTTGGCGCCGGCCACGACGGTGGCGCCCGGTTGCAGACGTTGCGGGGCCAGAATGTATGCCTGTTCGCCGTCTTCATATTTCAGCAGAGCGATAAAGGCCGAGCGGTTGGGATCGTACTCGAGCCGCTCGACCGTGGCCGGCACGTCCCATTTGCGACGCTTGAAATCGACCATGCGATAGGCGCGCTTGTGGCCGCCGCCGCGACGGCGGGCCGTAATCCGGCCCTTGTTGTTGCGGCCGCCGGTCTTGGTCAGGCCCTCGGTCAGCTTCTTGACCGGGCCGCCGCGCCACAGGCCCGTGCGGTCGACCAGCACCAGACCGCGCTGCGAAGAGGTCACCGGCTTGTATGTCTTCAGTGCCATGCCTAGACCCCCGTCGTAATGTCAATGCTGTGGCCCTCTTCGAGAGTGACCATGGCTTTCTTGTAATCCGGACGGCGGCCCTTGATGCCCCGGAAACGCTTTATCTTGCCCTGCTGGCGGATCGTGTTCACGGCTTTGACCTTGACCTCAAAGAGACCTTCCACGGCCGCCTTGATTTGCGGCTTGGTGGCCGACAGCGGCACCCTGAAGGTGACCTGGTTATACTCCGAGGCGTAGGTCGACTTTTCGGTGATCACCGGCCTTAAAATGACGTTGTAATGTGCGATCTTGGTCATTGCAGCCGCTCCTCGAGGCTGGCCACGGCTTCCTTTGAGAGGACCAGCGTGTCGCGGCGCAAAATGTCATAAACGTTGATCCCCTGGCTCGGCAGCACGTCGAGGTTCGGCAGGTTCGAGAGCGCCTTTTGGAACCCCTCGTTGACCACGGCGCCACCAACAAAGAGGGCGTTGGCCAGGCCGAGCTTTTCGAGTTTCTTTTTGAGGCCCGCTGTCTTGCCGTCCTTCAAATCGAGGCAGTCGATGACGATCAGTTTTTTGGCCGCCTGTTTGGCCGACAGCGCCGTCTTGAGGCCGAGCACACGGACCTTTTTGGGCAATTTGAAGCCGTGATCGCGCGGCAACGGCCCGAAGGCGCGGCCGCCACCGATAAAAATGTTCACCTTCCTGGTCCCGTGGCGGGCCCGCCCGGTGCCTTTTTGGCGGTATATCTTGGCCCCGGAGCCTCTGATGTCGCTGCGGAACTTGACCGCATGGGTGCCGGCCCGGCGCTTGGCCAGCTGCCATCTGACCACCCGCTGCAAAATGTCCGGTCGCGCCTCGAGCCCGAAGATGCTTTCCTTGAGCTCGATGTCGCCGGCCTTCTTGCCGTCCAATGTGACGATGTCGCTTTTCATCGCCTCAGTCCTTTTTCTCTGTTTCGGCCGCCGGGGCGCCGTCTTTATCCTTGGCCGCTGCGGTATCGGTTTTTTTGGTTTCGGTTTCGCCGGCCGCCGCCTCTTCGGCCGCTCCGGTCTCGGTGGCCTGTGGCTCCGCAGCTGCCGCTTCAGGGTCTGGGGCGCCTTCGAGGCCGGCTGGCCGCGGCGCCGATTCGGGCAGTTTCTTCTTGACCGCGTCGGTGACCAGAACCCAGCCGCCCTTGGCCCCGGGTACGGTGCCGTGGATCAGGATCAGCCGCTCCTCCGGCAGGACGCGCACGACCTTGAGATTCTGCGTCGTCACCCGCTCATGGCCCATATGCCCGGCCATTTTCTTGCCCTTGAAAACCCGTCCCGGGTCCTGGCACTGGCCGGTCGAGCCGGCCGAGCGATGCGAGACCGAAACCCCGTGCGACGCCTTGAGACCCTTGAAATGATGGCGCTTTATGACCCCGGCGAAGCCTTTGCCGATACTTTGGGCGCTGACATCCACGTATTGTCCTTCGACAAAATGCGACGGCGACAGCCGCGCCCCGACCTCGACCATCTGGTCTTCGGAGACCCGGAACTCCGCCAAGCGCCGTTTCGGTTCGACCCCGGCCTTGGCGAAATGGCCGCGCATGGCCTTGGTGACGTTCTTGGGCTTGGCCGCGCCGACGCCCAGTTGCAGGGCCGCGTAACCGTCCTTTTCGACCGTCCGCTGGGCCACCACCTGGCAATCGTCGACATGGACGACGGTCACCGGAAACTGCCGGCCGTCGTCCCCAAAGACGCGGGTCATGCCCAGTTTTTTGCCTATCAACCCGGTACGCATCATCCTATCCCTGGATCTTGATTTCCACATCGACGCCAGCCGCCAGATCGAGCTTCATCAGCGCGTCGACGGTCTCCGGCGTCCAATCGACAATGTCCAAAAGCCGCTTGTGGGTGCGAATCTCGAACTGCTCGCGGCTTTTCTTGTCGATATGCGGCGAACGCAAGACGGTGAATTTCTCGATCCGGGTCGGCAGCGGAATCGGGCCACGTACCAGAGCGCCGGTGCGCTTTGCGGTATTGGCGATCTCGCTGGCCGCCTGATCGAGAATTCGGTGCTCGAATGCCTTCAGGCGTATGCGGATATCCTGCGTTTCCATATCTTCGCTCACTTTTAAGGGCGGCCAAGCCAGCGGCCCTGATTTTGTTTCCTACTCGAGGATTTTGGTGACCACGCCGGCCCCGACCGTGCGGCCGCCTTCACGGATGGCGAAGCGCAGGCCGTCGTCCATGGCGATCGGATTGATCAGCTCGACGGTCACCTTCACGTTATCCCCCGGCATCACCATATCGGTGCCCTTGGGCAGCTCCACCGAGCCGGTCACATCGGTGGTCCGGAAGTAAAACTGCGGCCGGTAGTTCGAAAAGAACGGCGTATGCCGGCCGCCCTCGTCCTTGGTCAAGACGTAAACCTCGGTCTCGAACTTGGTGTGCGGGGTGATCGAGCCGGGCT
>JADFIA010000067.1 GCA_022566895.1 Pseudomonadota bacterium
GCCCGGCCGCACATTGACAATCTCGCCTTTAATACCGAAATCGTCGAGAACGCTTTCCAGAAGCCGTGCGTTCTGCTCCAGGGATTCCTTATTCAGTTTAGCCCGCCCATCCGGCCGGTCCGGCTCGGCCAAAAGATCGAGCGTCGGTAGCTGAAACTCCTTGTTGGCTTCGCCAAGGTTCAATAATGGCTGACGCTCGCGGCTTGCCCGCTCGCCGGTCTTGGTCTTGGCAAGGCTCGCAATCTTGGCCTTGGAACGACGTGGTCGCTTCCCCCTTTTCTTCTCGGCGGCAGCCTGCTTGGCCCGGCGTCCCGGTTTCCGCGCCAGCACTTCCGCCGGCTCGCTGCTACCGCGACGGAACGCCAAATCAAAAATGCCGCGCGGCAGACGGCCCAAAACCTTGGTCCCTTCCCATAACCTGGAGCCCAGGAACCGCCATTCTTCGGCCGCCAGTCCGAGGGCAAAGCGTGCAAATATGCTGCTGATGACCAGAAAAATAAGCCCCACCGACCAGGCTGGTGGATAGGTACCAAAAATCGCTAGGACAGTGCGATCGACAAAACCAGCAAGTGCGGCGCCCAGCATACCGCCGTATCCGACTGCAACCGGCCAACTCTCGCCGGGCTCAAATGCCGCTACAGCGGCGCTCAGGGCGGCCAGCAGAAACGGGAAGGCGAGAAAATTTATCCACGGCCGCTCGAGCCCTTTGAGCAGGCCGATTCGCCAGCCCCAGGCAAGAAAACTGGCGATGATTGCCAAGGCCCCCAGGCCGATAGTTTGTAACAAAAGATCGGCCAGATAGGATCCCGGCCAGCCCAAGAGATTGGCCGGTGGCGTATCGGTGGCCCGATTGAGAGTCGGATCCCCGGCGTTGAAAGTAATCAATGCCAGCGCAATCGCAATGGCCGCGGCCACGATGACCAGCCCCAGTCCTTGCCAACCCAACCGCACGAGAGCGGCCTTGGCCGCCTCGGGGATCAGCGGTCGTGATTTCTTGTTGTTTTTCCTTGGCGCCAAGACGTTCTTCTCTTTGCGAATGAATTCAAAACGGCCGAGCTGCGCCGCTCCGGCGCTCCGGCACTGCAAAGCTAAATCATTCGATTCGCTCTGCCAACACCTTGTATGAAGTTGACCTTGGAAGCTGGACGCAGCCAGCAGGCCGGGAGTAGGCTTGGATTTGATTACGACTGGGGGCCAACGATGGCGGCCAAGAATACGAAAAGCTCGGATATTGTCATTTCCGGTGGTGGCATGGTCGGCATGATCTTGGGCGGCGGCCTCGCGCAGCAAGGGATAACCATTACGATTGTCGATCGGGAAGTGGCAGTGGCACACCTCGACCCCAAATTTGACGGCCGCTCTTCGGCCATCGCCTTTGCTTCCTGTCAGATGCTGAAGGCGCTGGGAATTTGGAAATTCATGGGCGCTGAGGCCGAGGCAATAAGGGAAATCCGGGTCTCCGACGGGCCGTCGCTTCTGCATTTGCACTTTGATCATCAGGATCTGGGCGAAGGCCCTCTCGGTTATATGGTCGAGAACCGCCACATCCGCCACGGGCTCTTCCAGTGGGCGGCACAAATCGAAGGGCTAACGATCGTCGCGCCGCACGAAGTAACCGGCTACAAGCCGCTGAGCGGTGGCGCGGTGGTGACGCTCAAATCCGGCCAAAAGATCACCTGTCAACTGGTGATCGCGGCCGAGGGACGCGGCAGCCGACTGAGGAAGCTGGCCGGGATACGTACAACAATTCTTCCTTATCACCAGACTGGCATCGTCACTACAATCGAACACGAACTGCCGCATCTCGGGATCGCCCACGAAAGGTTCTTGCCCGACGGGCCATTCGCTATCCTGCCCTTGGGCGGCAATCGTGCATCGCTTGTCTGGACGACGTCCGAGGAACTCGCGCCGACGATCATGGGCCTCAGCCAGCGGGCCTTCGACGCCGAAATTCAAAAACGGGTCGGCGACTTTCTGGGGCGCGTAAAAGCGCTCGATCATCGCTGGAGCTATCCGCTCTCGCTTCAGGTGGCCGAGGATTATACGGCGCCGCGGCTGGCCTTGGTTGGCGATGCGGCGCACGGTATTCACCCGATCGCCGGGCAGGGCCTAAACCTCGGCTTGCGCGATGTTGGTGCGCTTATCGAGGTCTTGGCCGGTGCTCACAAGAGCGGCTCGGACCTTGGTTCCGACCATGTGCTTGCGGCCTACGCCCGCTGGCGGCGGGTCGACAATCTCTTGCTGATCGCAGTGACAGATATTCTGAACCGACTGTTTTCAAACCGCAGCCGGGCCCTGCGGCTGGCCAGGGATGTGGGGCTTGGGCTGGTGAACCGGCAAGCGGGCTTGAAGCGGTTCTTCATGCGCCAGGCCCGGGGGACGGTCGGCAAACTGCCGAAACTGCTGCGCGGCCGGAAAATTTAGATCTTCGCGGATTAGGCTTGGTTATCTTCGGCGTCCAAGGATCGCGCCTCGTCAACCAACATGATCGGAATGCCGTCCCGGATCGGATAGGCGAGGCGCGCCTTCTGACTGATCAGCTCCTCGGCCTCGCGGTCATACTCCAACGGCCCTTTGGTTAGCGGACAGACCAGAACCTCGAGGAGTTTAGGATCGACGCTCGCCATCATTATTGCTCCCTAATGGCAACCCGGTGGGCCGATTATGACGCTTTGCGTTCGTCCGTGCAAACCCCAACCGACTTTAGGGCAAGCTTAGGAGAACAGCAGGGAGGACAACTGGCGCCGGAAGCGGAGCGTAAACTCAGCGGTGGGGCCGGCCGCATCGAACATTTTGAGAAGATGTTTTTTTGCCCTGCCCTCATCCCATTGACGGTCGCGGACGATAATCTCTAGAAGATAACGGCCCGCCGCCTCCGAATCGCCCCTTCTCTGGCAGGCGAGCGCCAGCTCGAAACGCGTCTCTAAATCGTTGGGGTGGTCTGCCAATTGTGCTTTCAGGGCTTCGATATCGCCGGCCTCGGCCCCTTCGAGGGCCAGCTCGAGAGCTGCTACGGCCGAGCGCAAAAGCGGATGCCGGACTTCCTCATCTTTAAAGTCGGTCAGCACTTCGTCCGCCTTTTCGGGCCTGCCGAGCGCCAGATAGGCCTTGGCCAGACCACCGAGCCCGGCCTTGGAACCGGGGTCTATTTTAAGCGCTTTTTCGAACAATCTGAGCGCCGCTTCCGCCTGACCCGCTTCGAGAAAACTCACACCCTCCTCCACCAGGTTATCGACCGGTGACGGCGCGGTCACCCCTACCAGGCGTTCGACCAGCTCCCTGATCTGACTTTCGGGAACCGCTCCCTTAAAACCGTCCACCGGCTTGCCGCCGACAAAAATCATCACCGTCGGCAGCGACTGAATATGCAATTGCGCCGCCAGGTTCTGGTTTTCATCGACGTTGATCTTGACTAGCCGCACCTTGCCGGCCGCCTCGCGCACGACCTTTTCGAGGGCCGGCGTTAGCTGGCGGCAAGGGCCGCACCAATCGGCCCAGAAATCGACGATCACCGGCAATGTGTTGGAGACGCTGATCACCTCCTCGACGAAGCTTGCTTCGTCGGCGGTGCGCACCGGATCATCGGGTCCGTCGCCGGACGTCCCCCCTGGGGACAGCAGCGTGCTCATTTTATCTTCCCCGGCCCGGCCGTTGCCGGGCCTTTTAATCCTTTGCCCACCCGAACATAAGTCGTGCGAAGTCAAACTTCCAGCGGCTTCTTGAAGCGGTTGGTCGTTCAGTTTTTTATTGCAATGGACGGATCATCGACTATGATCCGCGCCGCGCCGGCCGGGTTCTGCTGGCCGGTCTTCGGGCGGGCGTAGCTCAGGGGTAGAGCACAACCTTGCCAAGGTTGGGGTCGTGAGTTCGAATCTCATCGCCCGCTCCATTTTTCTTTCATGTATGCAGGAACTTACGCGTTTAATTGGGTGTCCTAGAGCCTCCGATATTTCGCTGGGGAAGCGTGGGGGGAAGCGCGGGGCGGTAAAATATCCGCTTTTAGCCATAACGGGGAAGCTCAGTCTCTTAATCAGCGGGTCCGGGGTTCGAATCCCCGACGGCCCCCCAATCTTTTCAATGACTTAGCAGAATTTCAAATTTAAGAGATTTCTGTTATACGACATATAAACGACATAAGACTGCCGGCAAGCCGGTTCGTAACCTGTCGTTTGTACGTGGATTGGCGGCCGCTGAAGCGAGGGAGCGACACTGGCATTCGAGTGGAATAATCACCTCCATCACCGGGTTGATAAGGACGCTTAGGGTGTCAGCGAAAACGGGGTAGGACTGGCTAAAGTTGTTTAAACGAACCAAGATCTACTATGATGGATCAAATGAAGTACAAGCCTGCAAATAAAAACCAGGATGCTGAGCCAGCTACCTGATTGCCGATTACCCAGATCTCCTCGTAAACGCCTTTGAATGAGTCCGAAATGTGTGCCTTGCATTTTGCAACACGTTTATTCCCTGCATTGGCCACCTGAATTTGCGCTTTCTTGCTTTCGACGCCCTTTTGTTTTCTTTCAGCGGCCCGAAAGCATCTCGTGTGGATTTCAAAAATCTACTGCCTCATCTACGATTTTGGCAAGCTCATCCGCTTTTAGGAGTAACTGGGACAGACCTCTCGCCTCTCGCCTACTGATTACACCCCCCCCGAACATAAACAGTCCATCTGGCATTATTCGTACACGAAAACCTTCTTTTATCGTTGTTTCAAAAGTAACCGTGTAGGCCCCAACCTCTAATTCGTCGGATACATCGGATGAGCTACCGCGCTGTTTCTGATATATTTCCTCTGTTTTCCCTAAGATCTCTCCGATTTTTCGGGCCTCCTCCGGTGTCATAGAAATTCGGTTTAACGACAGGACATCCCCTACAACGATTATAATCTTAACAATTCCATTCTCCTTATTTACGCTTAGCTTCGCATTGCCCACAGATTCAACATTCCAAGTAAAATCGTAATCATCGATTACAAATTCTTGGGCGTAAGCGTCACTTGGATTGCTCAACACAAAAGCCAGTATCGCGATAACTATTATCTTTCTCGCGGTTACCATATCCCACCTTCCTTTCAAGACCGGCACCTTCACTCAGAAGTATAACAAAATCTGTGTCCCTTTCTGACACAATCCTAAAATCAAGATCCATTCAGAATTAATAACCGTTTCTCAGTGTTTTTGGGTCCGTCAGTCAGTTATAATCC
>JADFIA010000005.1 GCA_022566895.1 Pseudomonadota bacterium
GCGAGGAGTTTGGGCGCAATTTTCTTGATAAGATAATTCAGGTGCCATTCCGTGTACCGGCGCTCGATGCCGACGGGTTGACCGAGTTGGGGTTGACCAGGAAGCGTGTCACAGAATTCGCGGCGCCCAAGGTACGGACCCCGGATCCCAAATCTACGGGCAAAAAACAGAGTTCACCTGCACCGGCATCTGTTCCAATTCCAGATCCCGATCCCGATCCCGACCCCGATCCAATCATAGAGGAAGTGCCGCTGCCATCACTGCCGGAGGGCTACCGGGATGGCATACAGGCTCGAAGCGAAAAGTTCTGCCAGGAATTGGGCGCCGCTTCGGCCGACGAGAAAGATACCGTTTACGCCTTTGCTTCGCCGATCGCTACCTCCCGGACTGGTTGGACGGGTTCCAGCTTGGCCAAGCTGACGCCATCCCGGCCGAAGCGCTCGGTGGGCTCAGCGGCGAAGCGGGCGATGAAGTCAGGCGGGCGCTTATGGAAAATCCGGAAATTGTCGAAGGGTTGGTTGTGCACAGGCTGGTGCGCATATCTGAGGTTCTCGACGAGGTCTTGGGCCCCCTCACCTCGCCGTTGCGACTGGCGCCACGGGATGTGAAAAGCCTCAGCAATCAACTCCGCATTTATTTGCGGATCGATCCCTTTGAGGAATTTGACGAAGCCAAGCTCGCCGCTGCCTATTTGCTGGCTGACCGGCTCGACCCCATCTGGCTCGATCAGCACATGGGGCTGCCGGTTCAAACTGCGGCGAGCAGAAATGGGCGCATCAATAGAGCAACAGCTGAAACGCAGGAAGCTATAGAAAATATGATCGACGTAGACGAGGTAAAGCGGCTTGGACTGTGTCGCTGGCGGGCTAGCGCTTAAGCGGCCCCTCCCCGCGCCTCGCCGCTTTCCTTTCCGGGGGTGAGTTTCTATAACTCTTTGATGGACGAACTCTTGAAAATCATGGCCCGCTTGCGGGACCCCGAGAGGGGCTGCCCGTGGGATGTGGAGCAGACCTTTGCGACCATCGCTCCCTACACCATCGAGGAGGCCTACGAGGTCGCCCAGGCGATCGACGCCGGCGATATGGAGGAGCTAAAAGGCGAGCTCGGTGACCTCCTCTTCCAGGTCGTCTTTCACGCCCGCATGGCCGAAGAGGCCGGGCATTTCGATTTTGAGGAGGTGGTAAAATCGGTGGCCGAAAAAATGATCCGCCGCCACCCCCACGTCTGGGGCGAGGCCCAGGTGGACAGCGCTGCCGCCCAGACCGCGGCCTGGGAGGATCACAAAGCGGCCGAGCGGGCCGCGGACCCCAAAAGCGACCAGGCCAGCCTGCTCGACGATGTGCCGCTGGCCCTGCCGGCGCTGCTGCGGGCCGAGAAACTTCAAAAGCGGGCCGCCCGGGGGGGCTTCGACTGGCCGGAAGTGGGGCCGGTGGTGACCAAGATCAAGGAGGAGATTGCCGAGCTGTCCGAGGCGCTGGCCGAGCGGTCCGGAAGCGACAAGGTGGCCGAAGAGCTTGGTGATCTTCTGTTCGCGGTGGTCAATCTGGCCCGCCATATCGATGTGGCGCCCGAAGAGGCGCTGCGCCGCAGCAACCAGAAATTCGGCCGCCGCTTCCGGCATATCGAAGCGGCGCTGGCCGCCAGCGGCCGCAAGATGGGGGAAATGAGTCTCGACCAGCTCGAAGCCTTGTGGCAGGAAGCCAAAAAGCAAGACCCCTCTTAAGACGCCAGGCGCGATCCGGACCCGATATCCGCCGCGAAATGTTTTTCGAAATAGCCTCGGAGCTGCGGCGCGATTCGCACCGACAGACGCAGCTGATCGTCGACCATCTCCTCGCCAAGCACCTGGGCGTTTCGATGCAACCAGGCCCGGGCCTTGCCGGCCCTCAGCGCCAGACATACCTCGATCCGAACCTCGTGGCGGGCCAGGCTGGCATCGAGCGCCGTCAACAGGTCGTCGATTCCCTCTCCGGTAACGGCTGAACAGTAAATGGTTGCGGCGTTCTCCGGCCGCGGCGCGGCGGCAAGAAGATCCAGTTTATTGCGCACCATGAAGGTCTCCGGCCCGTCCTGATGCACCCCCAGATTTTCCAGCACCTTGTTTACTTCGCGGCGCAGAATGCGGGCGTCGGGATTGGCGGCATCCTCGATATGCAGGATCAGATCGGCTTCGATCACCTCCTCGAGCGTGGCCCGGAAAGCGGCAATCAATTCGGTTGGCAGATCCGAGATGAAACCCACCGTATCCGAGAGTATGAGTTTGCGCCCAGACGGCAGCTTCAAGACCCGCATGGTCGGGTCCAGGGTCGCAAAAAGCATAGCCGCAACCAGCACCTTGGCGCCCACCAGGCGGTTAAACAGGGTCGACTTGCCGGCATTTGTGTAGCCCACCAGTGCGGCGGTCGGATAGGGAACGCTGGTGCGGGCCCGGCGCTGCAGGCGGCGAGTGCGGCGAATTTCCTCAAGTAGCGTTCTAAGCCGTTTGATGCGCTCGCCGATCAGCCGGCGGTCGGCCTCGATCTGCCGCTCGCCCGGCCCACCAAGAAAGCCGAAACCGCCACGCTGGCGCTCAAGGTGGGTCCAGGAGCGCACCAGGCGGCCGCGCTGATATTCGAGATGCGCCAGCTCGACCTGCAAGACCCCTTCCCGGGTGTGGGCCCGTTGCCCGAAAATCTCCAGGATCAGCGCCGTGCGGTCGATGACCTTAAGGCCCCAGGCCTGCTCGAGATTGCGCTGTTGAATGGGCCGCAAGGTGCAATCGAGTATGACCAGCCCGGCTTTTTCCGCCGCGATCAGCTCCTTGAATTCCTCAACCTTGCCGTGACCGATGAAAGTATCGGTTTGAATGCGCGCTAGCGGCACCAAAAAACGGCCGGCGATCTCAACCTTCATCGCTACTGCCAGAGCGACCGATTCCGCAAGCCGCCGCTCCGGATCACGAACTCCCTTGGCGCGCTTCAAGTAGGCATGGACTATGAGCGTTCTCACGACGTCACTTTAGTGGAATTCAGGCGGCAAGTCGTCCGTTCCACCTAGTCGCCGTCGCTGTCGCTGTCGTCTTTTTCCTCACTGTCAGGTTCAAAAAGCTGCAAGGGTCCAGCGGGCATGACCGTCGAGATGGCATGTTTGTACACCAGCTGCGAATGTCCATCGCGCCGCAACAATACACAGAAATTATCAAACCAAGTGATAACCCCCTGAAGCTTGACCCCGTTTACGAGAAAAATTGTTACCGGCGCTTTGTCTTTTCTTACCTGATTGAGAAACACGTCCTGAAGGTTATTTTGTTTTTCAGCCACTATTTATATCCTTCGTTGCCGGAAGATTCTCTCTTCCAGCGGTTTCGAATCTCCTTCCTCCCCGTTGCCCCCGGTCAGGCGGCCGATGTGCCGTCCTGAGAAATCAGGTTCAGGAAAATTCACTGTGTCACCAAGCAGCAAGGCTTGTCAATTTGGCCTAACCTAGAAGTGATCGGCGCCAGCCGATTAGCGCCGCCAAAATCCGGCCGAAATGACCGAAAGCACTGCGACGATTTCCAGTCGGCCCAAGATCATAAGGGCAGCAAAAAAACCAAGCCCCCAGTTCCCCAGACTTTCCATGCCCGCAAACTGTCCGTCGACCATATAGATAAGCGGTCCGGTGTTGGACAGGGCCGCGACAGTCAGGGCTACGGCGCTGGTTATTTCAAAGCCAAACAGAGCGAACACCAGCGTCGACAGCATCAGCGTTATCCCAAACGCGAAGATCAGCAGCCAAATGCGGCCAAGATAGCCTTCGTTGACCAGACGGCCGGCAAAATGTGGTGCGAAGGCGTCGTGGGGGTGGGCGAGATGCCGCAGCTCCGCGAGTATGTGACGAAAAAGGATAATCAGGCGCATGGCCTTGATGCCACCGCTGGTCGAGGCGACGCTGGCGCCCAAAAAAGCCAGACTGACCAGAACAAGGAGCGTCACAAGGCTGGTCTCCGGCGCTGCGCTGCTGATAAAGCCGGTCGTCGAGAAAGCCGAAATCGCACTGAATATGCCGCCCCTCAGCCAATCGCCCACGGACGCCGTCAGCGGCAGACCGACGATCAGCACGGCGATCACCGCTAGCACCGTGAATCGCAAATAAGTCAGCGCATGTTCACGCTCCTGCCGGCGCACACGCCGCAACCGGAAAACGTACCAGAAAAGCGGCAGATTAAGACCCGCGACCAGCATAAAAAGGCTCAGTATCCATTCTCCTGCCGGATTGTCCACCAGGGCCGACTGTCCGATCGTCTGCACAAACCCGCCGCTGCTCAAAGTCGCCAGGGCGACCGTGGACGAGCGAAAGCCGTCTTCCCCGGCCAGCACCAGGGCGATCGCACAAAGAAGCGTTAGACCGGCATAGGGAATAAACAGAGCCGCTCCATACTTTCTCATCCGCTCGCCGGTTGCTTCGCCTTCCCCCTTTGGCAGGCCGCAGTCGTAAAGTTGCAGCGCCCCAATATTCAGATGCGTCAGGACAGCCAGCACCATGACCACGGTCAAAAGCCCGCCTCCCCACTCCAAGAGAGCCCGATAAAAATAGAGCCCCCGGCCAAGCTCGTCGCCGCTGCCAAGGAGGCTGGCCCCGGTCGTCGTGAGGGCGGAAACGGCTTCGAAGTAGCCGCGCCAGAAGCCGCCCGCATTGGCATCAATGACAAAGGGCAAGGCCGCAAATACCGGCAGCAGCAATAGCACCAGGAGCGGCGTGAAGACGTCGACCCGACGATCGAGTTGAAGCTTGCTGCCGCGGAATGCGATCATCAGCCCGAGGCTGCAGAAGGCGGTGAAAGCCGCCGCCGCCAGCAAAGTCCCTGCAGGGCCGGACTCGCCATAGCCCATGGCCACCAGATAGCCGAATGTCTGCACGCCGCTGAGCACGATCAGGAGCCTGGCGATGATATATCCCACATGGGCGACAAACATGGCGCTTAGAAGTATTCGAGGCGAACCGAAAACATATGTTCGATCTTTTTGACGTCGGGCGCCCGGGCCAAAATGACGACGCGGTCATCGGTTTCAAAGGTCGTGTCCCCCCGCGGGATCAAGACTTCGCCGTCGCGAACGATGGCGCCGATCATAATCCCGGACGGCAGCTTCAGATCGCGAATGGACTTGCCCACGAGAGGCGAAGTTTCAAGAGCTTCGGCCTCGATGATCTCGGCTTCGCCGCCGCGAATCGTGTGCAGTCCCAGAATACGGCCCCGGCGGATATGCTGGATGATCGTCGAAACCGTGGTCTCCCTGGGGTCCACATAAACGTCGATGCCCAACGAGCCCAAGAGCGAACTGTAGATGGGATTGGCCACCAGGGCCACAACCCGCCCCGCGCCAAGGCTTTTGGCCAGAAGCGAGGCAAGAATATTGACCTCGTCTTCATTGGCCACCGCAACCAGCGTTTCAGCCCCCTGGACGTTCGCTTCCTTCAGAATTTCGGAATCGAGCGCATCGCCATTGATCACCATGGCCTTGGACAGTTGTGAGGCCGCGAATTCGGCCCGGGCGGCATCGCGCTCGATCAGCTTGACGTTGACCGGCTCGGCGTTGGCTTCAAGTTCCTTGGCAAGGAACAGCCCGACATTCCCTGCGCCGACAATGACAATGTGCCGGGCTTCTTTTTCCTCGTGCCCGAAGACAGACATGGCCCGGCTCAGGTGCGTATCCTCGACCGCCAAGTAAATGCTGTCACCGGCTTCCATCGGGTCATCGCCGGAAGGTACGAACAGCTTTTCGTTGCGGACTATCGCCAGAACCGTAATGTGCATTTCGGGAAACAGTTCGGTGAGCTGTCGCAGCGGCGTATCGAGGATCGGGCAGGACTCATCAAGATGTACACCGACGACCCGGACCTTGCCGTCGACGAACGGGATGACCTCGAAGGCACCGGGCACTTCTAGCCGCCGGTGAATCGCCCGTGCGACCTCCACCTCCGGCGAAATAATGACGTCGATCGGCATATGGTCACGGCTGAAGAGATCCTGCCACATGGGCTTTAGATAACTCTGATTGCGGACCCTGGCGATTTTGGTTGGCACATTGAAAAGCGAATGGGCGACCTGGCAGGCGACCATGTTAACCTCGTCTGACTGGGTCACGGCGATGATCATGTCGGTGCCGGCTGCACCGGCCCTCTCGAGAAGATCCGGATCGGAGGCGTAGCCCTCAAGGGCCTGCACGTCCAGGCTTTCCATTATCTTTTGGACCAGCGCAGGTGAGCGGTCGATGACCACGACGTCGTGGCCTTGTTGGGCCAGATGGCGGGCAATGTTGAATCCAACCTGACCTGCCCCGCAAACGATGACTTTCATACGCCCATCTTTCCTGTGATTGGGCAATCATTGCCCGAAAGTTTGAAAAGCTCAACCGTTCTCGCTCGAATTGGCTCTGCGGTTGGAAGACAGACCGAGGGTCTTGAGCTTGCGGTGTAATGCTGAGCGCTCCATTCCAACGAACGTTGCGGTGCGCGAAATATTGCCGCTGAAGCGGCTGATCTGGACCTTCAAATACTCCCGTTCGAAGGCAGCGCGGGCCTGACGCAGTGGAATCGACATGATCGAAGCGTGGCCGTTAGCGCCCAGCATCTCCGCCGACTGGCCGCTGATTTCCTTGGGCAGCATGTCCGCCGTAATCTCCTCGCAATCGATATTGGCCAAAATGATCAGACGCTCGACCATGTTCTTGAGCTGGCGCACATTGCCGGGCCAGTCATAGGCCTGGAGCGCCGCCATCGCTTCGGCGTTGACCGGGTGTCGGGGACGGCCGGTCGTCGACGACAGTTGATCCATGAAATGATCCACCAGAATCGGGACATCCTCGCGGCGTTCGGTGATCGGCGGCACGGTGACGGGAACAACGCTCAGCCGATGAAACAAGTCCTGGCGAAATACCCCCTGCTGGATCGCCTCTTGAAGGTTGCGCGATGTGGCGCTGATCACCCGCACATCGACCGCCACCTGTTTGGCGCCGCCGACCCGGTTGAAGGTCTGTTCGGTCAGGACCCGCAATATCTTTGCCTGTGTGGGCACCGGCATGTCTACCACCTCGTCGAGAAACAGGGTACCGCCGTGCGCCTGTTCAAATAGACCAGTTTTCACCACCGCGCCGTTCTGCTCGATGCCGAACAGTTCCTGCTCCATGCGCTCGGGCTCAATATTCGCCGAATTGACGATGACAAACTTGCCGGCTGCTCTTTTGGATCTATTATGGATCAAGCGAGCGGTGACTTCTTTCCCGCATCCGGCTGGCCCTGAGATCATGACGCGGCTGCCGGTTGGTGCCACCTTTTCGATCATTACACGCAACTGATTTATGGCGCTCGAGCGACCGATAAGCTCGTCCACCATGCCGGCCTTGCGCCGCAATTCCACGTTTTCCCCGCGCAGCCGCTCGGCCTCGGTTGCCCGCCCGACCAAATGAATCAACTTGTCCGCCTGAAAGGGCTTCTCGATGAAATCATAGGCACCAAGTTTGATCGCCGCGACAGCGGTCTCGATATTGCCGTGACCGCTGATCATCACGACTGGCAGGTCGCGGTGCCGGCTCTTGACGATCTTTAGAATCTCGAGGCCGTCACGCTTGCTCCCTTGTAACCAGATATCCAGAACCAGCAGTGACGGCCGGCGCGCCTCAATCTCGCGAAAGGCGGTGTCGCTGTTATGGGCGCAGCGCGTTTCGTAGCCTTCGTCGGCGAGGATGCCAGCGATCAGCTCACGGATATCGTCTTCGTCGTCAACGATCAGGATATCAAGTGCCATGGCCAACCCCCTTAACACGTTCACTCGGTGCCGGGTTGGCCTGCTGGACCGGCGGTGCAGAGTTCTTGCCGCTGCCCTGGAGCCGCGACCTTAAAGCAGGAAGGTCAAACGAAATCACGACGCGGGCACCGCTATCTTTCTTGTTTTCGAGGACGAGCTGGCCAGCGTGATCCTCGACCACCTTACGCACGATGGCCAGGCCCAGTCCGGTCCCCTTGCCCCGGGTGGTGACATAGGGTTCGGTCAATCGTTCGATCAAGTCTTCGGGCAGTCCTGTGCCGTTGTCGCAAATGCTGATCACCAGAGTCTTGTTGCCGCTCACGGACAACCGCACGTCGATCCGGCTCTTCTTGGTCCCGCTGTCGCTTCTGGAGAGCTTTAAGGCGGCGATGGATTCGGCTGCATTCTTCAAAATATTGGTCAGCGCCTGAGCAATCTGCCGGCCATCGCAAATCATGTGAACGGACTTGTCGGGAACGCTGAGCTTGTACTCAATGTTCGGCCGGCCGACCTCTTGCAGAAAAACCGCCTGCCTAACGATATCGACCATATCCTCTTTCCTGAATATCGGCTCGGGCATGCGAGCGAAAGACGAAAACTCGTCGACCATGCGGCGCAGATCGCCGACTTGGCGGATTATGGTGTTGGTGCACTGCTCGAAGACCTCGGGATCGGTCGTCACCTCCTTTTGGTATTTCCGCTGCAGGCGCTCGGCAGACAATTGAATTGGCGTGAGCGGGTTTTTAATCTCGTGCGCGATGCGGCGAGCAATATCGGCCCATGCGGCGATCCTCTGGTCGGCCAGCTGTTTAGTGATGTCGTCAAAGGTCACGACAAATCCAGCGGCCGAATCCGCGCCGATGTCTTTGGCGATGCGCACTAAGAGCATGCGCTGCTGCCCCTTGCGCGTCACCGAAACCTGATGCTGTACGGTGTCATCCAGGCTGCCCTTCAATTCATGGAAACAGGCCGCCAGCTCTGGCAAAAGCAGGCTCAGTTTCTTGCCCTCCAATTGATCCGGCTCAGCGCCGAGAAACTCGCAGGCAGCACGATTGGGCAGGTTGATAGCTCCCGTGCTGTCCAGACCGATGACCCCGGCCGAGACCCCCGACAGGACCGCCTCGGTAAATCTTCGGCGGGTGTCCAGTTTTCGGTTGGCCTGCATCAGTTGATCCTGTTGAAGGGATAATTGTTTGGTCATTCGATTGAAAGACCGGCCAAGCATACCTAATTCGTCGGCTCCCTTCAGCGACGGCACGCGGACCTTCAGGTTGCCCTTGGCGACCTTCTCCGAGGCCTCAACGAGGCTCGCGATCGGTGCGACAAGCTGGTTGGCCAACGACAGTCCGATCCACACCGCGACCAAGAGAATCAGGAAGGCGAGGATAAAAAACACGGCATTGGTTTGAAACTGAATGCTCGAACGTTGACCTTCGAGATTTTCATATTCGGCGATCGACGCGCGCACCGCATCGGCGCGTGCGACGACGTTGGAATTTACAAATCGGCTGACATAAAGATAGGTGTTGATGAAGTCCTCGAGCTTGACCAAGGCCCGCACACGGTCGTCCTCGGTTTCGGAAACCAGGACCAGGTCGCCTTCGTTCAGGCGCTCCATGACCACGTCGGGGACCCGTTCCGGTGCCAGTTCCAGATTCAGGGTTGCCCGCGCTAGAACAATGCCATTGCCAGTAAACACAATCGCTTCCGAAAGGGCGCGCTTGGCGGTCTGGTCTTCAACCATGGCCCGCAAGAGCTTCCTGTCCTGCTGCAGAAACAACGCCTGCCGATTCAAATCGACCGCCATAGCCAGAATATCGCCCTGGATGACCTGCCGATGCTCGGCCACATAGGAATCAGCAACGACAAGAGAATCCTGAAGCGTTGAACGGACCTTGTCGCTGAACCAGGACTGTATGCCGAACTCGAAAAGGACGGCTGAAAAGATGGCCATGAGAATGGGTGGCCCGACCGCGATCAAGGCGAAAATGCGGACCAGACGGCCATGCAGCTTTGAGCCGGCCAAGCCCTGTCTGCGGGCGGTCCATAAACCGGCCAGGGGCCGCACGATCAGGGCGGCAAGCGCCAACAGCAGAATCACATCGAGCAGTAGAAGCGCCCGGATGGTGCCGCCGGTCACATCGAACGGCGCTTCCCTGGTCAGCGCGACAACGGTGGCGATGCTTGAGACCAGTGCCAACGTGGCAACAGCTGCCGCCATTTTGGCGCCAAGGCGGGCGTTACGGGCCCGGCGGCGCGCCATCGCCAGGAGTTGAAGCGCCGCCCGGCGGTCAAAGCGATCGATCGAAGTGGTACTGTCCATGTGGTCTCCGGCGGGTTGGGAAATCTTTGGCGGCGCACGCAGGGCGACACTGCGTCATAATTATCACAGAATCGCGCAATACGTTACATATTTGCCAGACGGAGGCAAGACTTGACGGTCTAGCGCCGGATCTTCAGGCCTAAATCTTTGATTTTCTTACGTAAAGTATTGCGATTCAGTCCCAGGAGCTCGGCTGCCCGGAGTTGATTTCCCTGGGTTGCGCGCAGGCTTATATCGATAAGCGGCCTTTCGATCTCCCTGAGAATACGGCCATAGAGCCCGTCCGGCGGCAGTTCGCCCCGGTGGGCTTGGAAATAGATATCCAAATGCCGGTGGACCGCCTGCGAAAGGCCTTCCCCCTGACCTGCCATGCTGGCCGAGCCTTTGGTGCCCTGGCGGCCGATTTCAGCCCGAATCTGAGCGCCATCAATCACCGGCTCCGGATACAGCGCGCAGATTCTTAGGACCATATTTTCAAGCTCTCGCACGTTGCCTGGCCAGGCATGGCTGGCCAGCGCGCCCAGTGCCTCGGCGGAAAAGCGTTTGCTCTCAAGCCCGTCCCGATGGGCCCGGGCCACAAAGTGTTCAACCAGGTCGGGGATATCCGCCAGCCGCTCGCGCAACGCCGGTACCCCGATCGGCACAACATTGATTCGGAAGTATAAATCTTGCCGGAACCGACCGGCCTCGACCAACTCCACCAGGTTTTGATGAGTCGCCGCGATGATCCTCACGTTGACCCTTTTAATCTCGCGGCCGCCAACAGCGCGGAACTCGCCCTGTTGCAGGACGCGCAACAGCCGCGTCTGGGCATCCAGCGGCATATCGCCGATCTCGTCGAGGAACAGCGTACCGCCGCTGGCTTCCTCGAAGCGTCCCGGAGCCCGCTGGTCGGCGCCGGTAAAAGCTCCTTTTTCGTGGCCGAAAAGTTCGCTCTCGATAAGGTCCCTGGGGATGGCGGCCATGTTGACGGCGACAAAAGGATGTTCCCGCCGGTTGCCAAGCTCGTGGACCGCCCGGGCGACGAGCTCCTTTCCGGTTCCGGACTCCCCATAGAGAAGAATAGTCAGACCCGTATGAACGACCCGGGCCAGTATCTTGTAAAGGTCTTGCATGGCCGGGGAATGGCCGACCAAGGGGGTCTTGGAGATGTCCACCTTGAGGCTCGCCGGGATGACCTCGTGAGCTCCCGACAGAGCCCGGTTCACACAGGCGGTAAGCTCATCGAGATCAAACGGCTTGGGTAGATATTCAAAGGCCCCGGCCTCGGTCGCCCGTACCGCGGTCTCCAAAGTACTTCGGGCGCTGATAACGATGATCGGAAGTTCGGGCCGACGGCGGCGAATTCGTGGTACCAGCTCCAGGCCATCCACATCGGGCAGTACAACGTCGCACACCAGCACATCGCCGAGCCCCTCTTCGACATGTTGCCATAAGGCCGAACCGCAATCGACGGCAATAACGTCAAAGCCTTCGTCGCCGAGAGATTCGGCGATGATCGTGCGGATCGAGGCATCGTCGTCGGCGACCAGAACCGTAAGTCGCCGGCTCATAACGCCGCACCTTCAGTTTTGTGATCTTGGGGTTTGGGAATGGGAAACAATATCCGAAACCGGCCGCCGGCCGCCGACGGCTCGCAGCTGACCAGACCGCCGTGTGCGGCCACGATCCTTCGCACCAGGGCCAGACCCAGTCCGGTGCCGCCGCCACCCGGCCGGGCGCTCACGAAGGGTGCGAAAATCCGCTCGCGATCCGCTTCGTCAACCCCGGGGCCGTTATCCGAAATCACGACTTCGAGGGGCAGCGGCAACGGTTGGCCTGCAGGATCGCGCTTGACACTGAAACCGGGCCGGAAAGCTGAGCTGATTTTGACCGTGCCGTTGACGCCGCCGGCCGCCTCAATGGCGTTCCTTACCAAATTTTGAAAACACTGGATCAGCAACCCGGGGTCGCCCTCCAGCAGCGGCAGCGAGGGATCGTACTGGCGCTGAAAACTGAACCCTTCAGGCGCCCCGGATTTCTCCAGAGTGATGACCTGATCGAGAATACGATGGATATTCACTGGCTCACGCGTGCCAAGGCCGCGGCTTCCCAAGAGTTCCATGCGGTCGATCAAAGCGTTGATGCGGTCGCATTCGTCGATAATCAATCTCGGCAGATGTTCATGGTCCGGGTCGATCTGTCGGGCCAGCAGCTGGGCCGCGCCGCGGATTCCCGCAAGGGGGTTCTTAACCTCGTGAGCTAGGATCGCGCCCATTCCTGATTCGTGAGTGCCCCGCCCCTGCCCGCTCATCAGGCGACCAATTTCCTCACCGAAGCCCAAAGGAAGGATCGAGAGCACCATCTGATCGGTCTGTTCCGGCAGGGGCACGGCGCGCACATCCGCTCTTGCCTCGCTATCGCGACCCAGATTGAGATGCATCTCGCGCTGGCTGACCACGCCCTGGCGCTGGCTGGCCCGTTTTACCAAGGCAAGAAGCGGCGAATCTTCGCTCACCAGATCTTCCAGGCGGCTTTCCAGGAAGGTGCCGCGGCTGAGGCCGAAGAACTCCTCAGCCGGCGGATTGGCGAAGCGCACCCGGTTTTTTCGATCCAAAATGAGAATGACGGTGTCGAGAGCCGCCAAGACTTGGTGAAAATCAACCCGCTCCTCGACCGGAGCCGCTGGCAATTGGGTGGTATCCGCCATTTCAGGCAGCCCGCGCCGCAATCAATGGGCCATAGAAGGCCCGGAGCGCGGATTTTACTTGAAGTGGATCAGATAACCGATTGATTTGACTACGCAATTCAGTTGATTTTGGGAGACCCTTTGTGTACCAGCCCAGATGCTTGCGGGCCACCTTATGCCCGGTTTGCGGTCCATAATGGTCGAGCATGGCGTCATAATGGCTCATCATGGCTTCGAACTGGACCTGAAGCGGCGGGTCCGGCGGCCGCAGGCCGGTTTTCAGGTAGGTGATGATCTGGGCGACAAACCAGGGCCGGCCATAGGTTCCACGGCCGATCATCAGACCGTCGGCGCCGGATCTGGCCAGGGCCAGAGTGGCGTCATCGTAGCTCACAATATCGCCGTTCACGATCACCGGCAGGTCCACCGCCTCCTTGACCCGGCGGACAAAGGGCCAATCGGCCGCCCCGCGGTACATTTGGCTGCGCGTACGGCCATGCACGGTAATCATTTGAATGCCTTCTCCTTCCGCCCTTCTGGCCAGTTCCGGGGCGTTGCGGTGCTCATCGTTCCAGCCCGTACGCATCTTGAGGGTCACCGGAATGTCGACTGCGGCGACCGTGGCCTTGATGATTTTCGTGGCCTGATCCAGATCACGCATCAGGGCCGAGCCGGCTTCGCCGCCGACCACCTTCTTGGCCGGGCAGCCCATGTTGATATCGATGATATCGGCTCCGCGGTCCGCATTGAGCTTGGCTGCTTCGGCCATCACAGCGGGTTCGCAGCCGGCAAGCTGGACCGCGATCGGTCGCTCCTCTTGGCCATATTCGGCCATCTTGAGGGTCCGCCGATTTTGGCGGATCATGGCTTGGCTGGCGATCATCTCGGAAATCACCAATCCGGCGCCGAAACTTTTGACCAATCGGCGAAACGGCATGTCACTGATCCCCGACATGGGGGCCAGGAACACAGGGTCCTTTATGACTAGATTTCCGACTCTTATGCTCATTTCTTGTGCAGTCATTTTTGGTGCTCAAAAAACAGGCACCTATATGCCAGAAGTCGGCCCCGAATGCCACCCGAATCTGGCACCCATTGCGGCCCATTGTGCATTTTCGGCGGAGCGAATAGAGTTCCCGCGGGTGGCGGTAAAAAGGAGCCGGCTGAATGAGGGTCTATGCGTTGATCGTAGCGGCCGGACGCGGCGAGCGCGCCGGCGGTGAGGTGCCCAAGCAATATCGCCAAGTGGCCGGAAAAACGGTTTTGCGCCGCAGCATCGACAACTTTCTTTACCATCCGGCGGTGGAGGCGGTCTGCGTTGTGGTTCACAAGGATGACGGCGAACTTTACGATGCGGCCACCAATGGCCTCCGAATTCTCGCCCCGGTGACCGGCGGCGATAGCCGTCAGGCCTCGGTCCATAATGGTTTGAAGGCGCTGCGGGAGATCGGGGCGCCGCCGCCGGACATTGTTTTGATCCACGATGCCGCCAGGTGTTTTGTCTCGCCGGAGGTGATCAGCCGGGTCATCGAGGGAGTACGGACCGCCGGCGAAGGCGCGATCCCCGCCCTGCCGCTCTCGGATTCGATAAAACGCGGCACCACCCACGCCGAAGAAAGCGTCGATCGCAGCGACTTGTGGCGCGCCCAGACCCCACAAGGCTTTCCCTTCGAGGCCATCCTCAAGGCTCATGAAGCCGGGGCCGGACGCTCGTTGAGTGATGACGCGGCGGTGGCCGAGGCGGCCGGACTGGCGGTGCGGATTGTTGAAGGGGACGAAGCGAACATCAAGCTCACGCGGCCGGCAGATTTTCTCCTGGCCGGGCAGCGCTTGGCGACGTCGGATGTTCGCACCGGCTTCGGCTTCGATGTTCATCGCTTCGAGGACGGCGATGGTGTGATCCTGTGCGGCGTCACCATTCCGTTCGAGAAAAAGCTCAAGGGCCATTCGGACGCCGACGTGGCGATGCACGCGTTGACCGATGCGTTGCTAGGCGCCACCGCGGGGGGCGATATCGGGGATCACTTTCCGCCCTCCGATCCCCAGTGGAAAGACGCTCCCTCCGAGATATTCCTGAAGTTTGCGGCCGAGCGGCTGCGGGCCATGAATGGCAAGATCATCAACGTGGATCTGACGATCATTTGTGAGCAGCCGCGAATCGGCCCCTACCGGATCCAGATGCAAGCGCGGTTGGCGGAAATTCTCGGCCTCGGTACGGACCGCATCAACGTCAAAGCGACGACCACGGAGCGGCTGGGGTTCGCCGGCCGTGAAGAAGGTATCGCCGCCCAGGCAGTGGCCACCGTGCGGCTGGAAGCGGCATCGTGAACCCGGACCCGGGCACCCCGACCAGCGGCGGGAATTGGCTGGCTTATTCGCTGGCCACCTGGTTCGGGGCCGGTTTTTTGCCCAAAGCGCCCGGCACTTGGGGCTCCCTGGCCGCCCTGCCCCTGGCTTGGCTGCTGCTTGAATTTGTCGGGCTTTACGGCCTCGCTTCGGCGACCTTCTTGCTTTTGGCGGCCGGTGTCTGGGCGGCTCAGAAATATATCGAAAGGTCGGGTCGCAACGATCCGAGCGAAGTGGTGATCGATGAAGTTGTGGGCCAATGGCTGACCATTCTGGTGATGGCCCTGTTCTCCTCTTTCCATGACTCTGTGGCCAATTACGGACTGGCCTTCGTGGCCTTTCGCCTGTTTGATATCTGGAAACCCTTTCCCATCGCCTTTGCCGAACGGCGCTTCGACGACGGACTGGGGATCATGATCGACGATCTTATTGCTGCGGTTTATGCCGCAGCGGCGGGACTGCTGCTGGGAGCCGTTCTATGACCTTTTCGCCTGAAATATTATCGACCGCCGAACGGGTTATCGACCTGGCGCGACAACGCGGCTGGCGGATCGGCGCTGCCGAATCCTGCACCGGTGGTTTGCTGATGGCGGCACTGACCGAGATCGCCGGCGCTTCAGATGTGGTGGCGGCCGGGTTCGTGACCTATGCGGACGACGCCAAGGTGGAGCTCTTGGGTTTGGACGCGGAGAATCTTGAAGAGCACGGCGCAGTCTCGAAAAGGGTGGCCCAATGGATGGCCAGGGGGGCGCTTGATGCCGCCGGGCTGGACTTGGCGGTGGCGATCACCGGGATCGCCGGACCGCACGGCGGCAGCGAGGAAAAACCGCTCGGCTTGGTGCATATCGCGACCGCCCGGCGTCAGGGGAAAAGGATTATTCTCGATCATAAGGAGGTACGCTATGGCGATCTCGGGCGGCACCAGGTGCGGATGCGGGCAGTCCTGGCGGCGCTTTTAATGCTCGAAGGAGCAGCCGGACATTAAACAGGAGGAATGAGATGAATTATGTAACCGGCCTGGGCGGCGTCTTTTTCAAGACCAAGGACAAAAAGAAGCTTCTGGCCTGGTACCAGGAACATCTCGGGATCGAGGCCGACGAATACGGCAGCAAGTCGTTTATGTGGCGAGAAGAGAGCGGTGAAAAGGCCTTTTCGGTCTGGAGCCCGTTTAAAGAGGAAAGCGATTATTTCGACCCCTCCAAACAGCCCTTCATGGTCAATTTCCGGGTCCGCGATCTCGATGGGCTTCTCGAACATCTAAAATCGAAGGGCGTCGATCAGGTCGGCGGGATCGAGGAATATCCCTTCGGCCGCTTCGCTTGGATACTCGACCCGGAAGGCATCAAAATCGAGTTGTGGGAACCGACCGAAGTCGTGCCAGGCAACGCGTGCTAGATCAGCCGTAAATCTCTTCGGCCCGGGTCTCGAAGGCGAGGACCATGCGGTGCACGGCCTCTTCGAACAGCGCCCCGATCAATTTCTCCAGGAGGCGGCTCTTGAACTCGAAATCGACTACGAAATCCACCCGGCACCGCCCGGCCCCGTCCGCGGCAAAGCGCCAGTCGTTGTGCAGATATTTCATCGGCCCGCGCACATAATCGACGGAAATCACCGACGGTCGCTCAAGGCTTACTTTCGAGGTAAAGCGCTCGCTAAACATTTTGAAACCAATCACCAGATCGGCCTCGAAGCCATCGGGGCTCTGGTTATAGACCCGCGCCGCCTTGCACCAGGGTAAAAATTCGGGATAGAGGGCCACGTCGGCGACCACGGAAAACATCTGTTCGGGGGTAAAGGAAAGCCGGCGTTTCTCCTGGTGCCGGGGCATCGCTCAGATTTTGGCCGACGCCTGGTCGGCGAGCTGGGCCTCGCGGGCCCGGCGCAAGGCTTCGAAATCACGCCCGGCATGATAGCTCGAACGGGTCAGCGGCGTCGCCGAGACCATCAGAAAACCCTTGGCCCGAGCCATGCGCTCCATCTCTTCGAACTCCTCGGGCGGCACATAGCGTTCGACCGGCGCGTGCCGGGGCGTCGGACGCAGATACTGACCGATGGTCAGAAAATCGATCCGGGCCGAGCGCATGTCGTCCATAACTTCGTAGACCTCGCGGCGCTCCTCGCCGAGACCGACCATGAGGCCGGACTTTGTAAAGATCGACGGATCCATATCCTTGACCCGATCGAGAAGCTTCAGGGAATGATAATAGCGGGCCCCCGGGCGGATGGTCGGATAGAGCCGCGGCACCGTCTCGAGATTGTGATTAAAAACATCCGGCTTGGCGACCACCACCGGCTCCAATGCACCCTCCTTGTTGCGGAAATCGGGGGTCAGAATCTCGATCGTGGTCGACGGCGAATGGGCCCGCAGCTCTTCGATCACACGCACGAACTGCCCGGCCCCGCCGTCGGGCAAATCGTCCCGGTCCACGGAGGTAATGACGATATGGGCCAGCCCCATTTCCTGGCACGCCGTTGCCACATGGGCCGGCTCTTCCACATCAACGGCGCCGGGCCTGCCGGTCTTGATATTGCAAAAGGCGCAGGCGCGGGTGCAGATGTCGCCGAGAATCAGCACCGTGGCGTGTTTGTTGGCCCAGCACTCGCCGATGTTCGGACAGGCCGCCTCTTCGCAGACCGTGTTGAGTTTCAGCTCGCGCATCAGCCGTCTGGTCTCGGCAAAGGCCGGCGAGGTCGGCGCCTTGACGCGAATCCACGGCGGCTTGCGCAAATAGGGCTGCTCTTCGCCGCGGCGTATGCTTTGGATCTTGCTCAAACTCTGGCCCTCTTGATCTTTCTAGATAATGTTGCCATCCGCCTTGGCCAAGCCTTTAATGCGCCAAGCTTACAAATGCAATGTCCGTCCGAAGGCGTCAAGAACGCTCTCGTGCATCATTTCGGACAGGGTGGGATGCGGGAAGATTGTTTTCATGAGCTCGGCCTCGGTGGTCTCGAGGGTTTTGGCGATGGCATAGCCCTGGATCAACTCGGTGACCTCGGCGCCGATCATATGGGCGCCCAACAATTCGCCGGTCTTGGCGTCAAAGACCGTCTTGATCAAGCCCTCCGTATCGCCCAGGGCGATCGCCTTGCCATTGGCCATAAAGGGAAAGCGCCCGATCTTGACCTGGTGCCCGGCCTCGACGGCCGCTCCCTCGGTCAGGCCGACGCTGGCGATTTGCGGCCGGCAATAGGTGCAGCCGGGGATATTCCCCTTATCGAGCGGCTGGAGGCCTTTCTCACCGGCCATGGACTCGACCGCAATCACCCCTTCATGGCTTGCCTTGTGGGCCAGCCACGGCGGCCCGGTGACGTCACCGATCGCCCACAGGCCGGCTTGACCGGTGGCGCCCCATTGGTCGGTGACGATATGGCCCTTCTCGACCTTGACGCCCTGGGCCTCCAAGCCGAGCCCTTCGACGTTGCCGGTAATCCCGATCGCCAGAATGACACCGTCGAAGATCTGGCTGTCGGACTTCGAGCCTTCCTTTTCGATCGTCGCCGTGACCCCGTCCTGGCCGGTCTTCAGCTCGCTAACCGATGCTGAGGTGATCAGCGTCATGCCCTGTTTGGTGAACATTTTGGCGGCCAGTTCCGAAATTTCCCGGTCCTCGACCGGTAGAATACGATCGAGCATCTCAACCACCGTGACCTCAGAGCCCATATCGCTGTAAAAACTCGCGAACTCCATGCCGATGGCCCCCGATCCGATGACCAGAAGCCGGCCGGGAATCTCCTTGGGCACCATGGCCTCCTTGTAGGTTCGGATCTTGTTGCCGTCGGCTTTGAGGTGCTCCAACTCGCGGGCCCGGGCCCCGGTAGCGATAATCACGTTCCTGGCCGCCAGGGTGGCTACCGCCTTGCCCTTCTCCATAACCGCGACCTGATTGCCGTCCGATAACTGCGCCGCACCGTCGAAGACTTCGACCCTGTTTTTCTTGAGCAGGTGCTTGACGCCCTGATTAAGCTGTTGGGCGATGGTCCGCGAGCGCTTGACCACCGCCTTGAGGTCGTAGGTCACCCTTTCCGCCGACAGCCCGAAATCGCCGGCCCTGCGCATCAGGTGATATACCTCTGCCGTGCGCAAAAGCGCCTTGGTGGGGATGCAGCCCCAATTGAGGCAGATACCGCCCAGATGCTCGCGCTCGACCAAGGCCACCTTCATTTTCAGTTGCGCGGCCCGGATCGCCGCCACGTAGCCGCCGGGGCCGCCGCCGATGATAATCAGATCGTAAGTCTTGTTGCTCATCACCGCATCCCGTCAGATCAGCATGGTTAAAGGCGCTTCCAGATAGTCTTTGAAAGCGTTCAGGAACCGGGCGCCGATCACTCCGTCGATGGCCCGGTGATCGGCCGATATTGTTACCGTCATCAAGGTCGCGATCTGCACGGCCCCGTGGCGCACGATGGGGCGTTCCTCGCCCTTGCCAATGGCCAGAATTGCCGCCTGTGGCGGATTGATCACGGCTGAAAACTCGCGGATGCCGTACATGCCGAGGTTCGAGATCGAGATGGTGCCGCCCTGATATTCCTCGGGCAGGAGCTTGCCGCTCCGGGCCCGCTCGGCCAGGTCCTTCATTTCGATTGAAATCTGAACCACGCTTTTGTTGCCTGCGTCGCGTATGATCGGTGTGATCAGCCCGCCGTCGGTGGCCACGGCTACCGAAACATCGGCCCGCTCGAAGCGGCGCATCATATCACCGGCAAATTGGACATTGGCATCGGGCACCTTGCCAAGCGCCAGGGCGACGGCGCGGATAATAAAGTCGTTGAGAGAGACCTTGCTCTTGCCCAGCTCTTCATTAAGCTCTTTGCGCAGCTTGAGAAGCTTGTCGATTTCCACATCCAGGGTCAGATAGAAATGCGGCACCGTTGCCTTGGCCTCCTCCAGACGGCGGGCGATGATCTTGCGCATGGTGGACAGACGTTCTTCAACGTAAGGAGTATCGGTTGGCACGGGTGCTGGGGTTGGCCTCGCAACGGCAGCGCCGCCTGCCGCCGCGGCTTCCATGTCCCGCTTGACGATACGACCGTGGGGTCCACTGCCCTGAATCGTCTCAAGAGGAATATTGCTATCCTTGGCCATTCGGCGGGCCAAGGGGGAAGCCTTTATCCGCCCGCCGCTTGGCGGCGCGGCTGCCGGGACCGGCGGCGGCGCAGCGGGTTCCGGGTCAGCCGCAGCCGGAATGGTTGGCGCCACCGGCGCTTCAGGCACTGGCTTGACGGCGGGCGGTTCAGGTCCTGGCTTGGCGGCGGCTGCCGCAGCCGCAGCTGCGGTCTCGGCGTCACTTGCCTCCTCGCCTTCCTCCAATAGGATTGCGATTACCGTGCCGACCGGTACGCCTTCGGTACCGTCCGGGACCAAAATGCGGCCGATTATCCCCTCATCTGCCGCCTCGACCTCCATCGTCGCCTTGTCGGTCTCGATCTCGGCCAGGAGATCGCCGGCCCGCACTTCATCGCCTTCGCTGACCAGCCATTTGGCCAGCGTGCCCTCTTCCATGGTCGGCGACAGCGCCGGCATGCGAAGTTCGATGGTCATACAACTTTACTCCTTAAGCAGCCGTGCCCAGCCGGTAAGCGCCATTGCCATACCGAGGAAGGCGAAGGCCGGCCACAGATATTTGAAGCCCCCGATAACACGCAGATACTTATGAAAAATATTTCCGTATTCGGCAGTCAGGTAATGGTACAGGCCCATATGCATCTCAATGCTTATAAAAACGAATAAAACCCCATAAACCGAAAAACCGGCGATCAGATAAAGAAACCCGAACTGCATGTTCATGCGCTCAAGGAACCGATAAAGCGGCACGCCGATCACGATCCCAGTCAGGACTGATGCGACATAGTTGACAACCATATATATGGCCGCAAAATTTACCAAAAAGTCATATTTTGATTGGAAAGCCAGGTTGACCGTTACCGCGGCCATCAGGGTCGGGATCGTAAAGAACAGAGTCCACAAGCTCAATGTGAGCGTCGGATCCAGAACCCGTGGGTTTGAAATTCTGGCATCGTCAAAGAACGCTTGGTTCCTCGCTACCTTGCGCCTTTCCTTCCTCGCCTTCATACTCCCCCTCCGCACGGCTGAAATCGGTTTATTTTTGTCTCGCTAAGTCGCTGACAACGAACCCCTTTAATTATGCCCCAAAATCGGCCTTAGTCTTTGTAGGTGGCCGCCTTGACCGAGGCGACTACTTTGTCGGCCGAGATCAACGCCAGCTTTTCAAGATTGGCCGCATAGGGCATCGGCACGTCGGCGCCGGTCACCCGGCCCACCGGTGCATCGAGCCAGTCGAAGGCCTCCTCGATTAGCCGTGCCGAGACTTCGGAAGCGATCGAGCATTGCGGCCAGCCCTCTTCGACGACGACACAACGATTGGTCTTTTTAACCGAGGTCACTACGCTAGCCATATCCAGGGGCCGGAGAGTCCTCAAATCCACCACTTCAGCCTCGATTCCCTCTGCCGCCAATGTCTCGGCGGCCTCGAGTGCCACACCGACGGCGATCGAATAGGCAACGATAGTGACGTCTGTCCCTGGCCTGGCGATCCGCGCCTTGCCGATTGGCAACCGGTGATCGTCGAGCTGCGGCACCTCGAAGGTGCGCCCGTACAAAAGCTCGTTCTCCAGAAACACCACCGGATTGGGATCGCGGATGGCCGCCTTTAACAGCCCTTTGGAATCGGCGGCCGAATACGGGGCCACGACTTTGAGGCCCGGGATATGCGCGAACCAGGCACCGTAGTTCTGGCTGTGCTGGGCCGCGACACGGCTAGCCGGGCCGTTGGGGCCGCGGAAAACGATCGGGCAAGTCAGCTGGCCACCGGACATATAATGCGTCTTGGCGGCCGAGTTAATCATCTGATCAATGGCCTGCATGGCAAAATTGAAAGTCATGAACTCGACGATCGGCCGCAAGCCGGCGAAAGCGGCGCCGATCCCCAGACCGGCAATACCTTGCTCGGTAATCGGCGTGTCGACAACCCGGCGCTCTCCGAATTCGGCCAGAAGCCCCTGCGAAACCTTGTAGGCCCCTTCGTAATGAGCGACCTCCTCTCCAATGAGAAAAACATCTTCATCGTGCCGCATTTCTTCGGCCATGGCATCGCGAAGCGCCTCGCGGACGGTCATCGTGACCATTTCGGTACCGGCCGGCACTGCGGGGTCGTCGGCAACCGCCGCTGCGGCTGATGTTGTCACCTCGTCGGGCTCGGGGGGCGGTGAAGGCGCTGGCTCGGCAGCCCGGGGAGCCGGTTCGGCGGCCGGTGCCAAGCTGAGTTCCACCTGGTTGAGGTCCTCGCCGTCTTCGAGAAGCACTCCGATCGGCGTACCGACGGCAATCTCCTCGGTCCCATCGGGCACCAGAATGCGCCCCAAAACGCCATCCTCCGGCGCTTCCAATTCCATGGTTGCCTTGTCGGTTTCGATTTCGGCCAGAAGATCTCCGGCCGACACCGCATCACCTTCCTTGACCAGCCAGCGGGCAATGGCCCCTTCGGTCATGGTTGGCGACAGGGCTGGCATCAAGATCTCGATGCTCATGCCGGCTCTCCGTCGGTTTCAATGAGAATGTCGGCAAACAGCTCGGATGGATCCGGCTGCGGGCTTTCCTGGGCGAAATCAACCGCTTCGGCGATCTGCGCCTTGATCTCCTTGTCGATCTCCTTGATTTCGGCTTCGTCGAACCCATCGTCGAGCAGCCGCTGGCGGGCCTGATCGATCGGGTCACGTCCGGCACGAATTTCCTGGACCTCGTCTTTCGAGCGGTATTTCGCCGGGTCGGACATCGAATGGCCGCGATACCTGTAAGTTTTCATCTCGAGGATGATCGGCCCCTCGCCGCCCCTGACCCGGGTCACCGCCTCGTCCGCCGCGGCCCTGACCGCCAGAACATCCATGCCGTTGACCTCGGAGCCGGGAATGTGAAAGCTCCGCCCGCGGTGAAAGAGATCGGAAGCTCCAGTGGCCCTGGCCACCGAAGTGCCCATGGCGTACTGGTTATTTTCGATTATGTAGAGGACCGGCAGCTCCCACAGTTTGGCCATGTTGAAGGATTCAAAAACCTGGCCCTGGTTGGCCGCTCCGTCGCCGAAATAGACCACCGAGATGGCGTCGCTGCCGCGGTACTTTGCGGCAAAAGCCAGCCCGGTGCCCAAGGGCACCTGGGCACCGACGATGCCGTGGCCGCCATAAAAACCGTGGCTCGGCGAGAACATATGCATCGAGCCGCCCTTGCCGGCCGATACGCCGCCCTGGCGACCCATGAGTTCGGCCATCACCGCTTTGGGGTCGATGCCGGCAGCTAACATATGACCGTGGTCGCGGTATCCGGTAATGACCGTATCCTGGTCCTCGATCGCCGAGGCGACGCCGATCACCACTGCTTCCTGGCCGATATAGAGATGACAAAACCCGCCGATGAGGCCCATGCCGTACATCTGTCCGGCTTTTTCCTCAAAGCGGCGGATGCGCAGCATTTCCCGATAGAAGTTCACGAGCTCGTCGCGGCCGGCCTTATAAAGCGCCGGCTTGCCCCCGTTCGATTTTTTGTTGGCTCCCTCGGCCATTCGGCGCCTTTCCTCTTGCTGCCCCGAAAGCGTCATACGAAGCGGAATTGCCTGATGCCCTCAACGGCAATCCCGCTGCTGCATGTGATTATAAGGAAAGCCGTTGTTTTTCCACAGAAATTTCGTGATGGCCGCGGCCGCTTCGGGCAGGTCCTTGGAACTTGCTGATTCCTCAAAGACTTAGCGCTGGTCTAATGCTCGGCCGGAGCGAGAAGGATCAACACTTCATCACGTCGCACAAAGCCGAGAACCTTGCGCGCTTGCTGGTCCAAAAGTTCCGGATCGAGGTTATCGGGCCGCAAGCGGTCGGTTTTCGCTTCGAGCGCCAGGCGGTGGGCTCTCACCTGGGACGACAGCGACTGGAGTTGAACCAGCTCGTGATCCAGCTCACGCATGGCCAGCAAACCGTAGTTGCCCTGGATGACGTGATATACAAGGTAGATCGCGGCCAGCAGCAGGATCGTCGGGTGCAAAGCCCGGCCGGCCCGGTAACGCAAATGTTCGATCAGCCTCATGAGCCCCATCGAATCATGCACGAGCCAGAGCGTCAAGAAAAAAGTTATGAGATTCAATGAATTAGAATTGGTTTCTTAACCTGATTCTCTAAGCTATTGAGCGGACTCATTTATTTCCGGGAGAAAATTTTCAGGGGTGCAGAGCACGGTCGCCCGCCGAGCCGAGGCGGCCGCTATTTCAGGACGCTGCGGCCGGCATATTCGGCCTGTGGGCCAAGTTCTTCCTCGATCCGCATTAGCTGATTGTATTTGGCCAGGCGGTCGGTGCGGGCCAGTGAGCCGATCTTGATCTGACCGCAATTGGTGGCCACTGCCAGATCGGCGATGGTCGCGTCCTCGGTCTCGCCGGAACGGTGCGAAATGACGCAGGTAAAAGCCGCCCGGTGGGCTATCTCAATGGTTTCGAGCGTCTCGGTGAGGGTGCCGATCTGATTGAGCTTGATCAGGATCGAATTGGCCTGGCGCTCGGCGATGCCGCTGGCCAGCCGAGCCGAGTTGGTGACGAACAGATCGTCGCCGACGATTTGAATTTTGTCGCCGAGAAGCGCCGTCAGGCCGGTCCAGCCCTCGAAATCATCCTCGGCCATTCCATCCTCGAGCGAATAGATCGGATAGCGGTTCACCAGATTCTGCCAGTAGTCCGCCAGCTCGGGCGCCGTGAAGCTCTTGCCCTCGCCCGCCAGATTGTATTTGCCGTTGGCGAAAAACTCGGTTGCCGCCGCATCGAGGGCCAACATCACCTGGTCGCCAGCCTGGTAACCGGCCGCCTCGATGGCCTTGAGGATAAAGCCGATCGCCTCGTCGGTGCTCTGAAGGTTGGGCGCAAATCCGCCCTCGTCACCGACATTGGTGTTGTACCCGGCCTCCGACAGGCTCGATTTAAGGCCATGGAAAATTTCCGCCCCCATCCGCACCGCTTCGGCGAAGGTATCGGCGCCGACCGGCGCGATCATGAACTCCTGGACATCGATCGGATTATCGGCGTGCACGCCGCCGTTGATGATATTCATCATCGGCACCGGCAACAGGTTCGACCTGGGTCCGCCGATATAGCGATAAAGCGGCAGGCCACGGGCCTCGGCCGCCGCGTGGGCAATGGCCAGGCTGACGCCCAATATGGCGTTGGCGCCCAGGCGGCTCTTGTTCTCGGTCCCATCGAGATCGATCAGAATGGCGTCGATGGCCGCCTGATCCTCGGCCTCCAGGCCGGAAAGGGTTTCGAAAATCTCGCCCTCGACCGCGTCGACCGCTTTGAGGACTCCCTTGCCGCCGTAGCGGGCCGCATCGCCGTCGCGTAATTCATGGGCTTCGTGGGCGCCGGTGGAGGCGCCGGAGGGCACGGCGGCGCGCCCAAAGCTGCCGTCCTCGAGGACCACATCCACCTCGATGGTGGGATTGCCGCGGCTGTCCAGTATCTCGCGGCCCAGAATGTCGACAATGGCGGTCATGCGCCCTGCCCTTTCAGCTTTTCGCCAATTCAGGCCGCATCAATAGCCTTAACCGGCCCCGCGGTACAAGATGAAATGTTGTAGCAAATAAACATACAGCCGACCCCAGGGGTTCGCTCCACTCTTAGGCCGGCAATAGAACTTATTCGTTTTCGGGTTCTTCCGTGCTGGGCTCCAATTGCTGATTGACTGCGTCCTTTAACGCTTTTCCCGGCTTGAAACCGGGTACCTGTCTTGCGGGCCTCCTGATCAACTCGCCGGTCCGAGGATTGCGCCCCATTGTCGCAGCGCGCTGGTACAGCTTGAAGGTGCCGAACCCCAGGATCTTAACTTGGCCGTCATTGGCCAGAGCAGCTGTTATGGAGTCAAATACAGCATCAACCGCCAGTTTGGCCTCTTCCTTGTTGCTTCCGGTAAGGCAGGAAATTTGGGCGATCAATTCCGTTTTATTCAGGCTTGTGCCGAAACAATCCTCCTCCTCTGCGAGAGCGTCTGAATTGCTTCCCACAGCTAATAAAACAAATAAGGCCAGCAGCAGAAGTTCGAGAGGCTTAAACATTTTAATGTAAATTTCGCGCATAGTTATGCACCTTCCGTTGTTACTTAGACAAGGAAGAATACATCTTAGGAGAGCGCAGAGGAAGAAATTTAAACCAGCCTCGATTGCTTGACCGCGGCTTCGATGAAGCTGGCGAACAGGGGATGGGGATCGAAGGGTTTGGATTTCAATTCCGGGTGGAACTGGACGCCGATGAACCAGGGATGTTCGGGAATCTCGATAATCTCCGGCAGGCTGCCGTCCGGCGACATGCCGGAGAACAGGACGCCGGCTTTTTCCAGCTCTTTGCGGTAGGCGACGTTGACCTCGTAGCGGTGGCGGTGGCGCTCGGAAATCTCCTTGGCCCCGCCATAAATATTGGCGATCTGTGAATTGGCCAGAAGCTTGGCCGGATAGGCGCCAAGCCGCATGGTGCCGCCTTTGTCGTCGTCCTCGGAGCGCGTTTCGGTCCCCTTCGCGGTCTGCCACTCGGTCAGGAGACCTACGATCGGGTTGTCCACCGGGCCGAACTCCGACGAGTTGGCGTCTTCCAATCCGGCCAGGTTGCGCGCCGCCTCGATGACCGCCATCTGCATGCCGAAACAAATACCGAAATAGGGAATGTTCCTCTCGCGCGCGAAGCCGGCCGCCGCGATCTTGCCCTCGGAGCCCCTCGATCCGAAGCCGCCTGGCACCAGGATGCCGTCCACATGTTCGAGTATCTCGACCCGGTCCTCGGATTCAAAGATCGCCGATTCGATCCACTCGATATTAACCTTGACCCGGTTGGCGATGCCGCCGTGCACCAGCGCCTCTTTGAGCGATTTGTAGGCATCGAGGAGCCCGGTGTATTTGCCCACGACGGCAATATTCACCTCGCCCTCGGGGTTTTGCAGCCGCTCGACGATGGTCTCCCAGCGCCCGAGGTCAATCTCGGCCTCGTGTTCGATTCCAAAGGCCCTCAAGACCGCCGTATCGAGCCCTTCCTCATGGTAGGCGAGCGGTACCTGATAGATACTCTCAACATCAAGAGCCTGGATCACCTGGTTTTCGCGGACGTTGCAGAACAGCGCGATTTTCTTGGTGTCATTCTCCGGCAGACGGTGTTCGGTGCGGCACACAAGCACATCGGGCTGGATGCCGATGCCCCTCAGTTCCTTGACCGAATGCTGGGTCGGCTTGGTCTTGAGTTCCCCGGCTGCAGCCAAATACGGCACCAGGGTCAGATGTATGTACACGCACCGGCCGGGGTCGAGATCCTGTCCCAACTGGCGGATCGCTTCGAGAAACGGCAGGCTTTCGATATCACCCACGGTGCCGCCGATCTCGGCCAGGATAAAATCCACATCGCCGGTTTTGGCCAGCGTGAACTCCTTTATAGCGTCGGTGACATGGGGGATGACCTGCACGGTGCCGCCCAGATAATCGCCGCGCCGCTCCTTGGCCAGGACCTCCTGATAGATGCGGCCGGTCGTGACATTGTCGCTCTGCCGGGACGGCACGCCTGTAAAACGCTCGTAATGCCCGAGATCGAGATCGGTCTCGGCGCCGTCGTCGGTCACATAGACCTCGCCGTGCTGGTAGGGGCTCATGGTGCCCGGATCGACATTCAGGTAAGGATCGAGCTTGCGCAACCGGACCTTATAGCCCCGGGCCTGAAGAAGCGCGCCTAATGCTGCTGAAAGAAGACCCTTACCAAGAGAAGAAACCACGCCGCCGGTAATAAAAATAAAACGCGTCATGGGCCACCACTATAGAACAATTTCGCCGCTCTTAAACCCAAAAAAACACAAACCACCTGCCCGGCCCGATCACCGGCTCAATCTCGTTTCATGGTCTCTAGGAGGTGGATCTCTGGTCCGGAACCGTGGGACCTTGTTCCACGGTTTCCGCCTCGGGTACCGTTTCGATGACCGAAAGATCCTCCCGGCCTTGCCGCGCCAACACGGTCATGGCGATGCTGATCAGGATAAAAACCGTTGCCAGCACGCCGGTCGCCCGGGTCAGGAAATTGGCTGTGCCGCGGGCCGACATCATGCCGCCGCCGCCGATACCAAGTGCTCCGCCCTCCGAGCGCTGTATAAGGATCAAAAACACCAGCGCGATCGCGACCAGTAAATGGATTACCAAAAGAACCTCAACCATCGGAACGCCTCTTCATATCAAATCCGGACCTCTGACGCGGCTCGGTCGTGGCGCCTTTTATACCAAAGCCCAGGCCTTGACCAGCTTAAATTTGTGCACCGGCAGACCACCGGCCGGATTAGCGGTAGGCATCGATAATGCCGTTAAATTCGTGGGCCTTGAGGCTGGCCCCGCCGACCAGCGCCCCATCGACGTTATCGACCGCCATCAGCGCGCCGGCGTTCGATGGTTTGACCGAGCCGCCGTAGAGGATATTCATCCCGGCTCCCTCGGTGCCAAAACGCGCTATCAGATCTTGCCGGATCAAGCTGTGCACTTCGCCGACGTCCTCCAGACTAGGGGTCAGGCCGGTGCCGATCGCCCATACCGGCTCGTAGGCGACCAAAGTGTTGCCAATGCCCGACCCATCGGGTAGCGAGCCCGCCAATTGCATCTGTATAACATCCAGGGTCTGGCCGGCCTGGCGTTTATCCTGTGTCTCGCCGATGCAGACGATGGCCTTTAGGCCCGCCTCGTGGGCCGCTTCAGCCTTGGCGCGCACCAGCGCGTCGTCTTCGCCGTGACCGGCCCGGCGCTCGGAATGGCCAACAATCACATATTCGCAGCCCAAGTCCTTGAGCATTTCGGCGCTGATATCCCCGGTATTGGCGCCGGCCCGGTTGCTGTGGCAATCCTGGCCACCCAGCCCGATGCCGGTTCCTTCGAGAAGACTGGCAAACGGTGCCAGAAGCGTAAACGGCGGGCACAGGAGAACGGAACATCCGCTCACCGCGTCTTGCGTAAGAAACTCGGCCAGCGCGCGCGCTTCGGCGGCGCTCTCCGTGAGGCCATTCATTTTCCAGTTTCCGGCCACCAAGGCCCGAATTTCCGTCATTGAATATTCCTCCGCCCTAATCGTGGCGGTTAATCGGAAACCGCCAGCAATTCGGCCAAATGCTGTTGCCTGGACCGGTTCGGCTGACTATGATGCGCCGCCGCGGATCGGCCCGTGCACACAGCCTTGATAACCGGTCTGCAGCGAGAGTTCGAGGATAAAAGTAACGAAAGGTTGGCCATGCTTACCGGCATCCGCAAGGGACTAAACTCGTTTCTGGTCATGGCCCTCCTGGGGGTGCTGATCGCCAGCTTCGCAATCTGGGGCGTCGGCGATGTTTTCCGCACGCCGAGCCTGACGGTGGCCAAGGTCGGTGACATCGAGATCGGGGCCAACGACTTTCTCCGTGAGTTCGAAGGCCGCGTAAATTCCTTGCGGCTGCAGTTTGGCGGGGACTTCGACCGCCAGCAGGCCCGGGCCATGGGACTCGACCAGATGGTCCTCCACCAGATGATCGCGCGGGCGGCCTGGGATGAAGAGGTACGTGAAATGGGCCTCGTGGGTTCGGACAAGAAGGTGGCTGAGACCCTGCGCAATATCGAATCCTTCAAGGGCCTGACCGGCAGCTTCGACCGCTTCGCCTATGAGCAGGCCTTGCGCCGCATCGGTCTGACTTTTAAACAGTTCGAGGCTTCGCTGGCCGACGAAGTGGCGCGCGGTCAGCTTCTCGATACGATTTCCGCGACCACACCTCTACCGGCGGCCTTTGTCCGGGAGATTTACCGTTACCGCAAGGAGGCACGGACGTCGCGCGTTCTGACCATCCCCACTTCGAGCGTCGGCAGCATCGAAGCCCCGAGCGAGGGGGCGCTCCGGGAGTATCACGACTTCAATAAGATCCTGTTCATGGCGCCAGAGTATCGCAACCTGAGCATTCTGCTCCTGCGTCCAGGCGATTTCGCGGCGGCCGCCGATATTACCGAGGAGGAACTGCAGGCCGCCTACGAAGAGCGCATTAACGATTATCAGGTGCCCGAGAAGCGCCGCCTGCTGGTGGTCACCCTCCCCGATCGGCAGACGGCTCAGGATTTTTATGACCAGGTCTCGACCGGCGGTAATTTCGAGGCCTTGGCCGAAGTCATGGCCGGTTTCGCAGCCAGCGAACTGGACATCGGGGAAAAATCGCTATTCGATCTGAAGTCCGATTATAGCGAGGTTGTGGCGCAAACGGTTTTCGGTCTGGATCTGGATGGCATCAGCCGACCGAAGCAGACGATTCTCGGCTGGTACGTTTTCAGAGTGAACGCGATAACCAAGGGCACCAGCCGCACCTTCGAGCAGGTACGTGACGAATTGCGTAATCTTGTGGCCGGCGAGCGGGGGATCGATGCGCTATACGATACTGCGGCCCAGGTCGACGATAATCTGGCTGAAGGGGCGACGGTCGAAGAGATCGGCACGGCGCTGCAGCTGAAGGTCCAGACTTTCCGGGCGATCGATCGCTCGAGTCTCGATCCCGAGAGGCAGCTTATCTCGGCCGACCCCAATATTTTACCGTATCTGCAATACGCCTTTTCTCTAATCCCTGAAGACGAGCCGATTTTGATGGAGGACGAAAATCGAACCGGTTTCTATCTGATCCAAGTCAACGATGTGATCGAACCGGTACTCAAGCCCTTCGAGAGTGTCGAGGCCGAAGTGCGAGCCCGCTGGCTGGCCGATGAACGCAACAAGAAAGCGGGCGTATTGGCTGACCGGGCACTGCAGGAAGCCAAGGCCGGCGTGACGCTGGAGGAATTGGCAGACAGGTACAAGGGTCAACTGATCGAGGCGCCGGTGATCCTGCGCGACGAGATGCTCGGCCAGCAGGTTTTGGCCCCGAATGTGGCCAATCTGGTGTTCAGCCTGCAGGCCGGCGAGGTCGGATTGGAACGCTCGGCGACTGGTGAGGGTTATGTCCTGGTTCAGGTCACCTCGATCACGGCCGGCGATCCGGATGCCGACAAGCCCCGGTTTGCTGCCTTGAGATCGGGTTTAATCCGTGAGTTTAATGGCGATCTTTACGCCCAATATCAGACCAGTCTGCAGATCGGCTTTGGGGTCACCATCAACCAACAACTAATCAACGATCTGTTCAACCCCAGCGCCGGCATCGGGACGATCAGGCAGAGGCCCTAAGGCTGATTTTGTTTACTGACCGGCTCCCGCGGCTTCAGCACGGCGGGCTTCGGCGTTTGCCTTTTTTCCGTAGATCAGTTCTGAAACCGTCACCAGCTGAAAGCCGGCGCTTTGAACCGCGGGCAGCCAATCGCGGAGCGCGTCAAGCGTAACCTGATAATTGTGACCAATGGCCACCGCTTGGCCGCGCTGTTGCGCGACCCGTACGGTGCGCGCCAGTTGCTCGTCGATCGCTACGCGGGTTCGGATATTGTCGAGAAAAATGTCCCGACGGATCCAGGGCACACCCAGTTCTTCAGCCAGCTCGGGGCCGACATCGGTCGCCGTAGTCTTTGAATCGAGATACACCAGATGCCGGCTTCTCATCGCTTCCAGGACCGGCCGCATGTGAGCGCGGCTTTGGGTAAACAAGCTTCCCATATGATTGTTGATGCCAACAAAACCATCGAAGCGATTGAGATTCCACTTGATCCTGCCGACCAGCTCCTCAGCCGAGAGGCGGGTCAACAAGGCGTTTGGCCCGGGATCCTCGATCCGGCTCTTGGGCTCCATGGGAAGATGCACGAACAGTTCGTGACCTGCTTCCCGTACCCGGCGGGTCTGGCGCCGCAGATCGCCCGCATAAGGCAAAAAGGCGAACGTCAGGCGGCCGGGCAGTTCGGCAAAGGGCCCGGTCATGCCGCGCTTCATACCCATATCGTCGATAACGATAGCGATCTTGGCAGTGCCAGGAGGCACGGCTCTCGGGGCTGGCCGTTGTCTTGGCGCTGCCCCCGGGTCGGGTGTTTCGATGACCGGTGGCGCGACCACAGGGGGCTTGGCATAGGCCATTTTGGGCTCGGCCGCCGGCGGCTCCTTGATTTCGGGTGTCAGGGCCTCGGTTGGAGTTATTTCCTGGGCCTCGAGTTCGGACTCCACCGGCGGCGGTGCCCTGGTCTCGGCGAGGGTCGCCCTTGCTGCGGGAGCTGGCGCCGGCGGTGGCAGCGGCCCAGGCTCGACCAGGCCCGTATACATCAACAGAGCGATCGAAAGGCCGACCACGGCGGTGTAGGCCAGCGCCTCTTCACCCCGCGGGCGCAGCCTGAAGCGCGGCAACCGGATGGCAGTTATTCTGACCCAAAGATGTTCGAGGACAAGCGTCAGGGCCAGCCACCGTCGATAGAACGCTTTCCCTAACCGCCGCGAGGCGGCTGCCAGGGTGCGGGCCGAAACCAGCAGGAAATCCCTGGTCGCCGCCAGTGCGGCAACGATTGGCCGCAACACGAATTGAAGAACCCGCGGCATGGCCGCGTAGCCGGCGGCTAGGCTTCTTAAGCCAGAGCGAAGGATCGCGCCGGCCAGGCGCGCCAAAAGCATCAGCCCATACGCTGTTGCCAGCCCCAGGCCGCGGATTGTCCACCAGGCGATCTTGACGGCAATGATCGCCAGCCATACAGAAGCCATTGCCGAGGCCTGTACAAGAGACCAAGTCCCGCGGCCGACCACGGTTATCACAAAGAGTATCGTGAATCCGGCGATCAAGAGGACCGACGCTACGGCCCGCAGCGTGTTGCCCAGGAAGCGCTTGGCCGTGACCCCGGCCCGTCCGGCGATTTGGCCGAGTGTGGCAGCCGCGACGGGCAGCCAGCCGGCAAAGCGGCGTAGCAGTTTGATCGGGGCCGTCCAAAACTCCGGGAAGCTGCGAGCCAGGTTGACGGCTCCGGTCATCAGCCCCTGCGCTCCGGCCTGCCCCGAGGTCCGCAGAGTCCGCAATAGAACATGGCCGCCTTGCCGGATCGCGGCACTCGTCTCGTTCAGGAATAGTCTCGTCCGCTCGGCCAAGCCAAGTGCTCTTCGTCTGACCGCCAGAAAATTAGCCAGAGCCCGCTTGCCGAGACTTTCTGATGCCGCTGCCACATCTTCGCGGGTTGCGATTACCAGGCGCCTTGCATTTTCAGCCCCAAGCTTGCGCAGCCGTGCGATCTCCATGCGGACCGCCTGAATAGCGGCAACGAACTGTCGGGCTTCGCTAGCCGCCAGCCCGGGCGCAAGAACAATGCCAAGGATTATCGGGCGCAAAAGGCGCCATGCGGCCGACCCGGCCTGTCTGACGACTCCAGTAAAAAACCGCCTGATCGGCCTTATCGAGCGCCAAAATACGTCACCGGCACGGCTGAACATTGCTGCGAAACGTGCCACAGCTCGCCACAGGATCTGCGCGGCTTGTCTGAACGCCAGACCAGACCGCTTGGCGAAGCCGGCGACGGGCCGCGCGACGGCAAATAAAGGCGCCAGCACCCGTCGCACCGCTGCCTTGATGGTGCGGCGGCGACGCTCGCGAACCTTCTGCTGCGGCATTGCCGTGCCAAAGGTCTTGCCGGAAAAAGCGTTGATCCCTCTCATGGCACGAGCTTACTCCAGACCGCCCCGTGGTACAATCTTGTGACGCCGGGTTTGCCAAGGCCCGAGATTCGGCGGTTCTCATCACAATCATTTTATCGCGCGGGCTCGGCCGTTTCGGCGGCAAGGCTTGGCACGACCACGCGAATCGGCGTATAGAGCCTGTCTTGACGGAACTTGCCAGGCCTTGGGGTCAAGGGAAGGATCAAATGGCGACCAGAACTTCCATCGACGCAAAAACCGTTTCGGTTTTTTCCGGCCCTGCTGTGCTGTGGCGCTGGCGCTAGGATAGCCGGCGCCTTTTCTCCACATATAAAATTGAAAGTGCTGGCGATGATTGGAACCATCGAAGATCGTTTTTCTATTGGACCCGTAAAGCGGCGGCGGCGATGACCGACCTGCGACCCTTCATGGAGCCGCTGGCGCGGGGGCTGGAGCTTAGCGACGACGAGGCCACCGCGGCATTCGAGGCGATCATGTCCGGGGCGGCGACGCCGAGCCAGGTCGGAGCGTTTTTGATGGCCCTGCGCCAGCGCGGCGAGACGGTGACCGAGATTGCTGCCGCGGCCCGCGTTGTGCGCGGCAAGGCGCTGGCCATCCAGGCGCCGCCCGGGGCCATCGATACCTGCGGTACCGGCGGTGACGGTTCCGGGACCTTCAATATCTCGAGCGCCGCGGCCCTGGTTATCGCCGCCTGCGGTGTGTCCGTGGCCAAGCACGGCAATCGCGCCGTCTCCTCGAAGTGCGGCTCGGCCGACGTGTTTGCAGAACTCGGGGTTGATCTCGAGGCACCGATCGACCTCTGTGAACGCTGCCTCAATGAACTGGGTATCACCTTTTTGATGGCGCCGCGGCATCATGCTGCCATGCGTCACGTCGCGGCACCGCGGGGCGAGTTGGGGATCCGCACGATTTTCAATCTGATCGGACCTCTGGCCAATCCGGCCGGGGTGAAGTGCCAGGTGCTCGGAGTCTTCGACCGCAAATGGCTGAAGCCTCTGGCCGAGGTCTTGAAAAGCCTGGGCACCCACCGGGCCTGGGTCGTCCACGGGGCCGATGGCCTCGACGAACTGACGACCACTGGCGAGACCTTCGTGGCCGAGTTGAGGGACGGCAAAATCCGCGAATTTCAGGTCGTGCCCGAGGATGCCGGCCTCAAGCGCGCCAAGTCAAAGCAACTGAGAGGCGGCAGCCCGAAGAAAAACGCCAAGGCCATCCGGGACATACTGGCCGGCCGAAAAGGGCCGTTCCGCGACGTTGTGCTGTTGAATGCGGCGGCCGCCCTCATGGTGGCGGACAAGGCCCCGGATCTCGACAACGGCTGCAAGATCGCCGCCGACGCTTTGGATAGCGGCGCCGCCAAGGCGCTGCTGGCCGAGTGGGTCAAGATGAGCCGCGGCGGCTGATGACCGGCCTTCTCGATGAAATCTGCCAGGCCAAGCGCCAATATGTGGCGGCACGAATGAAAGAGGTGCCGTTGGCGGCGCTCGAAGAGGCCGCCGCTTCCATATCAAAGCCCCGCGGTTTGATTCAAAGCCTGAGAGCGGCGCGGGCTCGGGGCCAATTCGGGCTGATCTGCGAGATCAAACGGGCCAGCCCGTCGGCCGGCCGGCTGCGGCGCGATCTCGACGTTGCGGCGCTCGCCAAATCCTACGCCAAGGGCGGCGCGGCCGGCCTTTCGGTTTTGACCGACCGGCCCTATTTTGCCGGTCATGACGACGACCTTGGAGCCGCCCGGGCGGCCACGGACCTGCCGGTTCTGCGCAAGGATTTCATCCTCGATCCCTACCAGATCGTCGAAAGCCGGGCCCTCGGCGCCGATTGTATCCTGCTAATACTGGCGGCGCTCCAGCCGCTTGAGGCCAACGATCTTGAGGCTCAGGCTCTGGACTTGGGAATGGACGTGCTTTTGGAAGTGCACGAGGCGGCCGAACTGGAGATCGCCATGTCGATGCAAAGTCCCTTGATCGGCCTTAACAACCGCAATCTTGCCACCCTCGAAGTGGATCTCGCCACTTCCCATACCTTGGCCGGCCTTATTCCGAATGACCGGCTGAGCGTTTCTGAATCGGGCCTGCGAGGTCGCGACGACCTCATGGCCCTTGAAAAATCGGGCATTGGGTGCTTTTTGATAGGCGAATCGCTGCTGCGGCAGCATGATATCGAAGCTGCCACCAAAGCCCTCCTAAAGGATACCGCGCATGGGAAAACTCAGCCATCTGGATGAAAAGGGCCGGGCCACCATGGTCGATGTCTCGCAAAAGCCGGTCACCCACCGAGTCGCGGTCGCCGCGGCGCGCGTCCTGATGCAGCCCGAAACCCGCGATCTGGTGCTTTCGGGCCAGGCGCCCAAGGGCGATGTGCTGGCCACGGCGCGGCTGGCCGGGATTATGGCGGCCAAGCGCACGGCCGAGCTGATCCCGCTGTGTCATCGGCTCGAGATCGACCAGGTGACGGTCGATTTTGCAGCGCCCGAGGACGGCAGTCATATTGAAATTACCGCAACCGCTTCCACCGATGCCAAGACCGGGGTGGAAATGGAGGCCCTGACCGCTGTGAGCGTTGCCGCGCTGACCCTCTATGACATGCTTAAAGGGGTCGAGAGGGGCATTCGCATCACCGATCTGCGGCTGTTAAAGAAAACCGGAGGAAAATCCGGTGATTACAATGCCTTATAGGCTTTTCTTATGATCTCCGTCGGGGACGCTCTGGGGCGCATCCTGAGCGCCGCAAAGCCGCTCGGCAGCCAAAGCGTGTCCTTGGCCGAAGCTTTGGGCCGCGTGCTTAGCGAACCGGTCGTGGCCCGCTGCACCCAGCCGCCGGACGATCTCTCGGCCATGGACGGTTATGCGGTCAGGGCGGCGGATGTGGCCGCGGCGCCGCTCGAGCTACGGCTGATCGGCGAAGCCCCGGCCGGCGCGCCGTTTGCGGGCATCGTCAAGGCGGGCCAGGCGCTGCGCATCTTTACCGGCGGCGCGGTACCCGATGGGGCCGATACCATCGTCATCCAGGAACATACGATCGCCGGCGCCGAAGGGCGGGTGCGGATCGAGCGAGCCGCCGCCGAGGGCCGCCATATACGCCGCAAGGGGTTTGACTTCAAAGCTGGAGAGACGGTGCTCGAGGCCGGTGGGCGCCTCGGCTCGCGCCAGATTGCGCTGGCCGCCGCGGCCAATGTGCCAGAACTCACGGTAGGCCGCCGCCCGGTCGTGGCGATCCTGGCCACCGGCAGCGAACTGGCGGCTCCCGGCTCCAAGCTGGCCCCGGGGCATATCGCCAATTCCAATACGCCGCTTCTGGCCGCTATGGTCACCAGGCGCGGCGGCGTGGCCAAGGATTTGGGAACCATTGGCGATGATTCCCAGGAACTGAAAGCGGCCCTCGAGGGGCTCGAAGGCGCCGATATGCTGGTGACCATCGGCGGCGCCTCGGTGGGCGATCATGATCTGGTCCAGGAGACGCTGTCGGAGATCGGGCTTACGGTCGATTTCTGGAAGATCGCCATGCGGCCCGGCAAGCCGCTCATATTCGGCGATTTCGGCGGCATCCCGATGATCGGCCTGCCCGGCAATCCGGTCTCGGCCGCGGTCTGCACCATCGTCTATCTGCTGCCGGCCCTCGACCGCATGCAAGGGGCTTCAAGGCTCGGCGTCGAAGAAGTGACGGCGCGGCTCCAGGGCGATCTGCCCGAAAACGGTCCGCGCCAGGCCTACTTGAGAGCCGGCTATGCGACCGGCTCCGACGGCGTGCCCGAGGCGACGCCGATGCCGGTGCAGGATTCGAGTGCTCTGAAAAGCTTGTCCGAGGCCGGGGCGCTGATCGTCCGCCCGCCCGGCGCCCCTGCCCTGGTGGCCGGCGATTTGGTTCCCGTCCTGCCGCTTGAGGGATTGTGAATAAGCCACACAAGTCCCAGGCCAAACCAAAAAAGAGAAAAATGGGAAGGGTTTCCCCGCTTAAATTTGTTAATACTTCGTTAACAGTTTATTTACACATCGTGGTAATACTGGCGACATTGCTGCCAAGCTGTTGGAGTGGCGCTTATGTTTAAGATTATTCGCAAACTGCGTAAGAGCAAGCGAGCGGCTACGGCCATCGAATATGCCCTGATCGCGGCTCTGGTTTCGATTGCCGCGGTAGCTGCGTTTCAGGCGCTCGGAGACGCCGTTACGGACATTTTTTACGGCCTTACGAGCTCTGTTGATGCCGCCGTGCCGAGCGCCCTCTAATTTTATCCTCGTAGATTATCAGCCCGCTCCGAGGCCCCGGCTCTTCTCCCCCGGCGATCCCGTTGCCGTTCCGCCTCTTTAGGATCTCTGGACAGCCCCACCTAAAACCGTCAAAAACTTGACAAAAGGGGGAACTTATGGTGAACATAGGGGAAACAAACTGTGGAGGTCCGCATGTTGACGAAAAAACAGCATCAGCTTTTGATGTTCATCGATGAGCGCCTTACGGCCTCGGGTATCGCGCCCTCGTTCGAGGAGATGAAGAGCGCTCTGGGCCTCCATTCAAAATCGGGCATCCACCGGCTGGTCAAGGCTTTGGAGGAGCGCGGCTTTATCCGCCGCCTGCCGCACCGGGCCCGGGCCCTCGAGATTCTGCGGCTGCCGGGCGACGCCGGCCGGCTCGGCCGTGATGTGACACCCTCCGGGGCGGCGGCGACCAACGTGGTCAGCGCCAATTTCGGGCGCCGCAAGCCGGGACCCGAAAGCGTACCCATGGACAGCGGCGGGATCGAGATTCCCTTGCACGGCAAAATCGCCGCCGGCACGCCGATCGAGGCCTTGCAAAACACCGACCAGATGGTCACCGTGCCGCCCCAGTTTATCGGCCGCGGCAATCATTTCGCACTCGAGATTTCCGGCGACAGCATGATCGAATTGGGCATCCTCGATGGCGACACGGCGATCATCCGCAGCACCGATACGGCCGAGAATGGCGACATCGTGGTGGCCCTTGTCGACAACGAAGAAGCGACCTTAAAGACCCTCCACAAAAAGGGTGACCAGATCGCCTTGCGGCCGGCCAACGCCTCCCACTCGACCCAGATTCTGCCGGCCCACCGGGTCCAGATCCAGGGCCGCCTGGTGGGGCTTTTGCGCCGCTACTAGATCCCCGACCGCGAGGCGCCGCTTAGCGGCCGTCCGTGGGTACCACCCACGGCCGAAGCCCGCGCGTATCGTTGGCGCCTTGTATCCTGATCTTGCCATTCTCTTCGAACCACAGGGCCAGCCCGCCGGCCTGGCGCACAAAGCGCCGGTCGATCACCAGCTGCGGGCCGCGGCAGTCGCGCGGCGCCCTTAAAGGGGTAATCAAGAGATCGGCTTGCCGGCAATCGAGGCGAAAGCCGTCAGGCTTCTGGGTCAGGGCCAGCACAGCGGGACCGCCACGCCGCCCCTTCGGCCAGTGATAGATGCAACCTTCGGGCCGGCAGGCAAAGCGGCTTTCGCCGAGGCCTGGATCATGGGAGCGCTCCAAATCTCGAAAGCCCAAATAGTCCTGTTGCGCCATGGCCCGCTGCCAGGCTTGGCGGGAGAAGCGTTCGGCCCGGCCGCTGGAGAAATAATAGAGCCCGCTTTGCCAGTGGCGAATGGCCACCAGCCGTCCGTCCCGGCCGATCAGAAGATCCGGCGGTGTGGTATTCATCCAAATCAGGCCGGCGGCGACAAAAAGTAGCAGCGCGAGGCTGCGCAGCCGTTTATCCTGCCACAGGGCCAGCCACAAGCCGCCGAGAGCCAGGAGAGCCAGTGTGGCTTGCGGCATTTGCACCAGCTCGAGGGTTGAGTTTGGCACAGCCGAAATCTCGGCGGCGGTAGAGAGAATCACCTCGAGCCCGCCACCCATGACCTGCAAGGGAAGACCTTCGAGGCCGAAGGGCATCAGGAAAAGGGACAGCAGACCGGCCGGCATGACCCAAAAGCCCATGACCGGCATGGCCACCAGATTGGCCGGAATACCCAACAGCGCCATGCGGTTAAAATGGAAGACGGCGAAAGGCGCGATCGCCGCCTCGGCCACCAGGGTCGAAAGCACGATGCCCAGGAAATAAAGCCGCAGCGTGCCAAGGTGTCGCGATTCGCGGGCCCGCAGGCGCCACAAGAAAGGGCGCACCGCCTTGTAAACCGCAACCAGCGCCACCACGGCGGCAAAGGACATCTGAAAGCCGGGACTGAACAGCGCCTCCGGCTGCAGCATCAGAACCACCGTCGCAGCGATCGCCACCAAACGCATCGAGATGGCCCGCCGGTCGAGGAGTACAGCCAGCAAGGCGATCGTGACCATGATAAAGGCGCGCTGGGTCGAGATCGCCATACCGCTTAGGAATAAATATCCGAGCCCCACGAACCAGGCCGCAACGGCAGCCCATTTCCTGATCGCGTAGCGCGCTGCCAGCCGCGGAATGGCGGCTAAGATTGCCCGGAACAGAAAAAAGCTGGTGCCCACAAACAGCGCCATGTGCAGCCCCGATATGGCCAAGAGATGAGCCAAGCCGGTGCGGCGCAGATTGTCCACGATCTCTTTGGGGATGCCGCCGCGCAGGCCGGTCAGAAGGGCCGCCGCCACGGCTCCCTTGGGACCCTCGATGCTGGCCCGGATACGCGCCGTGACGTGAAGCCGCAGAGTTTCCAGCCTTTCGCTCCAACTCGGGGTCGCCGGGCGCTCGATAACCCTAACCTCGCCGACCGCAAAGCCGGAGCCGCCGATGCCTTGAAACCACATCTGGCGGGCGAAATCATAACCGCCCGGAATGACCGGTCCCGATAACGGCAACAGGATCGCCCGGGTCGAGATAATAGCGCCCGGCAGCAGATGATCGTGCCGTGTGCGTACGGTAATCCGCAGGCGCTCAGGTGTCTCCGCGGCTGCGAGCCGCGAAACCTCGAGCCGGTCAAGGGTGATCCGGATAGCCCCATTTTGCCGCTCTTCGACCCGCACAAGCCGTCCGCTCAGCTTGGTCGGCCCCAGCTCTTGAAGAATCAACGGACCCTTGAACTGGGCCGAGCGGACGGTTGCAAAAGCCAAGCCCAGCACCAGGAGAAGCGCGACCTCGGTGACAAATCTCAAGCCCGGCTTGTTCTTGCACAGCGGCCACAGGGCAGCCGGGACGGCCGGGAATAGAATTACCATGGCTAGTGGCGGCTCAAACGGTAAAGCGAAATAGACCACAATCCCGGCCGCGAAGATCACAACCGCCCAATAGATGCGGGCCCGCAAGTCGTCACGCATGGCGCTCAGCAGCGCCCGCAAGTAATCCCCGGCCCTGCCCCGGTGCCGGCTTAAGGCATTGAACTGCAATTGTTTGTCTCGGCCCACTGTGTTACATACGCCATCAAATTTGACTGCTCCGACCAGGGCCAGCCATTTGCCCGGCCGGTCGGTTAGTGAAACCAATCATAAGAGCACAATGACAAAAAGCCTACCCCCAGTTGTGACACGCTTTGCTCCCTCTCCGAGTGGATTTTTGCACATAGGCGGCGCCCGGACGGCACTCTTCAATTGGCTGTTTACGCGCCATCACGGCGGTCAGTTTCGCTTGCGGATCGAGGATACGGACCGGGCCCGCTCGAGCGACGAGGCGATCGCCGCGATCATCGATGGACTGACATGGCTGGGGCTCGACTGGGATGACGAAGTCTTCTACCAGTCGTCGCAACAGGCGCGGCACGCCGAGGTCGCGGCGGATCTCCTGGCGGCCGGCAAGGCCTACAAATGTTTTGCAACCCCGGAGCAGCTCAAAGACATGCGTGAGGCGCAAAAAGCGGCCGGACAGCCGATCCGATACGATGGCCGCTGGCGGGATCGAGATCCCGATGAGGCGCCGCAAGGCGCGCCCTTCGTGGTGCGCCTCAGGGCCCCGCAGAACGGTCAGACGGTGATCGATGACAAGGTGCAGGGCAAGGTCGTGGTCAAGAACGATCAACTGGACGATATGGTGCTCCTGCGCAGCGACGGCACGCCTACCTATATGCTTTCGGTGGTGGTGGACGATCACGATATGGGAATTACCCATATCATCCGCGGCGACGATCATCTTTCAAACGCCTTCCGCCAGAGGGCGCTCTACGACGCCCTGGGGTGGGCGGCACCGAGCTTCGCGCACATCCCGCTGATCCACGGTGCGGACGGCGCCAAGCTCTCGAAGCGCCATGGTGCGCTTGGGGTCGAGGCCTATCGCGAGATGGGGTATTTGCCCGCAGCCTTGAGAAATTATCTTTTGCGCCTCGGTTGGGGACACGGCGATGCCGAGATCATTTCTGCGGACGAAGCGGTCAAGCTGTTCAGCCTTGAAGGCGTAGGCAAAGGACCAGCCCGATTTGACTTCAAGAAACTCGACGCTTTAAACGCTCATTATATGCGTCACGGTGATCCGGCGGCGACCGTTAGCGCCGCTGCACCTTTCTTCGAGACCAAACTCGGCCGGCCGCTGGACGGCGACCAGCGGGCGCTTCTTGAGACCGCTCTGCCCCTGCTCAGCGAACGCGCCAAGACCTTGCGCGATCTGGTCAGTGGCGGCGGGTTCCTGTTTGCCGAGCGGCCAATCGAGCCGGATGAAAAGGCGCAAGAGGTTCTCACCGATGAGGCCCGCAAAATCCTGGCCAGGCTGGTGCCGCAACTTGAGGCACTTGAGCGTTGGGACGCCGAAACCCTGGGCCAGGCGATAGGCGCGTTTGCCGAAACCGAGGGCTTGAAGCTTGGCAGCATAGGACCGGCAGTTCGCGGTGCGCTGACCGGCGGTACGGCTTCGCCCGGCATTTTCGAGGTTCTGGCTTTGCTCGGCCGGACGGAAAGTTTGGCCCGGCTGCGCGATCAGGCGATCTGACCCGAAATTGCCTTTGCCGGTCGTAGGGTGGTGGATTGTTGCCGACCGGCGTGTCATATTGCCGTAAGCAAGAGCTGGCAAAAGAACCGGCTCGAAAACAGGAAGGAACCCGATGTCGGACGAAACTGTAAAGCTTAAAGGAGCGGATATCGATATTGACCTGCCGCTCCTCGGTGGATCTATGGGGCCTAAGGTCATCGATGTGCGGAAGCTTTACAAGGAGACCGGATATTTTACCTACGATCCCGGATACACCTCGACCGCCAGCTGCGAATCCGCGATCACCTATATCGACGGTGACGAAGGAATCCTGTTGTATCGCGGCTATCCGATCGAGCAGCTGGCCGCACAGAGCAACTTTATGGAAGTCTGTTATCTCCTGTTGTTCGGCGGTCTGCCCAATCAGGCGGAATACGACCAGTTTGTTAGCGATATTACCTACCACACGATGGTCCACGAGCAATTAATGCAGTTCTATAATGGCTTTCGGCGCGACGCCCATCCGATGGCGATCATGGTTGGCGTCGTGGGCGCCCTGGCCGCCTTTTACCACGACAGCACGGATATTAGCGACCCGCACCAGCGGCGGGTGGCCAGCTACCGTCTGATCGCCAAAATGCCGACCCTGGCCGCCATGGCCTACAAATACTCGAACGGCCAGCCCTTCATCTATCCGCGCAACGACCTGAACTACGCCGCTAACTTCCTTCAAATGGCCTTTGCGGTGCCCTGCGAGGAGTATCAGACCCGCGAGACCCTGGCCCGGGCTATGGATCTGGTCTTCACGCTGCATGCGGACCATGAGCAAAACGCGTCGACTTCGACCGTGCGTCTGGCCGGATCTTCGGGGGCCAACCCCTTCGCCTGTATCGCCGCCGGGATCGCCTGCCTGTGGGGCCCGGCCCATGGCGGCGCCAATGAAGCCTGTCTCAAGATGTTGGCCGAGATTGGCACGGCCGACCGGATCCCACTGTATGTTGAAAAAGCAAAGGACAAGAGCGACCCCTTCCGCCTGATGGGATTCGGGCACCGGGTCTACAAGAACTTTGACCCGCGGGCCAAGGTGTTGCGCACCGCGGCCCATGACGTTCTGGATGAGCTGGGGATAAACGAACCGCTTTTTGAAGTGGCGATGGAGCTCGAGCGGATTGCGCTCGAAGACGATTATTTTATTGAAAAGCGCCTCTATCCGAATGTCGATTTTTATTCGGGAGTGATATTAAAAGCGCTAGGGTTTCCGACCGAGATGTTTACCGTGCTGTTTGCCCTGGCCCGCACGGCGGGCTGGATTTCCCAATGGAATGAGATGATCAGCGATCCGGTCCAGAAGATCGGCCGGCCGCGGCAGCTGTTTACCGGCCCCACGCAGCGCGAATATGTGGCGATAAATAAAAGGAGCTAGACTCTTTTCCTACTCGTCCGCCAGCATCGCCGTAAACTTGGCCTCGGCCATCACTTGGCCGCCGGCCGAGGCGACGCCGGAAAATCGCCACACCGCTCCACGCGCCCTGTCGACTGTAACCGCCAATTCGAGCTGATGCCCCGGTTCGACCGGGCGGCGGAATTTGGCCTGCCGGATGGCCAGGAAATATACCAGCTTGCCAGCTCCTTCCTTGCCGAGGCTGATGGCCGCCAGCACGCCGGCGGTTTGCGCCAGCGCCTCAATAATTAGGACGCCGGGCATCACCGGACGGGTCGGAAAATGACCGACAAAAAAAGGCTCGTTTATGGTGACGTTCTTAATGCCGACGGCACTTTCACCGGGCACGATCCGCTCGACCCGATCGACCAGCAGCATGGGATAGCGATGCGGGATCAGCTCCATGATCCGCTTCAGATCGGCCGTCTGTGAGGCCGTTTCCTCGTTTCTTTCGTTGCTCATCCTGGCCTCCAAGAGATAAGGACGGGTCACCCCGTCCCGGTAGTCTTGAAATTGAACCGGCGATGGCTTGAGCTATTACATCGTCGCACCACTAATATCCGGGAACGCGGTCTTCAGTGTTGTGATTTGCGAATTCAAACGGTCGATAATCTCACTGGTCGCGTCAAGGGCACCGGTGAAGTGATAGACCACTGCTTTGTCGATGACTATGGTTGCCGACTTTTCAGTCATCAGTTGGACCACGATTGGCTTCAGGACCCGTTGAATTTCCAAGGTTGCCTGACGGGCCGCGACATTGAGATCACGCCGCAGCTGCTTGACCAGGGCCTCAGCCTGTTGGGCCTTTTGGTCGAGCTCGCGGGCCCTTTGTTGCAACGCTTCCTGGGCGATGATGTTCCTTTGTTTGTCGAGTTCATCTTTGTCCGCCAGGAGTTCCTGAACCAGATCGCCCTCTTTGGTTTCGATCGACAGACGCGATGAATTGATTTGTGATGCATAGTCCTGACCGACCAGCGATTCATTCTGCACCCGCTGGAAATCAACAATCATGAACTTGGCCTCTCCGATTTCCTGTTGCGCAATCACCTGGCCCGAAAGGCCAAACAACAGGCCAAAAGCCATCAGGATTCGCGTAAAGTACTTTGACATTGTCTTAACTCTCAAAATGTTGTTCCGATGTTAAACTGCAGGAACTGGGTCCTATCAGTTGGTTCCTTTCGTATGGCTTTGGCCAAGTCAATTCGGAAAGGCCCGAACGGTGATTGCCAGATCACACCTATCCCAACTGCAATACGGGGGCTTCCATTGCTGATAACCAAAGAATTGTCAATGGGAAACCCTTGGAAATCGGTCTCCTCGAGGTCGAGTTTTGCCAACGCTCCGACATCGACAAAGGCCGTGATCTGGATCCCCAACTCTTCGGCTGCGGCCCCTAAGGGAATAGCCACGCCGGCGGTTGCGGCATAAAATGCGTTACCGCCCAGAAAGCTCCCGGTCAGGAGGTCGACCGGCCCGATGCCGGCGACATCGAAGCCGCGCATGCGCGGGTTTCCAAGGAAGAAGCGATTATTAATGCGGATATTTTCACCGATTCCCTTGATGTACCCCATGTCCGCTCCAAGATGGAAAATCCAGCGCCCGGTAATTGGCTTGTAATAATCGTATTGCAAGGTTGATCGCAGATAATTGACGTTGCCGCCGAGACCGGCGAAGTCTTGGCTCAGGCGGAAACTCGTGCCTCGGCTCGGGCGCAGGAAATTATCTACCGTATCGAAAAACAACGAATAACCGATCGCCGAGGTTGTCGTGACACCGGGAAAAATAAAACGCGACGAAAAAAGCTCGATTTCTACGTCATCGCGCCGCAAGGTGTAACGCAGTCCGAGCTGAACCGTCTCGTCCAATCGAAACCCGGTTCGTAGCGCGCCGCCAGTCGAAGTCGTCTTGAAGGTGCTTTCCGTAAAATTGTCGACTTCAGTGCGAAACAAGTCGATCCCGGCCGCCAGTTCGCGATTGAGAAAATAGGGTTCGGTAAATCCGATGTCGATCTGCTGGCGCCGGCTTGAGTAGAGGGCGCCAAGCCTCAATTGCTGGCCTTTTCCTAAGAGATTGCGTTCACTGATTGAGAATTCGAAAAGCAAGGATTCAAAGCTCGAAAAGGCCGCACCCAGCGACAACTCCCCGGTCGCCGTTTCCTCGACTGTGACATCTATAATTACGCGGTCCGGTTGGCTGCCACGCTGTTGCTCAATCTCGACCGTGCGAAAAAAGCCGAGTGAATTGAGGCGGGTCTCGGACCGCTTGACGCGGGCTGAACTATAGGCGTCGCCTTCGGCCAGGCGAAACTCCCTACGGATCACGCGGTCGAGGGTTCGAACATTGCCGTGAATTTCGATCCGCTCAATATAGGTCCGCTGCGCTTCCTCGATCTTGAAGGTGACTTCGAGGATGCGCTGATCGCGGACCCTTCGGATCTGTGGGCTGACATCTAGAAAGGCATAGCCCAACAGGCCGCCAGCTTCGGTCATCAAGTCGACCGAATCTTCAATTTTCTTGGCGTTGTATATGCTGCCTTCCCTGGCCCGGATGAAGTTTCGGAATAATTCCGGTGACAGGTCACGGACATCGCTATCGACGTCCAGTTTGCCAAACCGATAGCGCTCACCTTCGTGTACGGTAAAGGTGATAAAGAAGTCTCGTTGGTCTGGCGTCAGTTCGGCCACGGCCGATATCACCCGGAAGTCCGCATATCCTTTCGACAAATAAAACTGGCGCAGCAACTCGCGGTCGAACGCCTGGCGGTCCGGATCGTAGGTATCGTTCGAGCTGAAAATCTTCCACCATCGGGCTTCTGTAGTGACCAGCTCGCCACGCAGTTCACGATCGCTAAAGATCTTGTTGCCGAGAAAAGTGATCCGGCTGATGCGGCTCTTCGCGCCCTCAGTCATCTCGAAGACAAGATCGACCCGGTTCTGCTCCAAGAGAATGATTTTGGGTTCGACAACCGCAGCGAAACGGCCTGAGCGGCGGTACAGTTCAATGATCCGCTGGACATCTTCCCGCACCCGGGAGCGGGTGTAGACCATACGTGGTCGCAACTGGACTTCTTCCAAGAGGTCGTCGCGATCAAGGCGCTTATTGCCTTCAAAGACGATCCGGTTAATGACCGGGTTTTCCGTCAACCGGATTATCAGATTGTTGCCGTCGCGCTCCATGACCACGTCGGAAAACAGGCCGGTCGAAAATAGCGCCTTCAGGCTGGCGTCAATAAGCAGCGGGCTGAACGGATCGCCGGACCTGACCGTGAGATAGGACAAGATCGTGGCCGGCTCGACACGCTCGTTGCCGCTGACCAATATCTGATCGATCTTATCGGTCGGACTTTGGCCCTGCGCCTGAGCCTGAGCCGGGTTGTAACCGGCGCCTACGGCGAAACACAGGACAAGCGACAGTAACGCCGCGGCACCCCAGGTCCTGAATACAACAAATACCGTCTCCAAAGAGCGCTCCCCTTGCTATTGCCCGAGATTTTGCCAAATTTCCAGCGAACTCAGGTCATTCCACGTCACCACTAGCAACAGCCCGATGACGATTGTAAAGCCGATCATATAGCCAATTTCCTGCATCCGGAGGCTGACCGGGCGGCCCCGAATGGCTTCGAAACCGAAGAACAGCAAGTGTCCACCATCCAGAAGCGGGATCGGGAACAAGTTCACCAGCCCCAGATTGACGGAGATTAGTGCCATAAACCAAATGAAGGAATCAAGGCCTTGTGAGGCCGCCACTCCGGAGATCTGGGCGATCTTGATCGGACCGCCCAATTCGTCGGTCGAGACGGAACCCGTGAGCAGTTGGCCGACCGTCGTCATGATCAGTCCCATGATGCGACCGGTGGTAATTGTTCCTTCGATCAGGGCCGCAGCCGGTCCCAGGGTTACGTATTCGACCGTCCCACCGCGAACGCCGAGGAAGGGGAGATCAAGCGGCTTGCCGTCGGCGTCAACCATGCGCGGGGTGGCGATCAGGATGATTTCCAGTTCCCCGCGGCTGATCAGGAGTTCAAGGGGTACGCCACCGTTTGAGACGATCAGCTGCCCCATTTCCTGAAAGGTCTGAATCGGTTGCTGATTGATTGACAGCACCACATCACCGGCCTCAATCCCTGCCGTCTCGGCCGCTGAATCGGGCGTTACTTCGGTAATTTCGGCGGTCACGATGGGGTGGCCAGCTGTCATAAAAATGCCGGAGAACAGGAGTGCAGCGAAGATCAGATTGACCGCCGGGCCGGCGGCCACGATGGCGACGCGCTGGCGCAGCGGTTTCAACGGGAAGGCCTGCGCCCTATCCTCGTCGCTCATGGCCTCGAGGCCGCCGGGCATACTCGCCGCATTGGCGTCGCCAAAAAACTTGACGTAGCCGCCAAGTGGGATCATTCCGATCTTCCAGCGGGTGCCGTGGCGGTCGTTCCAGCCGTAAATCTCGCGTCCGAAACCAATCGAAAAAACTTCCACCCGGACCCCGCAGCGGCGGGCCACGAAGTAATGCCCCCATTCATGCACGAAGACCAAAATGGTCAGCAGAATGAGAAAAGTAACGAGTGTGAATGCGAAACTGAAAATCATTACTGTTGTTCCGTGGTGCTTTGGTTCTTGCCGGTGCTAGTGCAAACTGGCGGCCAGATCTTTTGCCTTGCGTCGGGCCGCGGCGTCGATTTCCTCGATATCGTCTAGGCAGCCGGCCTCGTTTGGCTCGGTACTGTCCAATGTATCTTCGACCAACCGGCAGATATCGAGAAAGCCGATTTTCCGTTCCAGAAAATTCTGAACCGCAACCTCGTTGGCGGCGTTGAGTATGGTCGGCATAGCGCCCCCAGCCCTGAGAGCATCGCGGGCCAGGCGCAAAGCAGGAAACCGCTCCGGATCCGGGGCCTCGAAGGTCAGGCTGCCAATGCGCGCCAGATCGAGCCGTTCGACCGGCGTTTTCATGCGCTGCGGCCAGTTCAAGGCGTAGGAAATTGGCGTCCGCATGTCCGGGCTTCCCATCTGCGCCAGCACCGATCCATCCTCATACTCGACCATCGAATGCACCACGGATTGCGGATGGACCAGGATATCGATCGCCGGCTCCTCCAGCGGGAACAAATGAAAAGCTTCGATCAATTCCAATCCCTTGTTCATCATGGTCGCCGAATCCACCGAGATTTTTGCGCCCATATCCCAGTTGGGGTGAGCTACCGCCTGTTCCGGGCTGACATGCCGCATCTCGTCGCGGCTTTTGGTGCGGAACGGTCCACCAGAAGCCGTCAATATAATCCGCGTGATGCTGTGCTGATGGTCAAAATCGAACACCTGGAAGATCGCGTTATGCTCTGAATCGACAGGCAAAAGCGTCGCACCGTTGCGCTCAACCTCGGCCATGACAATAGCGCCTGCACAGACCAAACATTCCTTATTCGCGAGGCCGATGATGACCCCTCTTCGTATCGCCGCCAGGGTCGGCTTGAGGCCGGCGGCACCTACAATTCCTGCCATGACCCAGTCAGATGGCACGTCGGCGGCTTCAACGATAGCACTGGCACCGCCAGCGGCTTCGACCTCGGTTCCAGCCAGGCCATCTCTAAGCGCCGGCAGCAAAGTTTCATCACCAATTACGGCAATTCCGGGGCGGAAATGCAGGGCTTGTTCGATCAGCCGATCGACGCTCTTGTTCGCGGTCAGTGCGACGACCGAAAAACGCTCGGAATTCTTGTCGATCAAATCGAGCGTATTACAGCCGACCGAACCGGTCGATCCAAGAATTGTAACGGATCTGGTAGTCATAAATCTTGCTTCCCTGCCCCGCTGCTAGGCATAATTCATTCCCCAATAAACCGCAACAGCAACCACTGCGAAAATAAGGCCGTCCACACGATCAAGCAGCCCTCCGTGGCCCGGAATAAGGCGGCTCGAATCCTTTACATCGAAGCGTCGCTTTAGCGCACTCTCCATCAGATCTCCGGCCTGGGACAAAAGCGATACCCCGCCGGCAAAAAGCAGCGGCGGCAGATGATCGGCCAGCCCGTCCGGCCAATATTGATCGGCTAATTCGCCGCCACCCCAGGCGGCAAGCATCGCCAGCGCCAAGCCGCCGAATAGACCGGCCCAGGTTTTTTTGGGGCTGAATATTGGTGCCAGTTTGGGGCCACCGATGATGCGGCCGGCAAAGAAAGCCCCGATATCGGTGGCCCAAACCACGGCCAGTGTCCACAGCACCCAGAAAGCTCCATCGGGGGCCAGTCGCAGATACAAAAGCGCACCGATGGGAACCAGCACGTAAACCAGACCCATGCAGATCCAGACAATATCGCGCCAGCGAAACAGAAGGCCCAGGGCGGCCAAAGTCAATCCGGACAGGACCGCGGCAAACGTCGCGTCGCGCACTCGGATTTGATCTGAAAACAAAAATGCGCCGGCGCCCAGCAATAAAAGAAAGGCGATGGTAGCGGCCCGCGCCAGCTGCGGGCGAACTCCGGTCAGGCGGGTCCATTCAAAAAGCATCAGACCGCCGGCAACAACCAGCATCGCAAGGAAAGGCGCCCGCCCATAGATCACTGCGAACAGCACCAGCGGCAGTAGTGCCAGGGCTGAAATGACGCGGGTCAGAAGCTCCCGGTTCCAAAGGCCGGCCATCATGATCGACCCCCTATCCGCGGGCGCCGAAGCGCCGCTCGCGACCGGCAAAAATACGCACCGCATCGCCAAGCGCCGCCTGGTCAAAATCGGGCCAAAACGTATCCAGGAAAAGAAGCTCTGAATACGCCGATTGCCACAACAGAAAATTCGACAGGCGCTGCTCGCCGCTCGTGCGGATGATCAGGTCGGGATCCGGCAGGTCGGCGCTGGCCAGATGGCTGGCCAGCATCGTTTCGTCGATAGCGGCCGGCTCAAGATCGCCAGCCTTGACCTTGGCGGCGAGGTCCTGCACGCCACGAACAATCTCGGCCCGGCTGCCGTAATTGAGCGCGATGGTCAGCGTCAGCCGGTCGTTCTGCCGGGTCGTGGATTCCGCATGTTCGACCAGCCGGATGATATCGTCGGCCAGAGCTTCGCGCGCCCCAATAAAACGAACCCGTACGCCCGAGCGGTTGAGTTCTTTGATCTCCTGCCGGATATACAAACGCAAAAGGCTCATCAAGGTGTCAACCTCAGTGGCCGGTCGCTTCCAGTTTTCGGACGAAAAGGCGAACAGCGTGAGATACCGGATGCCCAGGGAAATGCATTCCTTAACCGTTGCCCTGACCGCTTCAGCCCCCTGCCGGTGACCCGCGGCCCGCGGCAACCCCTTTGCGGCCGCCCAGCGACCGTTGCCGTCCATGATGATAGCGATATGGACCGGCGGGGCGCCATCATCTTTAGTTCTGGGGTTGGCCATTTCAGACCTGCGTGATTTCTTGTTCTTTTTTATGATAGGTGGCATCCACTTCACCGATTATTCGGTCGGTCAATTCCTGAATTTCGTCGGCCCACATTTTGTGCTCGTCCTCGCCCATATGGGCATCTTTTTCACAGCGCTTGAGCCTTTCCATGCCGTCCCGACGCACATTGCGGACGGCGATCCGCGCCTGCTCAGCGTATTTTCCGGCGATCTTGGCAAGCTCGGCCCGCCGCTCTTCATTGAGTTCCGGGATCGGGATGCGGATTGTCTGACCGTCCATAATTGGATTTAACCCCAGACCGGAATCGCGGATTGCCTTTTCAACCGCGCCGGCATTGGATTTGTCCCAGACCTGGATCGCCAAAAGCCGTGCCTCGGGGACGGTTACGGTACCGATCTGATTGAGTGGCATGGAGGTTCCATAAACCTTGACGGTGATCGGTTCCAATAGCGCGCTGGTGGCGCGACCGGTGCGCAAACCGGCGAATTCCTGGCGCAGTTTCTCAAACGCGCCTTTCATTCGGCGTTCAAGGTCGTCGAGGTCGGGTTCGTCGCTCATGGCCTAGCTCCCTGCAATCACTGTACACCGTCCCTCGCCGCGAATCACGTCTGCAAATGCACCCTCGGATTGGATCGAGAAAATGATAATCGGAATATTGTTCTCGCGGCAAAGGGAAATTGCCGCGGCATCCATAACCTTGAGATCGCGCTGTAGAACTTCGAGATGAGTCAGTCGCTCAAACCGCTCGGCGTTCCTGTCTTGCTTGGGGTCGGTGGCGTAGACGCCATCGACCTGGGTGCCCTTCAAAAGGACGTCGCACTCCATTTCCGCAGCCCGCAATGCGGCCGCCGTGTCGGTCGTAAAATAAGGGTTGCCGGTTCCAGCGGCGAAAATGACGACGCGGCCCTTTTCCATATGCCGCATGGCGCGCCGCCGGATATAGGCTTCGCATACCGAAGCCATGGGGATGGCTGACTGAACCCGGGTGTCGACCTTTCTTTTTTCGAGCGCGCCCTGGAGCGCAAGGGCATTCATGACCGTTGCCAGCATACCCATATAGTCGGCCGAAGCCCGGTCCAATCCATCCGAGGCACCGGCCAGGCCGCGGAAAATATTGCCACCGCCGACCACCAGGGAGACTTGAGCCCCAAGTTCGCGAACCGTCTCAATCTCGCCGGCGATCCGGGCCACGGTGTCCTGGTCGATACCGTAGTCGCGCGGACCCATCAGAGCTTCACCCGATAGCTTCAGAAGAATTCGTTTGTATTGCAGACCGATCATAAGTCCCTCTTTCATCCCTCGCCTGCCCCGGTAACGGAAATCTGCGGCAGGTTAGCGGCTCTTTTAAAGTATTTCCACTTCAACCTGTGTGGTGCGCCCAAAGCGGGGCGGTCAAAAAAAGAGACCCCGGCCTCACGAGGCTGCCGGAGTCTCGATGTTGATCCAGCCAAGTGGGTTTATGACGCCACTGCAGCGGCAACCTCGGCCGCAAAGTTTGTCTCATTTTTTTCGATTCCCTCGCCGAGACCAAACCGCAGGATGGCCGTGATCGAGACCGGGCTGCCGAGTTCTTCGGCTGCCTCAGAAAGCACCTTTTCGATCGTCCGCTCACCATCGATGACGAAGGCTTGCTTCAAAAGCACCACTTCGCGATAAAACTTGCCTAACCGCCCTTCGATCATCTTGCTGATGATTTCTTCCGGCTTGCCCGATTGGCGGGCCTGATCGGTCAAGACTTGGCGCTCGCGCTCGACCAGCTCCGGATCCAGATCATCGACCGAGATCGCGGCCGGGTTGGTTGCCGCCACATGCATGGCAATCTGTTTGCCGAGAGCCTCCAGGGCGGTTGGGTTGCCTTTTCCCGAAAGCGCCACGAGGACGCCGATCTTGCCCAAGTCTCCAGCCACTGCATTGTGCGTGTAGCTGGCGATAACGCCGTCGTCGACCGCCACTGTGCCCAGGCGGCGAATGTTCATATTTTCGCCGATCGTCGCGATGTTATGGCTCAGTTGCTCTTCGACCGTACGGTCCGTTCCCGGATAACCGCTGGCCAGAACCGCATCGCGGTCACCTTCATTGGCCAGCGTCAAGCCCGCTACGGTCGCCACAAAGTCTTGAAATTGCGCATTCAGGGCCACGAAGTCGGTCTCGGAGTTCACTTCAACCAGGGCCCCCATATTGCCGCCGATGGTGACCCCGATCAGGCCTTCGGCTGCAATCCGGCCCGATTTCTCGCCCGCCGCGGCGAGCCCCTGCTTTCGCAGCCAGTCGAGCGCCGCATCGAGAACGCCGTTGGTTTCCACTAGCGCCTTTTTACAATCCATCATGCCGGCGCCGGTCCTTTTTCGCAGTTCCTTGACGAGCCCTGCAGTAATCATGGTCATCTTACTCTCTCTACCTTAAATAAACGTTCTAATATCTTGGAACCTATGAGGTTTCAGTCTTTTCGGCCTCGGGAGCCGCCTTCGGGGCCGCTTTTTTGCTTGCCGGGGGTTTGCCCTGGGCAGTGTCTTTCTTGGCCGCCGCGGTCTTTGCCGCCGGCGCACTCTTCTTGACGGCGCTTACCTTTTTCTTTGGGCCGGCCGCGCTCTTAGCGATTTTCTTGGCGGCTGCCTGTTTCCTGGCTGGGAGGGTCTTGGCCTTGGCCTTTTCTGCCTGCGCTTCTTCATCCGTTTTTGCTTCAATAGCCTTTTGCTCGGATGCTTTTGTCTCGGCAGGTTTGTCCTCGGCGGCCGGTTTCGGTGCCGCCTCTATCTCTTTCGGGGTTTCCAGTACGGCTTTTGGTTTCTCGGGCGCCTTTTCTTCAGCGGGTTTACTGGTTTTTAAAGCTTTCTTGGCCTTCCTAATCACCTTGAAGAGAACGCTCTCCTCCTTGGTCGCTTCTGCGCCCTCGGTGGTTTTGTCGTCCGGGTCCGGCTTTTTCTCGGATTTTGCAATCGCCTCGTCGGCTTTCGGCGTCTCGGCCTTAGCCTCCCCGGTCTCGGTAGAGCTCGCGGTTGCGGTGGCGGTGGCTGCTTCGATGGCTTCGAGCACCGGTTCCGGTGCCGGCTCCTCGATCGCGCCAAGATCTGCGCCGCGGCCCTTCATTTCTTCTTTGATGCCATCAAGGACGGCAGCGCTCACGAGTTCACAGTAGAACTCAATGGCCCGCGTGGCGTCGTCGTTGCCCGGTATCGGAAAGGCGATACCATCGGGATCGCAGTTGGTGTCGAGAATTGCCACGACCGGGATTTGCAGCCGCTTGGCCTCACTGATGGCGATATCTTCGCGGTTGGTATCGATGACAAAGACGATATCGGGCAGACCACCCATGTCCCGGATGCCGCCGAGGGAGCGCTCTAGCTTGTCCCGGTGGCGGGTTATTTTCAGCAGCTCCTTCTTGGTCAGACCGCTGTCCTCGGCCGACAATTTTTCATCCAGTTGCTTGAGCATGGTGATCGATTTGGAGATCGTTTTCCAATTGGTCAGCATGCCGCCGAGCCATCGATGATCGACGTAATACTGACCGCAGCGCCGGGCCGCCTCGGCGATTGGCTTGCTGGCTTGGCGCTTGGTGCCCACAAACAGCACGCGTCCGCCGCTGGCCACAACTTCGCGCACCTGCACCAGCGCCCGATGCAGGGCCGGCATGGTTTGCGACAGATCAATAATGTGAATCCCGCCCCGGGCGCCGTAAATATAGGGCGCCATTTTGGGATTCCAGCGATGGGTCTGGTGACCGAAGTGAACGCCCGCTTTCAAAAGCTGGCGCATGGTAAACTCTGGCAGAGCCATTTTATCATCTCCTTGCCGGTTCGTCCGCCGCAGAAGGGAACCCTAATCGGGCACCGGAGGGCCGGCGGATTTGGCCGCCGGACTTGTCTTCCGCGTGTGAAGTTGGCCTCATTTATCCGAGGCAGGGACCATTTTCAAGCAATTTCTTGAGGCCCGGCAAGCCGCGGCGTTTGTCAGTGGTTAACTAAAGGCCGGTCCCGGCCCGAGATTGAGGCGCCGCTCTTGCCAGACGCCGTACCCGGCTTCCTCGGGAATGTGGGCCCAGGGCTCGCCGTCCCTATCAAAAACCTCTGGCATCACAGGCACGACCGGCCTTGTGCGGGCCAGCTTGAGCGCCTGCTGAACGCTCCTGCAGGGGGTTAGTACCTCGAGGTTCAGGCGGGTTGGGAACATCAGCCCAAGGCCTCCCTGCCGCGCTTCATCGAGCAGGTAGCGTGGCTTGGCCCAAACGATCTCGACCGCCTCCTTGCCGTCGCAGGTCGCATTCTGGCCGTCAGGTGCGGCGGCAAGATAGAATTGTGTATCGAACCGCTTGGGGTCGATTTGCGGAGTGATCCAGTGGGCAAAATGGAGAAAATCATCGAGTGCGAATTGCAGGCCCTCTTTGGCCGCGAATTCTGCGAATGAAATGTTGCCGGCCCGCAGGGGCTCCTGATAATCGGCGGCGTAGGCGGTGCGGCGGCGCTCGCCGATCGACCAGCCCTCTGCGTCGAAGGCAAATAGCAAACCGGTTTCCTCAAAAGTCTCGCGGATTGCGGCCAGGCGAAAGGCGATCGGCTCCGGGTCCATCTGGCCGGGGCTTTGACAGCGCGCCTGCAGGTCGGTAGAACGGTCTCCCTCTTCAACCAGACCGCCGGGGAAGACCAGGGCGCCAGCGGCAAAGCTCAGGTTGCTGTGTCGCTTGGTCATCAAGACGTCGATAGCTTGGCCATCCTCACTGTCCCGAACGATTATCACCGTGGCGGCCGGCCGGGGCTCCTGTACTGGGCTCGTCACCACTAGACCTCTCTGGCATCGGCGACGCCTGGACAGGCCATAATCGCGGCCCGCAGCTCGGGCGTTACTTTATGGGGCTCGGGCAGCTCAAGGCGAACTTCGCGAACACCGCCGTGGGTCAGCATAGCCAGCGAGACCTGGCCCCGGCCGCCTCTACTCTCGCGCAGAATGTTGGACAAGGCAGGCAGGGCGGCGGCGTCCCGGATATGTATCTCCAGATTGACCGGGGTCCGTTCGGCGACTTGTTCGAGCGATTCGAGACCCCGCAAAAGAAGACCGATGCGTTCGTCGTCGCCCCGTTTGTCGACACTGACCGTAAGAATCACCGGAGCACCGTCCCCGACCGCGCTGCGGGCCGCATCGAGGTGGTCGCTAAAGACCAGAACCTCGAAGCCCCCGGCTTGGTCCGACAACGATAAATGTCCATAGGGCGTGCCTTTTCGCGAGCGCCGCTCCTTAAGGCCGTCTGGAGCGCCGGCCATCTTGATTTCCTGGCCGACAAAGGTGTCGTCGGCCAGCACCTCCGTGCTCCTGCGGACCGCGTGGCGCTTCAGGGTGGGCTGGTGAATCTCCAGCGGGTGCGAGCTCAGATAAAAGCCGATCGCCTGCCGCTCCCGGCGCAACAATTGTGACTGGGTCCAGGCGGTCACATCCGGCAGACTCGGCTGGATCGCTGCCTCGCCGGTCTGGCCAAACAGGCTGGATTGACTGCTCTCGCGGTCGTCTGCCGCCGCGTGCGCCTCTTTGAGCAGCATTTCGACCGCCTCAAAGAGTTGTGCACGGTTTGGATTAAGCCGATCGAAGGCGCCGGCCATCACCAGGTTTTCAAGTTGGCGCTTGTTGACCTGGCGCACATTCATGCGCCGGGCAAAATCCAGCGGGTCCCGGAACGGCCCATTTTCGTTTCGTTCGGCGACGATCGAGTGCATGGCCTTTTCACCGACATTCTTGATCGCCGAGAGGGCATAGCGCACGGCCAAACCGGCGCGCGGGTCACGGGCCTCATGCGGCGCCCCATGCGGTTCCACCGTAAAAGCCACGCCGGATTGGTTTATATCTGGAGGAAACAGAGGAATATCAAGGTGTTGCAGGTCTTTCTTAAAGCTATCGAGTTTGTCGGTGTTCTGGCGGTCCAGGGACATCGATGCGGCTATGAACTCAACCGGAAAATTGGCCTTGAGATAGGCCGTCTGGTAGGCCACAAGCGCGTAGGCCGCGGCGTGGCTCTTGTTGAAGCCGTAGCCGGCGAATTTGGCGACCAAATCAAAAATAAACTCGGCCCGCTCCTTAAGCACACCCTTTTCGACCGCGCCGTCGACAAAATGGCGGCGCTGGGCATCCATTTCGGTCTGTTTTTTCTTGCCCATGGCGCGCCTTAGGATGTCCGCTTGGCCGAGGCTGTAACCAGCCAGGATCTGGGCGATCTGCATCACCTGTTCCTGGTAGATGATGACGCCGTATGTCTCCTTGAGGATTTCCTCGAGCCATTCGTGCAGATATTCGGTCTTTTCGACCCCATGCTTGCGGTTGATATAGGTCGGAATATTGTCCATCGGACCAGGCCGGTAGAGGGCCACAAGGGCGATGATATCCTCGAAGCTGTCCGGGCGCATGGACTGCAAAACATTGCGCATGCCCGAACTTTCCAGCTGGAACACACCGGCCGTGTCGCCGCGGCTCAGGAGTTCGTAGGTCGCCTTGTCGTCGAGCGCCAGATGTTCGAGGTCGATCTCGATGCCGCGCAGTGCCACAAGATCCACCGCCTTAGAGAGAACGGTCAGGGTCTTAAGCCCCAGGAAGTCGAACTTCACCAGCCCAACTTTTTCAATGCAGCGCATATCGAACTGGGTGACCGGCATGTCCGAGCGCGGGTCGCGGTAGAGGGGGACCAGCTCCTCAAGCGGCCGCTCGCCGATCACCACTCCGGCGGCGTGGGTCGAGGCGTGCCGATATAACCCTTCGAGTTTTAAGGCGATGGCAATCACGGCCGCCGTCTGCTCGTCGTGGTCGCGCTCATACTGCAGGCGCGGCTCCATCTGGATGGCTACGCCGAGACTGACAGGATTTGCCGGGTTGTTGGGCACCATCTTGCAGATCCGGTCGGTGACCGGAAACGGCTGCTGCATGACCCGGCCCACGTCCCTCAAGACTGCGCGGGCCTGCAACTTGCCGAAGGTGATAATCTGGGCCACGTGATCGTGGCCGTATTTGTCCTGGACATAGCGAATCACCTGGTCGCGCTTTTCCTGGCAAAAGTCGATGTCAAAATCCGGCATCGATATGCGTTCGGGATTGAGGAAGCGCTCAAACAGAAGCCCGAAGCGCAGGGGATCAAGGTCGGTGATTCTAAGCGACCAGGCAACCAATGATCCGGCCCCCGAGCCGCGCCCCGGGCCGACCGGCACGTCGTGGGATTTTGCCCAGTGAATAAAATCGGCGACGATCAGGAAATAGCCGGCAAAGCCCATCTGGGTAATGATTTCGAGCTCGTGCTGCAGCCGCGCGCGGTAGGGCGCCGCCCTAACCTCCTGGCTTGCCTTGTCGCCACTTTCGTCAAGCGCCAGGCGCCTGAGGCGCCGCTCCAGGCCCTGTTCCGCGATGTCGCGCAAGACACCTTTCTCGGTCTTTCCTTCGGCCACCGCAAAGTTGGGCAAAATGGGCTCGATTATAGGAACCAGAAAGTGGCTGCGCCGGGCCACGAGCAGCGTGTTTTCGATCGCCTCCGGCAGATCGGAAAACAGCTTGCGCATTTCTTCGGCCGTCTTGAATCGATGCTCGGGCGTCAGGCGGCGCCGGTCCTCGGCCACCACATAAGTGCCGTCGGCGATGCACAAAAGGGCGTCGTGGGCCTGATGCATCGAGGCGTCCAGAAAATGCACATCGTTGGTGGCGACGATCGGCACATCATATTCGAAAGCCATATCGAGCATCGCTTCTTCGGTGCGGCGCTCATCGTCGAGGCCGTGCCGCATCACCTCGGCGTAGAAGCGACCGGGAAACATCCTGTTCAGTTCGACAAAGGCCTGGCGTGCCTGATCGGGCTTTCCGGCCAGAAGCAGGCGGCCGACCGGCCCCTGGTGACCGGCCGAAAGGGCCATAAGCCCCTCGGATAGGCGCGCCAGCTCAGCAAAGGTCGTGCGGGGGTCCTCGCCGGGGTGGCTTTCGAGGTGGGCGCGGCTTACGAGTTTCAGCAGGTTTCGATAACCGCGATCATCCTGCACATAGAGGCGAATGCGGTCCGGACTGCCTTTTTTCCCCGAGCGGTCAACTTCCAGAAAGGGGTTTTCGACCAAAAGCGTACAGCCGATGATGGGCTGCACCCCGGCCTGCGCCATGGTCTCGGAAAATTCGAGAGCGGCGAAGAGATTGTTGCTGTCGCTCATCCCCACGGCGGGCATTTTCAGTTCCGCCACCCGCCGGGCCAAGTCCTTGATATGGATTGCCCCCTCGAGAAGAGAGAGCGCGGTCTTTACACCGAGATGGACAAAACTGCCATGGCCCATGGTTGAGACTATCTCCTATGACCAGCCGGCAAGGATTGCGCCCATAACCATCAGCCCAAAGATCGAGTTGCCCATGTGGATCATGAACAGGCGCAGGGACTTGTTTTCAAACGCGTAGTTCGGAAAACTCGCCGCGCCATGCACGAAGATGGCCACAATGGCACCGAACGCGGCGCCGTTCAGCCAACCGGTGATGCCCGCCAGCCGCAAAAGAATCGCCAGTCCGAAGGCAAGCAGCAAGGTGGCAATGAAGGACTTGATCATTGCCGGCTTGGGATCGGCCAAATCCTCCGCGGTAAAATTGTTTTCGGTCATCCAGTCCTTGGCGAAAAGGCTGTTGGAATACCATAGGCCGGCGATTACAAAGCTGCTGATGGCGGCCGATAAAATTGCTATGAAATTGAGTTCACCAAACGGCATGATCCCCTCCTGCGATTGCGCCTGAAGCAACCTACCGTCTCGATGGGGTGATCGCAATCGGAGAAAGATCAGGCTGGGGCAAGAACTCCGTCGTGCAGGCGTAAACAAAAGTCCATGCGGCTTGCAAGCTCCATATTGTGGGTTGCTATGACCGCCGCCAGTCCGCTCGTGCGGATCATTTCGATCAGAATGTCGAACACTACGTCGGCGGTCGATTCGTCAAGGTTCCCTGTCGGTTCGTCGGCCAGCAAAACGAGGGGTGAATTGGCCATCGCCCGGGCCATGGCGACCCGCTGCTGTTCACCTCCGGACAGCTCTGCTGGCCGGTGCTCCAGACGATCGGACAAGCCCAGGGAATCGAGCAGTTCGGCCGCGTGGGCCTTGGCCTCGCCTTTGGGCCGGCCGGCAATGCGCTGCGGGATCATGACATTTTCAAGGGCTGTGAACTCGGGCAGCAAATGGTGGAACTGGTAGACAAATCCCAAATTATGACGCCGCACCTGGGTCCGCTCCCTCTCCCCGAGCTGACCGCAGTCCTGGCCGCCGATAACCACCGTGCCACTGTTTGGCCGCTCAAGCAGTCCGGCAATGTGGAGGAGCGTAGACTTGCCGGTCCCCGATTGTCCGAGCAAGCCGACCACCTGGCCGGCCTCGACCGCCAGACTGGCGCCGCGCAACACGCGAATGTCACGCCCGCCCTGCTGGAAGGTGCGCACCAGATTTTTGACCTCAAGGGCACTCATCACTCGTACCTCAGCACTTCGACCGGATCGAGCGTTGCCGCTCGCCAAGCCGGAAAAAGAGTGGCCAGAAACGACAGGATAATCGCCATGACCACCGTCATGCCAACCTCCCAATTGTCGATCTTGGCCGGCATCTCGCTCAAAAAGCGCACCTCGGCGTTCCACAACTGGGTGCCACTCAGGCGGCTCATCCATTGCTGGATCGCTTCGATGTTGAGGGTCATCAACAGGCCGAGCCCAAATCCGAGCATTGTACCCGCCACGCCGACACTGCCGCCGGCAATGATAAAGATGCGCATCATCGAGCCGCGCCCTGCCCCCATTGTCTTGAGGATGGCGATATCCTTGGCCTTGTCCTTTACCAGCATCACCAAGCTTGCGATAATGTTAAAAACAGCGACGATAATAATCAGCGTCAGGATCAGGAACATTACGTTGCGCTCGACTTCAAGGGCCGAAAAAAAGCTCTGGTTGACCATCCGCCAATCGTTTGTCGTGCCGACCTGAAGCACCAAGGGCATGATGGCGTCCGTAATGCCATCCACCTGATCCGGATCTTCGACGAAGATTTCGATCCCCGAGACGGCATTTTCAAGCCGCGTGTAGATCTGCGCCGCCTCAAGCGGCATATAGACGAACAAATTATCGTAGTCGTATACGCCGATCTCAAACAACGCCACGACTTCATAGGCGGCCATGCGGGGCGCCGTACCGAAGGGCGTCGAAACGCCTTGAGGGGAGATCAGGGTGACCCGGTCACCAACCCCGACCCCCATATTCCTGGCCAACTGCGTACCCATGATAATCGCTTCATGACCCTCGAAGCGATCGAGCGAGCCGGCCATGATATTGGGCGCGATATGGGCATGCGTTTTTACCGAAATCTCCGGCGCACCGCGCAGCAGCCCGCCGCGCGCCCGACCCTGGAAGGTAACCATGATCTGCCGCTCGACCAGCGGCGTGACGCTGACCACCCCGTCGATTTGACGGATTTTGTCGCTTAAGGGTTCGTATCCTCTGAGCTCGCCGTCATATCCGACCACCGAGATATGACCGTTCAATCCCAGAATGCGATCCAAGAGCTCCTCGCGAAAACCGTTCATCACCGCCATAACAACGATCAAAGTGGCAACGCCAAGGGCGATGCCAATGAGCGAAATGACAGCAATCACCGAGATAAAGCCGTCGCCGCGCCGGGAACCCAGATAGCGTAATGCGATCATCCATTCAAAAGCCGAAAACATCGTCCTGGACTATCCTGGTTAAGCGGTCAGCAGGTCGAGCGCCGCCTCGGCGCTGACCTCTTCGCGTTGACCCGTGGCCCGGTTCTTGATCTCGATGGTGCCCGCTTTAATGCCCCGTGGCCCAATCGCGACCTGCCAGGGAAGCCCGATGAGATCCATTTCAGCGAACTTGGCGCCGGCCCGCTCTGGGCGATCGTCGAACAGGACCTCAAGCCCGGCCGCCCGGGCTTTTTTATAGAAGTCCTCGGCCGCTGCGGTGGTCGCCTGATCCTCGACCCGCAGATTAAGGATACCGAGCTTGAACGGCGCTACCGCTTCGGGCCAGATAATGCCGGCCTGGTCATGGCTCGCTTCGATCACGGCACCCACGAGACGCGAGACGCCGATGCCGTAGGATCCCATCTGGACCGGCACCTGGTTGCCTTCGGGATCCTGCACGTAGGCACCCATCGATTCCGAATATTTGGTCCCGAAGAAGAAAATATGGCCCACTTCGATGCCCCGCCCGCTCAGCAACTCGTCCTCGTTTAGAGGACAGGCGTCGGGGTCGTGCTTGTCGTCGGTTGCCGCGTAAAGGCTGGTCCAATGGTCGACGATCGGCTGCAGGTTGGCGGCATAGTCGGCCGGTTCTGCAAGCCCGTCGAAGTCAAGGAAATCCTTGTGACAATGAACCTCGCTCTCGCCGGTCTCGGCCAGGACGATAAATTCATGGCTCAAGTCGCCGCCGATCGGTCCGGCGTCAGCGGCCATCGGGATGGCCTTTAATCCCAAACGGGCGAAGGTTCGCAAATAGGCCACGAACATGGCATTATACGAATGCCGGCCCGCCACCTCGTCGATGTCAAACGAATAATTATCCTTCATCAGAAACTCGCGGCCGCGCATCACCCCGAAGCGCGGACGAATTTCGTCGCGGAATTTCCATTGGATCTGGAACAGATTTTTGGGCAGGTCACGATAACTCTTGATGCTGTGGCGGAAGATATCGGTGATCTGTTCCTCGTTGGTCGGACCATAGAGCATGTCGCGTTGGTGGCGATCCTTAATCCGCAGCATCTCGGCGCCATATTCGTCATAGCGACCGCTTTCCCGCCACAGATCTGCCGATTGAATGGTCGGCATCAAAATCTCCTGGGCCCCGGCCAGCACCTGCTCCTGGCGCACGATCTCCTCGATTTTCTTCATGACCCGCAGGCCGAGCGGCAACCAGTTGTATATTCCGGCGCTGGCCTGGTGAATCATGCCCGCTCGAAGCATCAGGCGATGTGAGACCACCTGGGCTTCGGCCGGGGTCTCCTTTCGAGTCGGCATAAAATACTGCGACAGACGCATAATACATTGGCTCCGGTTTCTTGGGCCGTGCGGTTCTGCACTCTTTTGCCAAGCTACGCGCCCAAGAGCAACGGCCTTTTTTAATATTGAGCGCCAAATTGGGCCCAAAAAGGCCAAAAGACCTAGTGGCAATATTGACACAGGATTTGGCGAAGTCGGGCCGAGATGACAAAAAAATGGCGACAAGAGCATGACAGACCGGCGATCGGACCATATCTTAGCGCCATTCGAACGTACGGCCTTGGCCGGAGTTCAGGGAGGCCCTCGAGAGTATTGCGGGGCAAACAAGGTAAAGGCCGAAAAGGCCATGATCGGCGGGCGCAGCGCTCGTCACGCAAGATCAGGAAAGCAAGGCACTTGGTGCCTTGCTTTTTTTTGACCGTTTGCCTTGGCCTAGAACCCCGATGGGCGAAGAGTGATGATTTGACTATCGACAAACCAATCGAAAAAAATTACAGCAAACGTAGCCAGCACCGCCGCGGCGATCGCCTTTCGCAATAGATATGGCTTTTTGGGAGCGCTTTCGACGGTCCCGGGTACGATGTCGTCGCCGGCCTCTGCCTGTGACTGAACGCCGATCGGCAGGACCATGAAGAAAAATAGCCACCAGCTGATCACAAAAACAAGGATGCCGCCGAGCCAGGTCAAAACTCAGGCCTCCTCAATCTCGATCAGCGTGCCGAAGCAGTCTTTGGGATGCAGAAACACCACCGGCTTGCCATGCGCTCCAGTGCTGGGCCGGCCATCGCCGAGGACGCGGACGCCGCCGGCGGTGAGCTTTTGTGTGGCCGCTGCAATATCCTCGACCTCAAAACACAGATGATGCATGCCGCCGGCCGGGTGGCGCTCAAGAAATTTGGCCACCGGCGAGCCCTCCCCCAGGGGATGCAAAAGTTCGATCTTGGTATTGCCCAGGGCCACAAAGACCGTCGTCACCCCTTGCTCGGGCAGGTCCGTGGGCGAGGAAACCTCGGCTCCGAACGTATCGCGGTATCGCTGAGCCGCGGCCTCAAGGTCGGGCACAACGATGGCCACATGATTGAGCGCTCCGATCATTTTTAACTCCGCTATTTCAGGTCAGTGATTCGCAAAACCCGAACCACGGTGACTGGCTTCTTGCCTGTATCCTGGCGCAAAATCCGGCGTACGGCAACACGCACCGCCTCCTCGACAACCAAGTCGTCGAGAAGATTCCTGCGGCCAAGGCCGGCCAGGGTTTCCCCAATCGTGCGCCGCACATCCTCTTCAAGCGCGCAACCCTCCGCCCAGCCCGGAATTCCTCGTGCCACCAGAGCCGCCGGTACGATCAATTTGCCCCTGCCGTTAAGCGCCAGTGAAACGCCCAGGTGTCCGGCGAACAGCATCCGCCGCCGCTCGGCGATCGGTTCGCTGGCGATCGAGAGAACTTTTTCGCCGTCCAGCACCAAGCGCCCTGCGGGAACCTGATCGACCAGTTGGGGCCCATCGGGCGCCAGGCGGATGACATCTCCATTGAGTGGTCTTAATGTCCTTGGCACGCCGACCTCCTTGGCCAACTCGGCGTGGCGTTTGATGTGGCGGGCCTCGCCGTGCACGGGAATGGCAATCTGCGGCCGGATCCAGCCATACATATCCCTGAGTTCGGGCTGACCGGGATGGCCCGATACATGCACAAAGGCATCATGTTCGGTGATCACCTCGACATCATCGAGCACCAGCCGGTTGATCAGAGCGCCGATCGGATGCTCATTGCCGGGGATGATTTTCGAAGAAAAAATAACCGTATCGTCCGGGCTCAGAGTCAAGGAGCGAAAATCCCCGGCCGCGATCCGATTGAGCGCCGCCCGCGGCTCACCCTGACAGCCCGTAGTCAGGACCAGCAATTTATCGCGCGGTACGTCCATCATCCGCTTTTCGTCGAGGATTTCGGGAAAGTCGCGCAAATAACCGGTTGCCTTGGCCGCTTCGTGAATCCGGCGCATCGAGCGTCCCAACAGAGCCAGCCGTCGACCGGTTTGGCCGGCAATCCGGCCGACGGTCTCAAGCCGGGCAACATTTGAAGCAAATGTGGTGACCACCACCCGGCCTGTTTTTTGACCAATTATTTTTTTGAGGCTTTTGGCCACCGCGGTCTCCGAGCCTGAGGCCCGGGTGTTAAAGACGTTGGTAGAATCGCCAATCATTGCCAGAACACCCTCGTCGCCCAAAGCACTTAGCTCCTCGCCGCTTGCCGGTGTGCCGACGATCGCCTCCTCATCGAGTTTCCAGTCGCCAGTGTGAAAGATGATGCCATGGCGCGTCTCGATCCTGAGTGCAGTGCCTTCGGCGATCGAATGGGCCATGGAGATGTAGCTAATGCCGAACGGACCCACTTCAAAACTGGCCCCGAGCTCCATTTCGCGGATATCGGCCGTATCCAGAAGATTTCGCTCGACCAGTTTGCGACGCACCAGTTCGGCCGTAAAAGGGGTCGCATAGATCGGGCAGCCAAGCTGCGGCCACAGATAGGGCACGGCGCCAATATGGTCCTCGTGGCCATGGGTCAGAACCAGACCAACGAGGTCCCGTCGTTTGCCGACAATGAACGCAGGATCGGGAAAAATAAGCTCGATGCCAGGCAGATTTTCGCCGGCAAAGGTCATGCCGAGATCGACCATCAGCCATTTACCGTCGCAGCAGTAAAGATTGAGGTTCATGCCGATTTCGCCGCAACCGCCGAGCGGCAGAAACAGAAGGTCGTCCTTTTTGCTATAACCGCTCAATTGTCGGCCCCGCCAGTGTTGAGCTTGTATATATGGGCCAGCCCCTCGAGGGTCAGATACTCGTGCGTGGCCTCGATTATCGGGATTCGATCACTAAACAAAGGGGCCAAGCCGCCGGTGGCGATGACCTTGGCCGGTCCTGCTTCCGCGTGGATGCGCGCGATCAGCCCCTCGATCAGCCCGACGTAACCCCAATAGATGCCCGAGCGCATGGCTTCGACGGTATTCTTGCCTATCACTTTACCGCTTTCGGGCGGCGCCACATCGATCTCGGGCAAGCGCGCCGAGCCATCATAAAGCGCTTTTAGGGACAGATTGATACCCGGGGCGATGACGCCCCCCTGATAGCTGCCGTCGGCACCGACCACGTCGCAAGTCGTGGCCGTGCCAAAATCGACAATGATCAGCGGCTCGCCGTATCGCTGCCAGCCGGCCACGGCGTTTACAATGCGGTCGGACCCAGCTTCCTCGGGCCGCTCGATATCAACTTTGATCCCGAGCTCGACCCCCGGGGCGCCGACCAGCAGGGGTTCAACGTTCATTTGGCTGCGCAGCAGGGATAACAAAGCGTCGGTCACGGCTGGAACGACCGAGGATACGATCGCACCTTCCAGGGCCTGCGGCCAGCCCGGTTGGCCAGCAAAGAGGCTATCAAGACCGTTTTGCCAGGCCGGCTCGTCGAGCCGGCCGGTTTCGAGCCGGCCGCTCACGGAAATACAGTCGTTCTCGATCAGGGCGGCGGCAATGTTCGTGTTTCCAATATCAATGGCCAAGAACACGACTTAACCCCTTCCCTGATCCAACTGCACGTCGGCCGCGAGTATCTGACGGCGGCTACCGTCCGGCAAGGCAAGAATGAGGGCCCCGCTTTCCGAAAGATCGGCAAACACCCCGCGCGCCACTTCTTTGCCGTAACGTACGACAATCCGCTCACCAAGCCCGGCGGCGCGGGCCAACCAGGCCGTGCGTATCGGCTCAAATCCGCTTTTCCACCAGATATCGAGCCAATTCTGCATGGCCACCGCCAGCTTTTCAAGGAAGGCAGACGGCGTAACCGACTTGATGCCTACTTGCTCCAGACTGACAAAGGCATGGCGTTCGAGTTCCGGCCCGCCGATCAGGTTGACGCCAATCCCGATGACCACCCAATCGGGGACTGATTTCCCGGAAAAAGAAGATTCGAGCAAGATCCCCGCGACCTTGGTTCCGCCAACCAGCACATCGTTAGGCCAGTCGCATTCGATTATGACTTGCCCGCCCGATATCTCGGCGAAGGTCTCATGGAGCGCCACGGCGGCGACAAAGCTCAGATTTGCAATCTCTTTGTGGTTGGATCGGGGGCGCAATAGCAATGAGCCGAAAAAGTTGCCGGGCTCTGAAACCCAGTGCCGGCCGCGCCGGCCGCGGCCGGCGCTTTGAGTGCGGGCGACAACCCACAAATCACTTTTTTCACCGGCTTTGGCCAGCCGTCGGGCTTCCTCGTTGGTACTGCCAACCGCCTCCAACGCAAGCAGCCGATAACCGGGTGGCAGGCTGATGCCCTTAAAATTATCTGCAAAGGTGCTCAGGGGACCAACGCTCCCGCCGCCACGGCAGCCCACTGCACAAGCGGTCCAATTAGAATGAATGAAAGCGGCGAATTCACCGCCGCGGTGATCGTCAGGACCATCGAAAGAGATTTGCTCTCCGGGCGCTCGAAGGTCACAACCGGCTTGTCGAAATACATGATTTTGACAATCCGCACGTAATAGTAGGCGGCCACGACGCTGGTCACCACGCCGAAGACGGCAAGTGTATAAAGGCCAGCGTTTACGGCCGCCAGGAAGACATACAGCTTGCCGAAGAAACCGGCCAGCAAGGGAATACCGGCCAGTGAGAACATCAGAATGGCCAGCGCCAGCGCCATCATCGGGTCCCGTTCCGAAAGGCCGGCCAGATCGCTGATCTGCTCGCTCATGCCATCGCGGCTGCGCATATTCAATATGCAGACAAAGGCCCCGAGGGTCATGGTCATATAGATAGCCATGTAGATAAGGACCCCCTGCACACCCATTTCGGTACCCGCCGCCACGCCAATCAGCGCATAGCCGATATGGCCGATCGAACTGTAGGCCATCAGCCGTTTGATGTTTGTCTGCACAATAGCAACGAATGCTCCCAAGGTCATCGAGAGGACCGATAAGAGCACAATGATCTGACGCCACACTTCGTCCAGCTCGGGGAAAGAACCGAAGAGCACCCGTAGCACCAAGGCCATGGCCGCGACCTTGGGAGCGGCGGCGAAAAAGGCGGCGACCGGGGTTGGCGCCCCTTCGTAAACATCGGGCGTCCACATATGAAAGGGGACCGCTGAAATCTTAAAGGCAAGACCGGCCACGACAAACACGATCCCGACCACCACCCCGGTCGGCGCGCCGTCCGCAAAGGCCAGCGCCAGTGCGTCGAACGACGTACTGCCGGCGAAACCATAGATCAGCGAAATGCCATAGAGCAACAGTCCGGACGACAGGGCGCCAAGCACGAAATATTTAAGGCCGGCTTCACTCGAGCGTTGGCGGTCGCGGTTGATCGCCGCCAGGACGTAAAGGCACAAGCTTTGCAGCTCCAGCCCCAGATAGAGGGACATGAAATCGTTGGCCGAAATCATCATCATCATGCCCAGCGTGGCCAGCACAATGAGGATCGGGTATTCGTAATTCGAGATTTGCTTTTCTTTAAGATACGGCCCGGATATCAGGATCGCGGCGATCGAGCCGAAGAGCACAAGGGTTTTCATAAAAAGACCGAACGCGTCCATCACAAACAAACCGTTAAAAGTTACGACCCGCCCCTCAAGCCGGAAAAAGAGGAGCCATAAAACCAGGAGCGTGCCAAGCAGCAACAACACGCTGAGCCGCGACAGGCGGTCAATCGACGGGGTCTTTCTGATCACGCCGGCGAGCAGCAGAACCATCGCCCCCACCGCCATCAGCAGCTCGGGGTAGACCGAAATGAGATTGGGCAGGGCCTGGCGCATATTACCGGCCTCCCCCGGCCTCGAGGCCTGTCATCGGCCCCACGGATGCTCCGGTGGCCGCATTAAACTGCTCGAGTAGATTGCTCACCGAGACATGCAACACATCGAGGATGGGGGCTGGGTAAATACCCATCCAGATGACCACGAAAATCAACGGGGCAAATATCATGATTTCTCTGGGGCTCAAATCGAGCAGACCTTTGAGGTCCGCCTTTTCAAGCTTGCCGAAGATCACCCGGCGATACAGATAGAGCATGTAGGCGGCACCGAGGATGATCCCGGTGGAGGCTATAAAGGCGAGCCAGCTTGAGGCCTGGTAGGCCCCGAAGAGAACCAGAATCTCACCCACGAAGCCGCTAGTCCCCGGCAGCCCGATGGAGGCCAGGGTGAAGAGCATGAAGGCGGCGGCATATCTGGGCATATTATTTACCAAGCCGCCGTAGCGCGCGATATCGCGACTGTGCAAGCGGTCGTACACCACACCGACACAGAGGAACAGGGCACCCGAGACCACGCCGTGCGACAGCATCAGGAAGATCCCGCCCTCGACGCCCTGGGTGTTAAAGACAAAGATACCGATGGTCACGAATCCCATATGCGCAACCGAGGAATAAGCGATCAGCTTTTTCATATCTTCCTGGGCCAGGGCAACAAAGGAGGTGTAGACGATGGCCACGAGGCTGAGGAAAAAGATCAGCCAGGTAAACTCCAGGCTGGCCAGCGGGAACATTGGCAGCGAGAAACGCAGGAAGCCGTAGCCGCCCATCTTCAATAGAATCCCGGCCAGAATCACCGAGCCGGCGGTCGGCGCTTCGACATGGGCGTCCGGCAGCCAGGTATGAACCGGCCACATCGGCAGCTTGACCGCGAAGGAAGCGAAAAACGCCAGCCACAGCCATTTCTGGACATCCGCATCAAAGGAGTAGCTCATCAGGCTCGGGATATCGGAGGTGCCGGCGGTGAAAAACATGTACAGCATCGCCAGCAGCATGAACACCGAGCCGAGCAGCGTATAGAGGAAGAACTTGAACGCCGCGTACACGCGCCGCGCGCCACCCCACACGCCGATGATCATGAACATTGGAATGAGGCCGCCTTCGAAGAAAATATAGAAAAGGAACAGGTCGAGGGACACGAAAACGCCGATCATCAGCGTCTCGAGGAGCAAAAAGGCGATCATGTATTCCTTGACCCGGGTCTCGATCGCCTCCCAACTCGCAAGAATGCAGATTGGCATGATAAACGCGGTCAGCACCACGAACAGCAGCGAAATACCGTCAACCCCCAGATGATAGGCGATTTTGTCGCCGATCCAGGGATGATGCTCGACCATCTGAAAGGCGGAGGTTGAAGGATCAAAGCTCAGCCACATGGCGATCGAAAGAATGAAGTTGAACAAAGTCGCAATCAGAGCGACGCTGCGGCTGTTGCGGCGCACGATCTTCTCTTCGCCGCCGATCAGAAGAATCAGCGTGACCCCGACCAAGGGTACCAGAAGCATCAGCGAGAGAATGGGGAAACCGAGCATGACCTACAATCCCCCTTCTTGCAGCACGATGTAGGTCAGGATCAGCGCCAAGCCGATCATCATGGCAAAGGCATAATGATAGATGTAGCCGGTCTGCAGACGCCGCAGGCGCGCTGCCAGCAAGGCGACCACCTTAGATATGCCATCGGGACCGAAGCGGTCGATCACCCCCTCGTCGCCCCGCCGCCATAAAAAGTGTCCCAAGCGGAAAGCCGGGCGCACAAACAGGAAATCGTAAAGTTCATCGAAGAACCATTTGTTCAGGAGGAACCGGTAGGCCCACTCGAAGGTGCGGGCCAACTTGCCCGGCAGATCGGGCCGCCGCAGATAGAGCTGGTAGGCCAGCAAGAACCCGCCGATGCTCATTATCAGGGGTAACGACTTGATAAATACCGGCGCATGATGGGCGGCTTCCAGCACGCCGTCGCCGTGAGCCGATATCGAGCTGCCCCAGAACGCAGCCCGTCCGTCGCCGACAAAAAGGTCGGAGAACAAAAAACCGGAGGCGAAGGCACCCAGGGCCAGCAGGGCCAGCGGAAGCCACATGATCTTGGGGGCTTCGTGAACCCGGGCCATGACTTTAGCGGCCGCCCGCGGCGCCCCGTGGAAGGTCATGAATATAAGCCGCCAGGAATAAAAGGCGGTCATTAGCGCCGCCGCGACACCCATCACGAAGGCGAACTCGCCGAGGCCGGACTGGGCCGCCCAGGCGACTTCGATCACCGTATCTTTCGAGAAGTAGCCAGCGAACGGAAATACGCCGGTCAGGGCCAGGGTGCCGATGACCATGAAGGACCAACTGAGCGGCAAGGCCTTCCGCAGGCCGCCCATGCGGCGCATGTCCTGCTCGTCGGCCAGGGCATGGATCACGGCGCCGGAGCCGAGGAACAACAGCGCCTTGAAAAAGGCGTGGGTAAACAGATGGAACATGGCCGCACCGTACGCGCCAACGCCGGCGGCAAAGAACATATAGCCGAGCTGCGAACAGGTCGAATAGGCGATCACTCGTTTGATATCGTTTTGCACCAGAGCGATGCTGGCCGTGACGATGGCCGTTGCCGCCCCGATAAAGATAACCAAGTCGAGCGCCAAGGGCGCATATTCGAACATCGGCGAACACCGCACGACCAGAAAAACGCCGGCCGTGACCATGGTCGCCGCATGGATGAGGGCCGAGACCGGGGTCGGGCCCTCCATGGCGTCCGGCAACCAGGTATGCAGCCCCAGTTGGGCTGATTTGCCCATGGCGCCGATGAACAGGAGAATGCAGATCGTATTCAGGGTATGGAGCTGGTAGCCCAGAAAGCTGAAGGTCGATCCGGCGTGATCCGGTACGGCATCGAAAACCGTCTGCATATCCACCGAGTTGAAGACCAGAAAAATTGCCAGGATGCCGAGCGAGAAGCCGAAATCACCGATCCGGTTGACTAAAAAGGCCTTGATCGCGGCGGCATTGGCGCTCGGGCGCTCGTACCAGAAACCAATCAACAGGTAAGATGACAGTCCGACCCCTTCCCAGCCAAAGAACAACTGCAGAAAATTATCGGCGGTTACCAGCGTCAGCATGGCAAAGGTAAAAAGCGACAGGTAGGCAAAGAATCGCGGATTGTGCGGGTCGCTGCTCATATAGCCGATCGAATAGACATGGACCAACGCCGAGATCACGGTCACCACCACGAGCATCACCACGGTCAGTGTATCGATGCGCAGCGCCCAGTGAAAATCGAGTTCGCCCGAGCTGACCCATTGGGCCACCGGAATGCGGTATTCGTGGCCGCCCAGCGCCACGTCGGCAAAGCCGATCATGGCCAAAAGCGCCGCTATGACCAGAAAGCCCGAAGTGACGATCTGGGCACCCCGGGGGCCGAGACGGTGACCAAACAGTCCGGCCACAAGGAAGCCCAGAAGAGGGAGGAATACGATGGTCACGTACATGTGTTCGCCTAACCCCTCATCTGATTGATGTCCTCAACATCAATGCTGCCGCGATTGCGAAAATAGATGACCAGAATAGCCAGGCCGATCGCCGACTCGGCGGCCGCCACCGTGAGCACGAACATGGCGAAAATTTGCCCCACGAGATCATTGTGAAAGCTCGAAAAAGCGACCAGATTGATGTTCACGGCAAGCAAAATAAGTTCAATCGACATCAATATGATGATGACGTTTTTGCGGTTCAGGAAAATCCCGAACATGCCGAGCGAAAACAAGATCGCCCCAACCGTCAAATAATGCTCAATTCCGATTTCCATGGGCCCCCACGGCTCCCTCAACTACATTTTCACGCCCTTGCCGGTCTCAACCTTTATCAGCTCGATGGACTCGGCCGGCGTGCGCGCGACTTGGTCGGCGATGATTTGTTTTTTAACCCCGGGACGGGTTCTATGGGCCAGCACGATGGCCCCGATCATGGACACAAGAAGGATCATGCCGGCAGCCTGAAAGAGATAAATGTAATCCGTAAAAAGCACCTGCCCCATGGCCGCCGTATTCTCGACGTCCTGGGCGATGCGCACGGCCCCGGATCCGGGGATGCGCACCATTTCGGGCCGCCCCAGTCCGCTTGCCAGCACCAGAAGCAATTCCCCAAGAACGATCATGCCGACCAGACCGCCGAGTGGCAGGTACTGTTGGAATCCTTGGCGTAACTCAGAAAAGTCGATATCCAGCATCATCACCACGAAAAGGAACAGGACGGCTACCGCACCGACATAAACGATGATCAAAATCATGGCCAAGAACTCAGCCCCCAGAAGCACGAACAGACCCGCGGCATTAAAAAAAGCGAGGATCAAAAAGAGCACTGAATGAACCGGATTACGCGAAACCACGACCATCAGGCCGGCGAAAATCGCCAATCCCGCAAACATGTAAAATGCTAGTGCCGCGATCATCGTCGTCCTCTGCGCCGCCCTATCTGTAGGGCGCGTCGTCGGCCAGCCGCTTGGCAATTTCGCTTTCCCAGCGGTCGCCATTGGCCATAAGCTTTTCCTTGTCGTACATCAGCTCTTCGCGGGTCTCGGTCGAATATTCGAAGTTCGGCCCTTCGACAATGGCGTCAACCGGGCAGGCCTCTTCGCAAAAACCGCAATAGATACATTTGGTCATGTCGATGTCATAGCGGGTCGTGCGCCGGCTGCCGTCGGCCCGCTCTTCGGCCTCGATGGTGATTGCCTGGGCCGGACAGATAGCTTCGCAAAGCTTGCAGGCAATGCAGCGCTCTTCGCCATTAGGATAGCGGCGCAGCGCGTGCTCGCCACGGAAGCGCGGGCTCAGACGGCCTTTTTCATAAGGGTAATTAAGCGTCACCTTCGGCTTGAAGAAATATTTCAGAGTCAACCAATGAGCCTTGGCGAATTCCAAGAGCAGGAAGCTTTTCAGGATGCGGAATATTTTCATGGCCGTCTCTCCTAAACCCGTCCAAGTGCCAGCGCGGCGCCCCCGTAGGCGACCACCGCAAACAGCGAGATTGGCAGAAACACTTTCCAGCCCAGGCGCATCAGCTGGTCGTAGCGGTAACGTGGCACGGTCGCTTTCACCCAGGCAAAAATGAAAAAGAAAAAGGCCATCTTGATCATCAGCCATAGGGGTCCGGGGATGAAATCCAGAAAGGCGAAAGGCGCCTGCCAGCCACCGAAAAACAGGATGCTGGTCATGGCGCACATCAGCAGGATGTTGGTGTATTCGCCGAGCCAGAAGAGACCGAAAGCCATCGAGCTGTATTCGACCTGATAGCCGGCCACCAGCTCTGCCTCGGCCTCCGGCAAGTCAAATGGCGGCCGGTTGGTTTCGGCCATGGCGCTGATCAAAAAGATCATAAACAAGGGGAAATGGGAAAATACGAACCAGCTGCCGACGCCGCCCGACTGCGCCAGCACGACCTCCGACAGATTGAGCGAACCGACCCAGACCAGCACGGCGACCAGGACAAAACCGATCGAAACCTCGTACGAGACCATCTGGGCGGCCGAACGCAAAGCCCCCAAAAAAGCATAGCGGGAATTCGAGGCCCAGCCGGCCATAAGGATACCGTAAACACCTAGGGAGGAAATCGCGAAGATGTAGAGGATGCCGACGTTCAAATTCGCCAGCACGATCCCCTCGCCCCAGGGGATCACCGCCCAGGCGATCAGGGCCAGCGAAAACGTGACCACGGGGGCAATAAAGAAAATGCCCTTGTTGGCGCCGGCCGGGACCAGGGTTTCCTTGAACAGGAGCTTAAGTCCGTCGGCGAAGGATTGCAAAAGACCGAACGGCCCGACGACATTGGGGCCGCGCCGCAACTGCATGGCGGCCCAGATCTTGCGGTCGAAATAGACCAAAAAGGCAACCGCCAGCAAAAGTGGCAGCAGGATCGCCATGATCAGGATCACGATCCAAACCAGCGACTGCAGGAGCTCCGGCAGCCAAGCGAACAGCCATTGGAAGACTGCGTTATCCATCGGTTCCGGTCGCCTCCCTTGGCACGCCGTTGGCCAGATCCTGCACTTCATTCAATATTTTTGAGGCCCGGGCGATCGGATTGGTCAGGAAATAGCCGCTGGAAACGGCACCCAAGCCACCAGCCTTGGGCTCTTTATCCGAGCCAAACTTGCCCCATTTTGCGGCGGCTGCAACGTCACGCTGGTTCAAGTGCGGCAAATCGGCGATAAGCCCGGCCCTGAGCTCGCCAAAACTGTCGAACGGCAGTGGCTTGTCGAGGACATCCGAAAGCGCTCTCAGGATCGTCCAGTCATGCCGCGCGTCGCCCGGCGGGAAGATCGCCCTCAGGCCCTCCTGGACTCGTCCCTCGAGGTTGATATAGAGGCCGTCCTTTTCCGCATAGGCGGCGCCGGGAAGCACCACGTCCGCCACTTCGGCCCCCGCATCACCGTGGCTGCCGAGGTAGATGACAAAGGCCTGCTTGAGCTTGGCCATATCAAATTCGTCGGCCGCCATGAGGAACACGACCTTGGCCTTGCCGCTTGCCGCATCGTCGAGAATGGCCGCGATACCGCCGCTTGATGTCAGGCCGAGATCCAAACCGCCGACCCGCGAGGCGGCGCCATGGAGAACATTGAAGCCGTTCCAGTCCTTGCCCACCAGGCCGAAATGATCGGCCAATCTGCGGACCGCCCCGATTATCGCGGCGCCGTCCCGGCGCTGAAGGGCCCCGGCCCCAAGCACGACCATCGGCCGTTCCGCCGCCATCAGACGACCCGAGAAGGCATGATGACCCGAGAGGATATCCGCCAGTAGCGCCGCCTCGTCGCCTAGATCCTCCACCTCATAGGTCAAGTCGGCGGCTGGTCCGATGCGCGCCACTTTGAGACCATACTCACGCACGCCTTTCCGGATGCGGGCATTGAGGACCGCCGCCTCAAGGCGTGGGTTGGCCCCGACAAGGAGCAGCAGGTCCGCCTCTTCGATCCCGGCAACGGTCGAATTGAACAGATAGCCGGCCCGGCAGCCGGCCTCCACTGCGGCGCCGTCCTGGCGGCATTCGAGCCGCTTGCTGCCCACAGCTCTAAACAGAAGCTTCAAGGCATACATGCTCTCAAGATCCGCCAGATCGCCGATGATCCCGGCCAGCTCACCCCCTTTAAGACCATTAAGTTTCGTGGCGATCGCCTCAAAGGCCTCGGACCAGCTTGCTTCCTGGAGCTTGCCTTGCTTTTTTACATAGGGCCGGTCGAGTCTTCGGCGCCCCAAGCCGTCATAATGAAAGCGCGTCTTGTCCGAGATCCACTCTTCGTTCACGTCCTCATGGAGCCGCGGCAGGATCCGCATGACCTCATTGTCGCGGGCGTCGAGACGAATGTTCGAGCCCAGCGCATCCATGACATCAATGGTCTCGGTCTTCACTAGCTCCCACGAGCGGGCGGTGAAGGCGTAAGGCTTCGAGGTCAGTGCTCCGACCGGACACAAATCGATGATGTTGCCCGACAGCTCGCTCTCGAGCGAGCGTTCGAGGTAGCTGGTGATTTCCATATCCTCGCCGCGGCCGAGCGCGCCCAGCTCCTCGATCCCGGCCACCTCGGTCGCAAACCGCACGCAGCGCGTACAATGGATGCAGCGGGTCATGATGGTTTTGACAAGGGGCCCGATGTCCTTGTCCTTTACCGCCCGCTTGTTCTCTTGATAGCGGCTCTTGCCTGTGCCGTAGGCGATCGCCTGATCCTGGAGATCGCATTCGCCGCCCTGGTCGCAAATCGGGCAATCGAGAGGGTGGTTGATCAGCAAAAACTCCATCACCCCTTCACGGGCCTTCTTCACTTCCGGCGTATCGGTATAAATGACCATGCCATCGCCGGCCGGCATGGCACAGCTGGCGATCGGCTTTGGCGAATGCTCCATCTCGACCAGGCACATACGACAATTGCCGGCAATCGAGAGCCGTTCGTGATAGCAGAAATGTGGCACCTCGATGCCCATTTCCTCACAGGCCCGCATGACCGTGGTGCCGGGCTCGACGGTGATTTCCTTGCCGTTTATGGTCAGTGTTGGCATGCCGCTTTCCTACTCCGCCGCCACCTGGCTCTTGAAGGCCAGAATTCGATGTTCGATCTCGTCCCGGAAATGCCGCACCAGGCCCTGAATCGGCCAGGCCGCTGCGTCGCCGAGGGCGCAAATCGTATGGCCCTCGACCTGATAGCTCACATCGAGCAGCATATCGATCTCATCGATCTCGGCTTGGCCCTTCACCAGACGCTCCATGACCCGCCACATCCAGCCGGTACCTTCCCGGCACGGCGTGCACTGGCCGCAGCTTTCATGGGCGTAAAATTTCGACAGCCGGGTTATCGCCTTGATGATATCGGTGGATTTGTCCATCACGATGACCGCCGCGGTGCCCAGTCCCGAATGCACGTCCTTCAAGGAATCGAAATCCATGCACACCGTATCGCAGATCGATTTTGGCAGCAGCGGCACCGACGAACCGCCGGGGATGACCGCTTTAAGATTTTCCCAACCCCCACGTACGCCGCCGGCGTGACGCTCGATCAGGGTCTTCATGGGGATGCCCATTTCCTCTTCGACGTTGCAGGGGTTGTTTACATGGCCCGATATGCAAAAGATCTTGGTACCCGTGTTGTTGGTCCGGCCGAGGCCGGCGAACCATCCGGCGCCACGCCGCAGGATGGTTGGTACGACGGCGATGCTTTCGACATTGTTGACCGTCGTGGGCCGCCCGTAAACCCCGACAAGGGCCGGGAATGGCGGCTTGAGGCGCGGCTGGCCCTTCTTGCCCTCGAGGCTTTCAATCAGCGCCGTTTCCTCGCCGCAGATATAGGCCCCGGCGCCCCGGTGTACATAAATCTCGCAATCATAGCCCGAGCCGCAGGCGTCGGGGCCGAGAAGGCCGGCCGCACGGGCCTCGTCGATTGCCGCTTCGAGAATGTCCGCTTCTTCAGAAAATTCGCCGCGGATATAGATATAAACGGCCGTCGCCCGCATGGCATAAGCGGCCAGAAGACTGCCTTCGATGAGCTTGTGGGGGTCGTGGCGCATGATGTCACGGTCCTTGCAGGTCCCGGGCTCGCCCTCGTCGGCATTGACCACCAGATAGGCCGGCTGGCCGCCGTTGTCCTTGGGCATGAACGACCATTTCAGCCCGGTTGGAAAACCGGCTCCGCCGCGGCCGCGAAGCCCTGATTCCTTAATCTCGTCGATGATCAGGTCCTGGCCCTTGGCCATCAATTGAGCGGTACCCTGCCAATCGCCCCTGGCCCGCGCCGACTTGAGGTTCCAGGGCGCCGTGCCATAAAGATTGGTGAATATGCGATCCTTGTCGCTCAGCATCAGGCGCCCCTTCCCTCGGCCGGCGCGATCTCTTTAAGCGTCGTCAGGCCGCCGGCCGGGGCCGAGGTCTGGCGCTTGATCTGCGGCCCGGCCTTGGGTGTCTTGCCGGCTCTTAAGGCCTTGATGATCTGGCGCATCGATTTGGCGTCGAGGTCCTCGTAATACTTTTTGTGAATCGAACAGACCGGCGCGTTGACGCAGGCCCCGGCGCATTCCACTTCGAGAAGCGTGAACTGACCGTCCGGCGTCGTCTGGCCGACCTTGATCCCAAGCTCGGCCTCGCAGGCTTCGATGATATCGTCCGAACCCCTGAGCCAGCACGGCGTTGTGGTGCACACCTCGATCACCTGTTTGCCCACGGGTCCCAAGCGGTACATGGTGTAAAAAGTTGCCACTTCGTGGACGCGGATTGGCGGCATCGAGAGATAACCAGCCACATATTCAATGCACGGCTGCGACAACCAGCCGTCGTTTTGCTCCTGGGCGATGGTCAGAAGGGGCATCACGGCGCTGGTCTGGCGCCCGGCCGGATATTTGGCGATATGCGCCTCGGCTTGCGCCTTGCTGGCCTCGGTAAAGGCGAAGCCGTTCGCTTTGGTGATGCTGACGCTCATCGGTCGACCTCGCCAAATACCACATCCAGGGACCCGAGGATGGCCGGCGCGTCGGCCAGCATGTGGCCGCGGCTTAGAAAGTCCATGGCCTGCAAATGGGCAAAACTCGGCGCCCGGATTTTGCAGCGGTAAGGTTTGTTCGAGCCATCGGATACCAGATACACACCGAACTCGCCCTTGGGCGCCTCGACCGCTGCATAGACCTCGCCTTCGGGCACGTGATAGCCCTCGGTATAAAGCTTGAAATGATTAATCAACGCCTCCATCGAGCGCTTCATTTCGGCCCGCCGCGGCGGCGAAATGCGCGGATCGAGGGTCGTTACCTCGCCGTCCGGCATCTCCTCGATCGATTGGCGGATGATCCTGAGGCTCTGGCGCACCTCTTCGAGCCGCAGCAGGAAGCGGTCGTAACAATCGCCGTTCTTGCCGATGGGGATATCGAAATCCATCTTGTCGTAAACATCATAGGGCTGGGCCTTTCGCAAATCCCAGGCGACGCCGGAGGCTCTGAGCATGGGCCCGGAAAAGCCCCAGGCCAGCGCTTCTTCGGCCGTGGCGACGCCGATATCGACGTTGCGCTGCTTGAATATGCGGTTATCGATCAGCAGCGTCGCGATATCATCGAGAACCTGCGGGAACCGCTCACACCAGGTCAGAATATCGTCGGTCAGACCGGCTGGCAGATCCAGATGCACGCCGCCGGGCCGTATATAGGCTGCGTGCATGCGGGCGCCCGAGACGCGCTCGTAAAAACACATTAGGACCTCACGCTCCTCAAAGGCCCACAGGATCGGCGTCATGGCGCCGACATCCATGGCGTGGGTGCCCAGATTCAGAAGGTGGCCCAATATTCTACCGATTTCTGAAAAAAGCACCCTAATGTATTGACCGCGCGGCGGAACTTCGCAGCCAAGAAGCCGCTCTACCGCCAATGCAAAGGCGTGTTCCTGGTTGATCGGCGCGACATAATCCAGGCGGTCGAAATAGGGCACTGCCTGCAAGTAGGTCTTGTACTCGATCAGCTTCTCGGTGCCCCGGTGCAGAAGCCCGATATGCGAATCCACGCGCTCGATCACCTCGCCGTCCAATTCCAGGATCATCCGCAAGACCCCGTGGGCGGCCGGGTGCTGGGGCCCGAAATTCAGGCTGTAATTGTTAATCTCGACTTCTCTTGTGGCCATTACCTAGTCGCCCTCTCCGGCTTCCGGCTCCACATCATCGTCGAGCACATATTTGGCTCCTTCCCAGGGGCTCATGAAGTCGAACTTGCGGAAATCCTGTGTCAGTTTCACCGGCTCGTAGACCACGCGCTTTTCCTCCTCCGAGTAGCGAACCTCCACGTAGCCGGTAAGCGGGAAATCCTTGCGCAGGGGAAAACCTTTAAAGCCATAATCCGTAAGGATTCGGCGCAGGTCCGGGTGGTCCGAGAACATCACTCCGTACATGTCCCAGGTCTCGCGCTCGAACCAGCCGGCGGCCGGGAAGACGTCGACAATGCTGGGCACCGGGGTTTGCTCGTCGGTCTCGACCTTGACCCGGACGCGCAGGTTATGAACCAGGCTTAAAAGATGATAGACCACTTCGAACCGCCTCGTGCGCTCCGGATAGTCGACCCCGCAAATATCGATCAGGCAGCGGAACAAGCACAGCCGGTTATCGCGCAGAAAGGTCATGACCGGCACGATTTCGTGGGCCGGCACGGTGACCACCAGCTCGTCGCGGACGATCTCCACCCGCTCGATCCGTGGGTCGAGCGAGGCCTCGATATGGCCAGCAAGTTCCTTTAACGTCTCGTCCATGGTCTCGTCTGGATCCTTTTTCTTCCTGGCGATGCCCTAGCGGACGATGGTTCCGGTGCGGCGGATTTTGCGCTGCAGCAGGAGAATTCCATAAAGGAGCGCCTCGGCCGTCGGCGGACAGCCCGGCACATAAATATCCACCGGCACGATACGATCGCAGCCCCTTACGACCGAGTAGGAATAGTGGTAATAGCCGCCGCCGTTGGCGCAGCTGCCCATGGAGATGACGTAGCGCGGCTCGCTCATCTGGTCGTAAACCTTGCGCAAGGCCGGGGCCATCTTGTTGGTCAGGGTGCCGGCGACGATCATGACGTCCGACTGGCGGGGGCTGGCCCGTGGGGCGACGCCAAAGCGTTCCAGATCGTAACGCGGCATCGAGGTCTGCATCATCTCGATGGCGCAGCAGGCCAGGCCAAAGGTCATCCACCACAAGGAGCCGGTGCGGGCCCAATTGATCAGGTCCTCGGCCGTAGTGACCAGAAAGCCCTTTTGCGTAAGCTCGGTATCGAGATCCTTGAACAGCTCGTTCTCGAGGGTATTGGCGGCTACTCCCATTCCAGCGCTCCCTTGCGCCATTCATAGATAAAACCAACGGTCAGGATGGCCAGAAAGAGGACCATCGAGAAAAAACCGTATAGCCCGATATCCCCCAAGGCCACCGCCCAAGGAAACAGGAAGGCCACTTCGAGATCGAAAATGATGAACAGGATGGCGACCAGGTAAAAGCGCACGTCAAAACGAATGTGCGCCGAATCGATGGCTTCGAACCCGCACTCGTAGGTCGAGGTCTTTTCCTGGTCGGGATTTTGTCTGGCGATCAGCACCGCGGCGCCAATAAAGGCCAGCGACATGGCGATGGCGATCGCGATGAAAACGAGGATCGGGAAATACTCTGAAAGCATGGCTTCCATGGCCTCAACTGTCCCTCTCGGGACCCTCTTTCCCCACCAGCCGGCGCGCCCGAGGCCGGACGATTCCGGCCCCCACCGGGGCCCCTAGCCGATTCGGCGCGAGTATATCAGCCAGACCACCAAAGAAAAGCGCAATCGGCTGATTTCCGACGATTTTGGCAAAACTCAGCCGCCGTAACTGAGGGCCATCCAGGGCTGCAGAACCAGGATCGCCAGCACTTGGCTGGCCAGCACCGGGGCCAGCTTGTAGTTCGACATCCTGAAGGCCCAGGCCCAGGCCAGGCCCAAGCCGAAGCTGCCCAAGAGCGGCGCCAGGATGGCGGCTATTCCGGCCTCGAAGGGGGGGCTGGCGTAGCCGACATGCAGGAGCGAAAAGGCCAGGCCCGAAAAGACCATCGGCAGCCAGCCTTCCATGCCGGCGCGCTTGAGGCGCAAGAGGATAAAGCCCTGGAAGATGACAACCTGGGTCGCCCCGCCGACGGCCGGTACCAGGCTGCCGAGCAGGGCGAATTTCGAAAATTCAACCACCCGGGCCGGTTCCTCGAGCCAGCCGCCGATGATGAAAATGATAAACACCGCGGCCACGCCCAGGGCCATCTGCCAGCCGCTTGCCGGGGCTTTCTCCCGTAGGCTCGAGATCGCGGCTTTGACGTCTTTCTGCCCAAAGGCGTACAAAGCACCGAGCAGGGTCAACTGCACCAGGGCGCCGATCAGAAAGCCACCGATAAGGCCGCCTTCGGTGCCCTGGAAAAGGTCCCTCAAAGGGGCGCTGCCGGCGATGAGAATCAGGCCAAGCTGGCTAATCAGAATGAAACCCGCCGCCACCGCCAGTACTTCAAGGACCGCCGGCAGGTCCAACTTGGGCCGCGGAATCAGGAAATATTCCTGCGACAAATCCGGTGCTGGCGCTTCGGCCGCCTTGTCTTCCCCCTCGTCGTCCATGGCCTGACCATAACCCCACCCTCCGGCGGCGTCATGGGAAATTAAAAGGATATTAGTGGCGGGAGTGACGGGACTCGAACCCGCGACCTCCGGCGTGACAGGCCGGCGCTCTAACCAACTGAGCTACACCCCCGTATGCGAGGCGTCCATATCTT